>CANRMD010000025.1 GCA_947631645.1 Candidatus Gastranaerophilales bacterium
AATTATTTAATTTGAAAAGAACATTTACTGCATTGTGCCTTAGGGTGCAATGCAATATTATTTTCAAGGTCTAAAAGTCTGACTATTTTAGTATTAAGTTTAGAAGAACAAATAGGGCATCTTAAATTTTCCGTATCACCCGATAAAATCGCTTTTTTTATACCGTTAATATAATCGGGAGTAATTTTATCGTAAGAGCCTATAAGAACTCTTTCGTATTCTTTAATTTCAGCAGGATTAACCTTTAAACCTTTTGCCAGTTTTTGTCTTATTGTAGCGGGCAGAAATAAATCTTTACCCGCTTCAATATCTTCAATCTGCTCAATTGTTAAACTTGTTTTTTTTGATAAACCGATAACAGAGAGCCCGATTTTTTCACGTTTAGAACGAATAAATTCCGCTAAAGATTCAGCTTCTGCCATTATGCACTCGCTTTAGCTTTTTTAGCTTCTTGTGCATTATGCCATAAGTCTATCAAAGCGTTAGCCAAGAATATACTTGAATAAGTACCGGCAATTACACCTATAATTAAAACCAAAACAAAATCTTTTGTTGTAACCCCGCCCAAGAAGTATAAGGCACACAAGGTTATTAAGGTTGTTAAAGATGTATTAATACTTCTTGCCAAAGTTTGATTAACCGATGCGTTAACTATTTCATCATAAGTTGCTTTTTTAGAATAGAATTTAAGATTTTCTCTTACTCTGTCAAAAACAACGATTGTATTATTAACGCTATATCCAAGAACCGTTAAAATTGCCGTTATAAACAAACTGTCGATTGTAACTCCGTAGAATAATCCTAAAATCGAGAAAACACCCGCAACAAACAATACATCATGGAATAATGCCACACAAGCTACAATTGCAAATTCAAAATGAAATCTTACCGTTAAATATATTATTATAGCTAAAAGAGCAAGTGATACGGCAATTAAAGAATTAATAAATAATTGTTTACCCAAAACAGGTCCGACAGAACTTACCTCTACCAGTTGAGCATTAGGGTAATCAGAAGATATAACACTTGAAACTTTATCTATTGTTTCGTTTTGAGTTTCTGCCGCAAATTTTGTTTTTACGGAAATAATATTTTTAATGTTTGAGTTTTCTTCTGCCGTAACAGGTTTTAATACCTGAATAACAGGACTTTCTATATCATTTTTTGTTAACTTTAATCTTATTGTACCTATATCATTAGTTGAGACTTCTTTATTAACGGCATATTTCATAATAGTACCACCCGTGAAATCAATACCAACCAATAACGGAGTATGAGTAGGATATGTTTTCATTGACCAAAGCATTGCAATAATTCCGGGGAGTAAAAATATAACCGAAATAGCAATCCAAAGCCATTTATATTTAACAACATTTATAATTTTTTTTGTGTCTAAAACACTGTATGACATTTTATTCTCCTTAAATTCTTAATCTAAAACTCCAAACTTAGCATTTTCGCGTTTAGTTTCCGCTGCCTGATAAGCTTCATTAATATCAGCTTCTTTTAAACCGAATAACCAAGGATATTTCAATTGCCCCGTACCGAACATAAGGTGCATAAAGTTCTTAGTAACAGTAATTGCACTAAACATACTAACTAAAACACCTATTGCAAGAGTAAGTGCAAAGCCTTTAACTATATTAGAGCCTAAGAAATATAATATAACACAGATTAAAACCGTAGACATATTAGAGTCAAAAATACTTGTAAAAGCTCTGTCAAACCCTGAATTTATCGCAGTGAACAAGGTTCTGCCCGATTTTAATTCTTCTTTAGTTCTTTCAAATATCAATATATTAGCATCAACAGCCATACCTATACTCAAAATAAAGCCAGCAATACCTGCTAAAGTAAGAGTAACGGGAACCATTTTAAATATTGCAAATACAATTAACGAATAAATAACAAGAGCAATATTAGCAATTAACCCGGGAACTCTGTACCAAACAAGCATAAACAGCATTACGGCTGCGATACCTATTAAACCTGCTATTTTACTTTTGTGTAAGCTGTCAGCACCTAATGTAGGACCAACCGTATTTTCTTCAATAATTTGAGCAGGGACAGGCAGTGCACCGGCATTTAATAAATCAACCGTTTTTTTAGCTTGGTCATGTGTAAAATCACCAGTTATTTGAGCATGCCCGCCGTTTATTTCCTGTTGAACAACAGGTTCAGAAATACTTTCTCCGTTAAAATAAATTGCTATGGGGAAACCTCTAAATTCTCTTGTGAGTTTAGCAAATTTTTGGGCACCTTTACCGTTAAATTCAAGAGCAATAAGCCATTTACCGGCAGCATCAGTACCTACTTCCGCTTTATTTAAATCTTCACCGGAAAGTCCTGAAGGTTCCCAGCCTCTGACATTTCCCTCATCATCAAGAATCGGCTTTTTAAATTCAAGTTCCGCAGTTTCTCCTAAAAATTCTCTTGCAAGTTTAGGATCAGAAATATTTGGAATTTCAATTAACAATCTCTTATCACCCATTTGCTGAATCATTGTTTCCGATACTCCCAAAGCGTTAACTCTGCTTTCGAGTGCCGTTTTTAATCCGTCCATCATATCTTGAGTAATTTTTGCTATGGTTTCTGTTGTTTGAGCTTCTAAAACTATTCTAGAACCGCCGACTAAATCAAGACCTAACGGTATAGGTTTAACTTTTATAATTACTGCGGAAATGATAGTTAATATTACTATCGCCCAAAACATAATTATTTTATTCTTCATAAATATCCCCTTAATAAATACTGAAATAATTTTATCAAAAAAACATTTGCCTAACATAAAATAATACATAATGTTGCAAAAAGTAAAATAATACTTTTTTCTATAGCCGAATGATATAATATTGAGTGTAGAAAAAGGGAATAAAAAATGGTAACAAAAGAAAAAGAACAGGAACAAGAAACGGTAAATGTTTCGGAAGAAAGAAAAAAAGCACTAAAAGTAGCTATAGATAAAATAGAAAAGGACTTTGGAAAAGGTTCAATAATGCGTTTGGGAGATAAACCCGCCGTTAATGTTGAAACAATATCAACAGGGGCTTTATCATTAGATGTGGCTTTAGGCATAGGCGGAGTACCCAGAGGCAGAATTATAGAAGTATACGGACCTGAAGCTTCGGGTAAGACAACTCTTGCACAGCACATAGTTGCAGAATGCCAAAAAAAAGGCGGGATTGCTGCATTTGTTGATGCAGAACATGCTCTTGACCCTGAATATGCAAGAAATTTAGGCGTAAATGTTGACGAACTTTTAATATCTCAACCCGATACAGGCGAGCAAGCGTTGGAAATAACCGAAGAACTTGTTCGTTCTGCTGCGGTTGATGTTGTAGTTGTTGACTCAGTTGCCGCATTAGTTCCTAAAGATGAAATTGAAGGAGCTATGGAAGATAAACAAATGGGGCTTCAAGCAAGATTAATGTCTAAGGCTTTAAGAAAATTAACAGGTATCGTTAGCAAGACAAATACAACCGTTATTTTTATCAACCAGTTAAGACAAAAAATCGGTGTTATGTACGGCAACCCCGAAACCACTACAGGTGGTAACGCTCTTAAATATTACGCAAGTATAAGACTTGATATAAGAAAAACAGAAACTCTTAAAAAAGATGATAAAGAAATCGGTAACAGAGTTAAAGTTAAAGTTGTTAAAAATAAAGTAGCTCCTCCGTTTAGAATTGCAGAATTTGATATTATTTACGGTAAAGGCATAAGTAAATCAGGCTGTATTTTAGATATGGCAGTTAACCTTGATATAATTAAGAAATCAGGTGCTTGGTTCAGTTATAATGATGAAAAATTAGGTCAAGGCAGAGATAAAGTTAAAGAAATCTTTGCGGAAAACCCAAAACTTGAAGCTGAAATTGACCAAAAAGTCAGAGAAGCACTAAAGAATAAAGAATAAAAAAAGGGGCTTTATAAAGCCCCTTTTTTATATCAAAATAATTCCTTTTATAAATGAAACTATGTATCTGCCGAAAAATAACATTAAAAACATTGATATTAATAAAGCAGGTCCAAACGGTATAACCGAAAACCCGTTATTGCTGACAGTTTTCTTTAACCTCATTATACAATCAAGTGCAAAGAAAATAATTGCTATAACAAAAGCAAATATAACATATAAATTTAAATTAAAAATATTAGATAAAATCCAATATACAGAAACAAAAATAATAAATAAAGACAAAGAAACAAGCAATCTGTATTCTTTTTTCTCATATAAACCTTTAATAAATTGAGGTAAAATACCGACAGATTGAAGAATAACAGCAAAAGCAACTGAAGCTAATAAATATTTCCAACCTAAAAGTGCCCCTACGGCGGCAGCTAAATATGTATCACCTTCACCGAATGCCCGTTTATTCTTTTTAATATATTCATTAATGTCTGTTTCTTCTGTATTTTCGGCTTCTTCATTGTTATTATCATTTTGTTGTTCTTCCGTTTGCTGTTCTTCTTCAGATTTTGTATCTTTTTTTACAAGATAATAAGATACTTTAGCAAGCACCTCCATAAGAACAACACCTGATATTAAACCTATAGCACAAATAGAATAATTATTTATACCGTTAAAGTATAATGAAGCTATAATCGAAAAGATTATTAATATCCAGCTGTGAACTTCATGAATAACACCTTCTTTAATATCGGTAATACAAATAACGATACTGATACTGAATAATATTAATAATAAAAGAGATTTAATACTGAAACCGAAGGCTAAGAATACAGCTAAAAAAATAGCTGCACTCAAAGCTTCTACTATAGGGTATTGAACACTTACTTTACCGCCGCAATGTCTGCATTTTCCTTTAAATGTAAGGAAATAAGATAAAACAGGTATATTATCGTACCACTTAATAGGTTCATTACACAAAGGACACTTTGAAGACGGAAATACGATTGATTCACCTGATATTGACCTTAGTGCAACAACATTTAAAAAACTTCCTATACAAGCACCTGTAACTACAACAAAAAAACTTATTAATAAAATTTCAAACATAATTTTTACCGGACTATTTCTCTTTTTCTGATAATATTTGAAGAAGCATGTTAAGAGCTTTTTTTAATCTTCTTGAAACTTGCATTTGTGAAATGCCAAGTTTTGCCGCGATTTGAGTTTGACTCATATCTTCAAAATAATTGAGAATAACAACTTCCTGAAGTTTAACATCAAGTCTTTTTATAGCATCATTCAGCAAAATTTTATCTTCCTGAAATGATTCTAAATTATAATGATTATCGTCAGCTATTTTATCAAATAAAGATAATGACTCATCATTGCCCGTTGAAACAACTTGGTCAAGCGAAATAGTTTGTTTTCTTCTTTCAACATCAATAACTTCTTTTATTTTACCTACGGAAGTACCGAGTTCTTCGGCTAAAACAACTTCGGATGGTTCATTACCTTGTTCATCTTTCATTTTTTGCATTAATTTATTAACACGGTATGCAAGTTCGTATATTTCTCGCGGGGCTTTTATCATAGAAACCTTATCTCTGAGATAATGCCTTATTTCACCCGTAATAAGGTATGTAGCGTAAGTTTTAAAATTTTCACTTACTTTAGGATTATACAGCTGAATAGCCTTAACAAGCCCTACAGAGCCCACTTGAATAATATCTTCAACAGGGTCAGTATTTCTTCTTGCTAAGCCTCTTGCTATTTTTTTAACTAAAGGCATTGCCGTAAGCGTAATGACATTTTGAAGATGCTTTTTCTGCTTTTCATCTTCCGTTGATTTATATATTTTTAACCAATCTGCTATTTCTTCAAAATTAATGGAATTATCTGTTGCCATTACCAACCCTCTTATTGTCTCGTATATTAATTATATCAACTTAAATGAATAAGGGAATATATCATTTATATGGTACAACTCTTCATTTAAGTCCTCATTTTCCAAAATAATTTCCGTATTACAGCCCATGGAAAATTCTTGAATCCATTGTCTGCATGCTCCGCAAGGAAAACATTTTGTTGATTTAGGAGAATATATTGCGATTTTAACAAGTTTAGTTTTTTCTCCTTGAGCTATTGCGTTAGAAATTGCGTTTCTTTCGGCACAAAGAGTTAAACCATAGCTTGAATTTTCAATATTACAGCCTGAGTATATATTTCCGCTCTCAAATAAAGCACATGCCCCGACAGGAAATTTTGAATATGGGCAATAAGCATTTTTTGACGCCTCTTTTGCTATTTGTAGTATTTCTTTATCTGATTTCATTATTATCTCCCACATCTATTTTATAATTAAATTAGAACTAAGAATATAGTGCATTTGAATGATATAATATAAAGTGTTTACAATAGTTAATCTATTTACCCTCAAATAAAGAAATTATATTATTATATTATAGTAAATATATAAATTTGAAAAAGTCCGTCCTTGGGGAGGAAAATTGACACAAAAGATTAGGATAACAGGTGGAAGAACTTTAAAAGGAGAAGTTACAATAAGCGGTGCAAAAAATGCAGTGCTCAAATTAATGGCAGCCGCATTACTTACAAAAGGCGAAACAAAATTATATAATGTTCCCGAATTAACTGATGTAGTAATAATGCTTAATGTTCTTGAACAACTCGGAGCAAAGACAAAATATGATAAGCATGAAAAATCAGTAACAATAGATGCAACAAATATAACCAGCGTTACTGCAAGTTATGAACTGGTTAGCAGAATGAGAGCATCATTTGTTGTTTTAGGCTCGTTAGTAGGAAGATGTAAAGAAGCTATAGTTGCTCTCCCCGGAGGTTGTGCAATAGGGGAAAGAAAAGTTGATTTTCATATAAAAGGACTTGAAGCTTTAGGAACAAATATAAAAATTGAAAACGGTTATGTTCATGCAAAAGCCAAAAAATTAACCGGAAATGATATTTATTTGGATATTCCTTCTGTTGGGGCAACAGAAAATATAATGCTTGCATCAGTAATGGCAGAAGGTGCTACAAGAATACAAAATGCAGCTCAAGAACCAGAAATTGCAGATTTGGCTAATTTCTTAAATGCAATGGGGGCTGATATAACAGGTGCGGGCACATCGGAAATTGTTATTAACGGTGTTAAACAGGAAGATTTACACCCTGTTGAATATACAACAATTCCCGACCGTATAGAAGCAGGTACTTATATGGCTGCATTCATTGCCACAAAAGGTAAAGGAATTATAAGAAATATATTCCCTAACCACTTAACTTTTTATACTTCAAAATTAACAAAAATGGGGGCTGATATAAAATTAGTAGACCCTACATCAATTGAAGTATCTTGTAAAAAAAGACTTGAAGCAATAAATATAATAACACAGCCTTACCCCGGGTTCCCGACCGATTTACAATCAATGGCAATGTCTTTAGCTACGGTCGCTGACGGAGTTAGTATTATTACTGAGAGCTTGTATGAAAACAGATTTATGCAAGTACCCGAACTAAGAAAAATGGGGGCTGATATTCACCAAGAAAGAAATCACGCATTAGTAAAAGGCGTAAAAAACCTTACAAGTGCTAATCTTAAAGCTTCTGACCTGAGAGCGGGTGCTTCTCTTGTTGTTGCAGCTTTGATGGCAGATGGAGTCAGCACTATTGAAAATATTTATCATATAGATAGAGGTTACGAACTTCTTGAAGATAAGTTTAAAATGATAGGAGCAGATATTATCAGATTTGATGAAGATGATTCTGCAATTATCGCTCAAAATAAAGGAAATCTAAGTGAATCACAATTATAAAAGATGGTATGATCATGACCCTGTTTTGCTTGAAGTAATTAATCTCCTTCAAAATTATCAGAATGAGTTAAAATCTCAAGCAGAAATATTTTTATCCGAAATAGAAAAAAAAGTTTCTAAAGAAGCTATTGATAAATTTTATGAAATGGTAAGACCAAAAGTATGTAACCGCTGGTACGATAAAGACCCTGTTATATCAAGAACCGTAGAACTTTTAAGGGTTGTTCCGCCTGAAGTTCAAAAAGCTACCGCACAAAGTTTTCTAAAAGCACTTGCTGACATGGGTGTTTATAACAAAGAAAAATCTATTAATTAATCTAAAATTTCACCGGTAACTATATTTGCTCTTATAGGTCTATATAATTTAATATACAGAATTTGACCGTCTTTAGCAATAAAATTTCTGCCTTTAAATATAACTTTAGCGGCTTTTAAGACTTTATTTGCCTCAACCATAATTGCTTCATATTCCGCTACGGCAAGAATTCTGGTAAAATTTCCGTCTTTTTTTGCTGCAGATAATTCAAATATCATTTCACCGTTTCTGATAAGTCCCATTGCCTTAGTTGTATCAAGTACTTTTCCTACGAACTTAATATCTTTTGATAACAAAATATGATGTTCTTCATCAATAATATTATCAGCGAGCTTTGCCTGAAACATATCACCGGCTTGAGTATTTTTAGAACTTATTTGCCCGATAATCATAATAGGAAGAACCGTTTGCATGGGGAATGTTACTACATCATCATCAAGATAAAAATTTTCGGCAATAATTCCGTCGCCCATTTTTGGTGAAGTCATTTCTTTTATCTTTGCTTCTTTGTAAGCATCAAGTTCTCTGCGTAAATTTGCAAGAAATACTGCAAGCTGAGCTCTTGTAAGATATCCGTCGTAATTTAATATATCAGATTTGCCGGGTTCTTTCGGTATTAAATTTAACACCTCTGCTTTGCCTGCCGTTTCTCTAAACCAATACGGAATATCATCAAAGTCTTTATATGCTTTATTTAAAGCCAATATAGCATCTTGCTTTTGTATATCTTCGGATTTTAATATATTTACCAAAAAAGTTATTATTTCACACCTTGTTACATAATCATCAGGATTAAAATAATTATCTTCGGATGGTTTTAAAATATTGAGTTCAACACATTTGGTAATATAATCCCAAGCCCAATGATTATAATCAACATCTTCAAATGAGTATATTTTATTTACTTGTAAATTTTGCTGTTCAATAGCTTTAACAATCATAACAGCGTATTCTGCCCTTGTAACATACTGATCAGGCAGATATTCATTGTTAGGATATCCTATTAATACATCTTCTTTTGTAAGTTTATCAATAGGTACATAAGCCCAATAATCAAAAGGAACATCAACATAATCAAGTGCCAATGCACTATTTGATAAAAACAATAATATTACAAGTGTTTTTAATAAATTTTTCATATTTTCATTTTACTTATTTATTTATATTTTAACAGATTATTAATATTTATTACAAATTTAAGCATAGGACAGCAAATATATTTATTTTGATTTTTAATACAAGCGAAAGCAAATTTCAGAGAAAGGAAAATTAAAAATGAGTATAGCATCAGTTTCATTCGGGAAATTACCTCCGCTTTACAGAGAAGGTATAAAAATTGATTATAAAAAACCAAACGGCGGAATTCCCGAAGATGTTCCGGATGATGCTGTTGTAGCATACGGAAGTCAAGACAACAATTACAGATTTCCAATCTACGCAGGTCAAATAAGAGTAGAATCAGCAAGAGTTTCCGCTCAACATGCAGCAGCTAAATCATATGGACACAAGGAAACTCCGGAAGAATATTATGCAAGAAAAGTTAATTCCACAGAATGGTGTTTATAATATAAATTTTAAATAGGTAATAAAAAAACCGATTTGAGAAAATCGGTTTTTTTATTGTTTATTTTCGTCATTTTCATCAATTTTTTTAATTTTATCCGGGATAGATTTTTCTCCCTCATCATCATCTTCATCAAGGAGAATATTCTTACGTTTATTTCTAAGCACGGAAACAACATTTAAAAGAGCAAGTGAATTAAGCGAAGCACGCAGTTCCATACTTCTGTCAACGAACGAACCTTTTTGATTTTGTTGTTCTTCGCCTTCTTGCATAAAGTATTCAGTTCCTTGGCTTGCCCTGTCATCCGAGGTTTTAGCAGCAGTACCGGAAATATCTCCGGACTTAAAGTTTATTCCTCCGCCTATTCCCAGAATGCCGGCTGACCTGTTGTCAACCACTTACTTACTCTCCTTTTACATTCTTTAGAATTGCATTTATTATATCTTATTTTTGAGTTTTTAACAACTCAACATAAGTACAAAACATGATTAAAAAATTTTTTGCGGGGTTAAACAAAATTTTTTAAATTATATTAAGCTTTTAAAAATTTCTGGAACTTTACTTTGTTGCATCATAGCATAATTTAACATTGCATTTTTTTGTATTTTTTCTTGTTTTTTAGCTTCAGCAACTTTTTTCTCCGTAACCGACCTGTTGTATTTTGGAAGTAAAATACCAAGCATAATAATAGAAAATGCAATATCAGCCACTCTGCAAATATTTCTCAAATTTCTTACTTTTGTACTTGAAACTTCAGCTGCAGTTTTCAAATCGGTATTTTTAATCCAGTTACCGAGTTGTTTAGCACGATATTTTGCAGATTCACATACTTTTTTACTTAAAGGAGCAGCAGCATCGATAACCGGTTTAGCTACTTCTTTTCTTCTGTTTAAAAGAACTACATTCTCTCCAAAAATTTGAGCACCTTTTTTAGTTCTTGATAAAGTTTCAATTAATGAAGCAGCACCTTTTTTAACATAATCACCCAAGAAATATAAACCTGAGAATGAAGCAATATCTCTGACTGTAGTTTCTCTTAATTCATTTTCATCCTCTGCTCCAAGCATTCTTGAAGCAAATGTTGAAGCAGCAATCCATCGGCATTGATCCATTGTCGGGAAAATATTAGAAAACTGGAACATACCCAATGACGGCTTTTTCATCATTGATAATGCAGCTAAACCGTACATACCTGCTGCTGATGCAACTTTTTTTGCCTTAAATTTTTTCTTTTGTTTTTCATCCATTTTTTGGGTTGTATCTTTTTTCCCAAAATCCTTATAAATAGGGGCACCTTCGGCTTTAAATTGTTTTCTTGTTATAGCTCTGTTTATGGTTTGAACACTAACCGCAATTGCAATTACTATTCCTAAACCTATCAAACTTTTTTTGTTAACAAATTTCTTTAATAAATCAGAATATTTATCAACGGAAATATTTTTTTCCTGAGCAAGATTAAATTTTGCACCTAAATCTGTAATATCTCTGAGTGTTTCTTGTAAATTAGACTGAGGTGTTCCGTTAAATCTTAAAACGCTTTCAGCTTTTGTAAGCCCTGAAAGTTTTTCCTGTGCATTTTTCAATAAAGATTTTTTATCTGCCCCTTTAGATGTAATTGCTTTTGTAATATTTTCAACAGCTTCCTGATATTCAGGCATCGAAGATTTATCTATATATTTTACCCAAGTTTTACCGTCAAGTCCTTCTAAAGAATCTAGTGCTTTTTGAACATATGCTCTTGTTACATTCTTATCTCCCGAAGCTTGAGCTTGTTTATAAACACCTTTTAATTTATCAATAGAGTCAGAATTTGCCCATGAAGAAACAACGCCTGTCTGTTTCAATTCATTAGCTTTTGGCAGTAAACCTGCCATACCCATAACAACCAATCCGGGCATAAGACAATTTACAAATAATCCTGAAAATTCTCTTCTGCATGTTTCAAAAGCGGCAGCTAAACCTGTTTTTAAATCTACAAGAGTTCTTGGTATATTTGTTGATACGGTATCAACAAAAGAAACCTGTATCATCGCATTTTTATCAAGAATTCTAAAACCTTTATCCAATAAATCAAAAGCAAAATCGGCAGCACCTTTAAAAGATGACTCTTTTTTCTTTCTTGAATATTTAGAGCCTAATCCCAGGTCGTATGACAAATTTTCATTCGGTCGTTTTTTTGATTTTATATTAATTGGCTTTTGAACACTGTTTATTTGATTTCTGCCAATTGATGATACACTCACGAATTTTACCTTTTTTAGATATCTATTAGCAATAATATCAACTTAAAGTTTAAAAACAAATTTATTTGCTTTTTAGTTTCTCTCTTTAATTAAGAACGTATTCATTTTTTTAACATTTTTGCAATTTTTTTATACATTTTTTATAAAAACAAATAAAAAATTTTAAAAATTGGTAATTTTTTTTTAAAATGTGCAAATTTTAGTTTTAAAAAATTCAAATTTACAAATGTTAATTTAAATTGACAAATTTAATAATTTTGATGTTTTATAAAATCAGTAGATTAGAAATTAAGTATGAAAATTGCTCCCTTACAAACAGCCAAAATTAATAATTACGGAATAAATTCCGTTAATTTACCGTGCAAAAATAAACAAAATCAAATAAATAAAAATATAACAGAATTACCAAACACATATTATATGCCCGTTTCTTTTACGGGAAGAGAAAACAGAACATATTCAACCGATAATCAGGATTTGTTTGAAATTCCTTCCGACTTTCAAATAGGTAAATTTAAAGATGTTCCATGCCCTGCTTGCGGAAGAAAAATGCTAAATAAGGATATGTTTTTAAGATTTAAAAAAGAAATTGATGCTTCTGAACCGCAAGAATATATGTCAATTCTTGAAAGATGGCAAGATTATATGATGCCTGTTGAATTAAAAGCATTTGAAGATATAAAACAATGTGCAAAAGAACATCCAGAAATGAGCGTTCCTAATGATTTAAGAACATCTTTAGTTATATTAAGAAACTCTAAATTACCGCAATTACAAGCAGTGCAAATGAAACGTGTAAAAAAAATGCGTAGTTTAGCAAGAACTCTGCCGGAAGAAGAAAAGGTTGTTTTAAATTCAAAACTTGATAAATTGCAGAAAATTATTAAAAAAACAGGGGAAGAATCTCCTTTCCGAAGAAAAATAATGATTGATAAAATCAGCAAGATAAAAATTTCTAATCCGAATAAATATAAAAAACTCCAAACAATAGCCGCAAGTTTCCCGACATCTAATGATATCCATTCCGCATGGATTGTTAAATATTCAGGAAAAAATAAACTCGGCGAAGATTGGAGCTCTTATGATATTGCATTAAGACTTTTAGCATCATCTGTCGCAAATACCGACCATATTCGTGCTTATAGTACAGACCCCGGACATGATGATATTTCAAATTACATGTCAATGCACACAGGCTGTAATACAAGAAAATCTAATAAACCGTTTTTACAATGGTATTATGAAGACAAAAATTTAAGAAATAAATCACTAAAAGCATATTTTGAAAAAGCTGACGAAATAATTTCTTCCGGAGAACTTAGCAGTCCGAAATACCGAGATTATGTTGCAAAAGCAACACAAACCATTTTTGAAGTTTCAAAAGGGAAAGTTAATATTAAGCTATAACATCGTACTGCTTAATTGTTGTACTTGCGGCTTTTCGCTTGGAAGTATTTAAATGGAATAACTTTGATGGCGGATGGTTTGGAGAAGTTTTTGCAATAGAAGGATCTCTAAGCTCATATATTTCCTGAACTCTTGCACTTAATGCGGAAGGTGATTGTTTATATAAATCTAAAGCGTAGTCCATTTCAGGATCTTTTACGCCGTTAGAATTTTTCATCCAGAACTTTGCCGCAACTTCATATGCGTCTTGTTCTTCTCTAACAGATGTATATGCATCTTTATCGTGAGCATGAACCGATTCATGACTTAAATATGCCGCTATTACTTGCGGAGCCGCATATGTATACGCATCCGATACTGTAATTGTATTTTTATAATTTTCCCATTGTGCAATATTGGCGGTTCCTCCCATAGATGCTGTCGGCCCAAAGCATATTGTTACATCGTTTAAACCCTTCATATAATCTGAACCCATATACCTGACAGTCATATCTAAAGCTTGTTTTAAGTTATTAGCCGCATATTGATTTTTTTGAAGTTGTGCTTGAACCGGGTCAAATACACTTAATTGATTATTTTTTGTTTCAAGAATTTTTCGGTGAGCTAAATCGTTTGTTTTATCTAAAGAATACGCTTTTTCAAAATTTGATAAGGCTTTTTGGTAATATCCGCCCAATCTTTGAACTTCACCTAACTCTATTAAACATTCCGAATCGTTTGGGTTATCCTGTAAATAAATATTAAAATTACTTTCTGCCGCAGCATAATCTTTTAAACCCGCATAAGCTTTAGCAAGTTTTCTGTATACACTTTTATCGTCAGGTTCTTTTGCATTTGCCTGTTGATAATAATTTAAAGCCTCCTGAAACTTATTTTCATTTAAAGCATTATTACCTTGAGATATTAAATCAGATATATCACTTCCCGCAAAACTTTTTGCACCTCTTTTGAGCGGTGCACGGTTATATACATTAACTTTAGGGGAAATAGTCAGCAAAACAAATTTTCCTTTTGTTTTGGTAGAAAAAAACTAAACAAAATTTATTGTCAATTTTTTAATTTTTTATTAAGAAATATTATAAAGCCAAAATTCTACTTACAGCCTCATCAGGCGTAATTGTAACCATGTTATTGGTTGCACGTTCTTTAAACTCTACAAGGTTATCTTTAATTGTTTTTCCTACCGTTATTCTATAAGGAATACCAATTAAATCGGCATCTTTAAGTTTAACGCCCGCACGTTCCTGCCTGTCATCAAGGATAACTTCAACTTTTGCTTCAAGTAATTTATTATAAATTTCTTCCGCCACTCTCATTTGAGTTTCATCCTGATCACTAACGGGAACAACAATAACAGTGTAAGGAGCAATTGCTAAAGGCCATTTTATACCGAATTCATCATGGTGTCTTTCAACTGCTGCAGCTGCGGTTCTTGAAATACCTATACCATAACAGCCCATGATAAATGGTTTTTCTTGACCATCTTTATCCGCAAATGTTGCATTCATTGCTTTTGAATATTTTGTTCCGAGTTTAAATATATTTCCGACTTCAATACCTTTTGTTACTTTTAAAGGAGCATTGCAATCAACACACTTATCGTTTTCTTCAACCAGTCTGATATCTTCAATTTTCTGAGGTAATTCAACATCTATTCCCCAATTTGCCCCAACAAAGTGTTTATCGTTTTGATTTATACCTATAACAAAGTTTTTAAGGTCTTTTACTGTTTCATCAGCAATAATTTCGACGCCTTTTAATCCTTTAGGACCGATAAACCCTGCAACTGCATTAAATCCTGAAATATTCATAATTTCTTCTATTTCATCGTTACGGGCTATTCTGATATCATTACCTTGAAAAGCATTCATTAATTTGGTTTCTTCAATGGTTCTATCACCTCTTATTAAAGCTGCAACATATTTACCGTCTATAACATATATTAAACATTTACATATTACACTTGAAGGAATTTTTAAAAATTCTGATAATTCCTCAATAGAATGAGTATTTGGAGTATCAACTATTTTTGCACAGTCAAAATGACCGTCAGTTTCAACTTCGTTTAATATTGAAACAGCGTGATTTGAGTTTGCACTGTATCCGCATTTTGTACAGTAGAATACATCATTTTCTCCGGCATTATTTTCTGCATCTTCATTAACAAGCACCATAAATTCATGAGAAACACTTCCGCCAATGGCACCTGAATCAGATTGAACCATTTTTGTTTCTAAACCGCATCTTTCAAAAATTCTTGTATAAGCTTTTGCCATAATTTCGTATGACTTATCTAAACCCTGTTCATCAGCATCGAAACTGTATGCATCTTTCATGATGAACTCTCTGCCTCTTAAAAGTCCGAATCTTGGTCTTATTTCATCTCTGAATTTTGATTGTATTTGGTATAAATTAACAGGAAGCTGCTTATATGAACGGATACCTTCTCTGCCTATTGATGTAATAACTTCTTCATGAGTAGGTCCTAAGCACATTTCACGATTATGTCTATCCTTTAATCGCATCAATTCTTTACCGTATACTTCCCATCTGCCTGACTCCAGCCAGAGTTCAGACGGTTGTACAAAAGGCATCAAAAGCTCCTGAGCACCTGATGCATCCATTTCTTCTCTGACAATATTTTCTATTTTCTTTAAAACTCTCCACATTAACGGCAGATAATTATAAACCCCGTTTGTAAGTTTTCTTATATATCCCGCTCTTACAAGCAGTTTATGACTTATAACTTCAGCATCAGACGGAAACTCTCTTAAAGTTTGCACGAAAAGTTTTGACATTCTCATATAAAAATAACCTCTGTTTGATTTTTAACAATTTAATCTTAACATAAAAGTTATTTTTTTAATGCACTTTCAATTTCTTTAATTTGTTGAATTAACGAAGGTAAAATTATTTCAAAATGTTCAACAACAGCCGGATCAAATTGTTTACCCGACAATGCTTTTATTTTATTTAAAGCCTCTTGCGGTGAAATCTGATGACGGTATACTTTTGGTGTTATCATGGAATCAAAAGCATCAGCAACCGATATTATTCTTGAACCGATAGGAATTTCTTCTCCTTTTTTACCGTACGGATACCCGTTGCCGTCATAAAATTCATGATGATATTTTATTATTTCAACAACATCTTTTAATTGCTTTATATCCTCAAGTATTTTTATACTGTGGTGTACGTGTTCTTTAATTTGACCATATTCTTCGGGTGTTAATTGTTCAATTTTACCTAAAATTTCATCAGAAATACCAATCATTCCGATATCATGCAATAACCCCGCCAATTCAATTTTTGCGGTGGTAGCATCACTTAAATGCAGTGCTTTTGCAATATTAACGGCATAAAAAGTAACCCTTCTGCTTCTGCCTAAAGTATACGCGTCTTTAGAATCTAAAGCTTCGACAATTGCGGTTACTGTTCCCGCAAATAACTCTTTTAAATCATTTACCAATGAACTATTATCATATTTTAACTGCCAGTACTCTAAAGCATTTTGCACGGTAAGAAGTAATTCATCGGGATTATAAGGTTTTTTAATATATCTGTATATTTTAGCGTAGTTAATAGCATCAATTAAAATACCGGCATCAGTATAAGCAGTTACCAATAAACGCATTGTGTCAGGTGAAATTTCACAGCTTCGTTTTAAAAACTCAACCCCATCCATTTCAGGCATTTTATGGTCAGACAATATACAATTAAATTTTTCCTGTTTTAACATGTCCAATGCAACAACGGGAGAAGTTGATTTTGCAATATCGTATTTACCTCTTAATGTACGGTATAAAAGAGCCAAATTGTCAGGTTCATCGTCAACTATTAATATTTTATACTTGTCCATTAATTACTTCCTCATTTGCCATGCTTGCATTCATTGCTTCTCTGTCTATATTGAGGGGCAGAGTAATAATAAATTTAGTACCTACGCCAACCTTAGATTCAACTCGAATATCTCCCTGATGATTTTTTATAATCTTATGAGTAATCGACATACCTAAACCTGTACCTTGACCTACCGGTTTTGTTGTAAAGAACGGGTCAAATACTTTTCTTTGAGTTTCTTCATCCATACCCGAACCGTTATCTTCAATTTCAATAATCAAATTTTTCTTAGCTTCATCTTCATTAATACGTATCCAAATATCACCCTTTTCGCTGATAGCACCTGCGGCATTGTCAAGTATATTCATAAATACTTGATTTAATTGTCCTCCGAAAGCTTCTATCATAGGTACTTTGTCCATATATTCTTTATGAATTTCCGCTTTATTTTTCAGTTTATTATGAAGAATATTTAAAGTCATATCAATTTCATGCGGTAAATCAATATCTTTTATAGTGGTTTCTTCCATTCTTGAGAAGCTCTTTAAATCCTGAATTATATTTTTAGCTCGGTCAGCTCCTTCATGGCAGCTCTTAATCAAATCTGGCATATCTGATTTTAAAAATTCATAATCAATTTCCTGTTTCAAGTTTTCAACAGTTTCTTTTTCTTCAGGTTTTAATGAATCATTATACTTTGTATATTCGTCAATTATACTGATTAAGTCTTTTGAATAATTACCGAGGTGAACCATATTCCCGTAAATAAAGTTTATAGGGTTATTAATTTCATGCATAATACCTGCAACAAGTTCACCTAAAGACTTCATTTTCTCAGAATGCACCATCATTGCTTGGGTATTTTGAAGTTCAGCATAAGCATTTTTTAATTCTCTGGTTCTGTCCTGAACCTGTACTTCCAATGTTGAATACATTCTCTGCAATGCATTTGCCATCATATTATATGATTGTACCAGTTTATTCATTTCATAATATCTTGTATAATCCAGTCTGCCCGATAAATCACCTTTTGCTATATTTGAAACTGTTTCTTCCATTACGGTCAATGGTTTTGAAATACTTCTTGCAAGTAGATACGCTGCTATCACACTCAATGCCAAAATAATACTAAAGAATATTTTTGCAAAATCATCTAAGTTATTTAAATAGATATTCTCATCTTTAGGTATTATTAAATTTATATGATAAGTTTTTAATTCATCACCGTTAACACCTTTTTCAACAAAAGATTTTTTTATGTATATATTTCTGTAATTATCCGCATTATATCTTGTAGATGCCAATAATTTAAATGTAGAGGGATTATCCATTATTTTATATGTATATCTGTCTTTGTCATCTAACGATGTATAAATTATTTTTTGAACAATTTTATTCTTGTCGTTCACATCAACAGTAACTAAAATATCTTTTATTTTCAGGTCTTGTGAAATAACATTATTTATTTCATTTTGCAGAAACTGAACATTACTAATAAACATTTCAGAGGTTTCATTAGGTTTATTTAAAACATTCAAACTGGTAATAAACTTTGTTGCCAAATTATCTTGTATACCTTTTATTGAGTCTTTGGAGTATGCAAACATTACACCAATTACAATAATAACAATTGATATAACAACTAACATAATACTAAGCATAATTGTATAATTAAATTTGAACGCAAAGCCGGCTGACTTTTTACGCTTTTTAACAATTTTTTTTGCCACAATTTTTTTCCTATTATTCAAACAACATATAAGTATATTTAACAATATTTTTTACAGTTTTACAAGTTTATTTAATACTATTTTCAATGTATTTTCTGTAACAATATTGAACAAGAGCTATTCTGTCCGAATTATTTACATTTTCAAATTTCCCTGAACAGATAAAACCATTTTGATATGTTTCTATTCTTATTGGGACAAAACAAAAATCTAAAATTTTATTTTCTATATCAAGTTTTAATTTATATTCTCTCAGAAGTTTTAACTCTACGGAAGAAAAAACCTTCAATCCACCGGCACTTAAATCTATAATCTTTACAGGTATTAATTGATTTTCATAAGCAAATTCAATTTGTTTATCCAAACTTATTCTGTAATATTCTCTTCTTTGAAGATATTTAAAAACCAAAGGAAACCAAATAGAAAGCATATCATTTTCTACTTCCTTTACTAAAGTTTCAAAATATACCTGTCCTTTTGGCGTCATGGCAAAAAGTTCACAAGATTCGCCTTTTTCATATTTAACGGCATTCTTTAGTTTAACTTTAAAGCAATCTTCACCGACTTCAATTACTTTACAACTCGTAGCATTATCTATACTTCTTGAGATTATATTAAATTCTTTATCAATTTGTATGTTATTTCGCATAATTTTATATTATAAGATAATTTACATTTTTTCAACAGCTTTATCAGGTCCTGAAATTGCATAAACATAAGGCTGTGAAAAATACTTATTCGCAGTTTTAATTATATCCTGAACAGTAACAGATTTAATTATTTCAGGATATTTTTCTATAAAATCATAACCGCGTTGTGTAATTTCAAGAGTATTCATTACAGAAGCCTTATCCATATTAGTTTCCATAGATAAAACAAAGTTGCCGAGGAGTTTATCTTTAGCTTCCGTTAATTCTTTTTCGGTAACAAATTCTTTTTTAAGTTTATTAATTTGCCCCAATAATCCTTGTTTTGCCTGTAAAACACTATTCGGATTAGTTGCTATATATATAGCAAATGCCCCTTTATTAACATTTGCCGAGAAACTTGAACCGACCTGATAAGCAAGTCCTTGTTCATCTCTTAAAGAAGTAAATAAACGTGAACTCATGCCAGAACCCAAAATAGAATCAATAAGCTGTAAAGAAGCCCAATCTTTTTCATTATTAACTCCGTCCGTAAGCCAGCCTAAAATAAGCCATACCGCTTGAGCATCATTTTTTATTTTTACGGTTTTATTACTTGTCAGCGGTTTAAATTTGTATTTAAAATCGGCAATATTAATTCTTGGTTTTCCGCTGTTTTTAAGCAGTTTTGAAAAATAATTAATAAATTCCTGTTCGTTAACATTTCCGTTAATTGTGATAACAGTATTTTCTGCGGGAAACAGGTTTTTATAAAGTTCAACAACATCTTCTTTTTGAATTTTCGGTATTGTATACTGCAAAACTCTTCCTGTATTACCATAAGGTGTATCTTTCCATAATTGTGTTTTAAATTCATCAAATATTAGTGTATCAGGTGCATTTTTTTGATTTCTTATTGAATACAATTTGTCTGATTTAACTCTGTCTATGTCAAAAGAATCTAAAGAAGCTTTAATAACAACTTCTTCAAGGATATCAAGAGCCAAATCTTTTTCATTTTTTGTAAATTTTGCTGCAATACTGAACGAATCTCCACGAGCTGACGGAGTAAGTCTTATTCCGTTTTCTTCAAGAAGCTGAGATAATTCCTGAAATTTATATTTGTGAGTTCCTTTTAAAAGCGTATCGGATAATATTGAAAAAGTTCCCGGAATTTTTTCAAGATTATTTCCGCCTCTTGATGCCATTTCCATTGCAATAATATCATTTGTTGTATTTTTTGTGATAACCAATATCGCTCCGTTTTCAAGCTGATATTTTGTTGTATCTTTATCTTGGCTGATTACTTTAGCGGTATAGTTTTTTAAATCATCTTGAGCGGTTTGCATTTTATCATCATTCATCGGCATTACAACTGATATTACCGCATAATTTTTGTCTAAATATTCTTTTGCCGCCTTTTTAATATCATCCGTAGTAACTTTATTTATATTTTCAAGATAATTTTTATAATATGAAGTATCATTAGTCAAAGTTACCGTGTAGCCGATTTCTGAAGCTATATTTGAGATTGATTCTCTTGAATAATATGTGTCACGTTCAATTATACTCTTAGCCTTTTGTAATTCTTCCGGTGTAACTCCGTTTTTTTGAATATTACTTATTTCTTCAAATATTGCGGCTTTTAATCTTTCTATATCACCCGTTAAATAATTTGCCGAAATATAAAATAAAGAATCATCTTTCATTGAAGAATGAGAAGCATAAATAGAGTGAACCATTTGCTTTTGTTCTTTAATATTTTTATATAGCCTTGATGATTTGCCGTCGCCAAGTATTGTTGCAAGAACATCCAAAGTATAGGAATCTTTAGAACTCATAGGATGACAGCCTTTAAAACCTACAATTATATATCCCGTTTCAATTTTCAAATTTTGTTTTGTTTCAAGTTGTTTTGGAGGTTTTCTGTCAAGTTTATATTCGGGAAGTGTTTTTTTGGCATTAAGTTCTACAGACTTATTAAACTTAGACTTAACCAATTCAAGAGCTTTTTGACTGTCAACATCTCCTACTATAACGGTAGTCATATTTTCCGGAGTATACCATTTATTATAAAAATCTAAGATTTGTTCTCTTGTTATTTGTTCTATTACCTCTTTTGTTCCTATAACATCGCGTTTATAGGGATGAATTTTATAAAAATTATTAATCATATTTCGATAAAGAATTGTTGTCGGCTGATCGTTATTTTTTGCAATTTCTTCGATTACGACTTTACGTTCCTTTTCAAGCTCTTTTCTGGGGATTAAAGGATTTAATAACATATCTGAGTGTAAATCAAGAGCAAGTTCAAAGTATTGCGACGGAATTAAAATATAATAGTGAGTAAAATCTTTACTTGTGGCTGCATTTGTAATTGCCCCTTTTGATTCTAATATTTTATCAAATTCGTTTACGGGATGTTTTGAAGTACCTTTAAAAAACAAGTGTTCAAGAAAATGAGCGACCCCGTTATTTTCATCAGATTCATTAATTGACCCTGTTTTTATCCAAGTATCAATTATAACAATAGGATTATCATGCACTTCTTTAATAATAACATTTTGACCGTTATCAAGTTTAAAATTTGAATAATCAGCCCCGTAACATACCAATCCTATAAATATTATTGCAACAGAAAGAAATATTTTTTTCATTTTTAATCCTCACTTATCCCCGAAAATATTATACACCAATTTTAAAAATCTATTAAATAAGACAGGCTAAGCCTTCAAGTTAGTTTTAAATTGTTTACAAATATGTCTTTTTTAATCAATTTTCGTAATAAAAAAACCTTTATTTATATATCAGCGGACTTTTTAAAATGATTATTTCAAGACTAAACAATAATATAAATATCAATAAAATCAACGGTTTTAAAGCACAAAAACCGACTTTTCCCGTTACACAAAATAATTCCGCTGATAAATATACATTTACAAATCAAAAGTCCGATTTAAGAAAAGAATATGAAACCATCAAATCACAACAAGGTTTAATCGGTAAACTTTGGGACGGGTTCAAAAACATTTTCGGAATGAAATCCGGTTCTAAACACTTAGAAAAAATCTTAACAGAATATGAAAAAGGAAAAATCGATTCTGAAAAAGTCCAAGAAGCATTAAAAAAATATGAAGCAGGGCAAAAAACTTGTGTTGATGTTGTCGCAGATATGGCTTCAGGAATTTTAGCAATAGGTGCATTTGCTCTTGCCGTTCCTACAGGCGGAGCATCATTAGCCATAGGACTCGGAGCTGCTACACTTTCGGGCTCCGCAATTAAAATAGGTATAAAAGCCGGTGATGCTTTAGCTACAGGCAAAGAATATAAGAGTAAAGATTTACTTTATGACACAATTACAGGAGGCATTAACGGATTAATGGGACCCGTAACAAACGGTCTCGGCAATTGTGTTACAAAAACAATCGGCAAAAAATTAGGTTTGAGTATAATTGGAGAAAGCACGGAACAAATAGCAAAACAAGGCATTAAATCGGCAATATTAAATCAAAGTATTGATGTTGCCGGAGGAACAATATTCAAAAGAGCTATAGCACTCGGCAGCGGAATGGCTTTAGACGGAGCTTTAGGAGGAGCTTCCGATAATATGGTAAGAGCCGCTCTTAACGGTGAAGATATCGCAAAAGCTGGTATTGAAGGAGCTATCGGAGGAATGATTATGGCTCCCGTTATAGGAGGCAGTTTCAGAGTTGCAAGTAAAGCCGGCAAAGCTTTAAATAATAAAATTACAACTAAGATATTACTACCCGACGGTTTAGATACTAAATTCAAACAGGGTAAAACGGGTGATTGTGCTCTTCTTTCAACTATTGACGGCATTATGAACAATCCTAAAAGTTCCGATTTAATTAAAAAATCTATCACCAAAACTCCGTTTGGCGACTATAATGTTAAAATAGGAAATACTACGGTAAAAGTTGCAAAATCTGCCTTATCAGATGAAATTTTATCCGATAATACAGGTATAAGAATTTTTGAACAGGCATATAAACAATTAACAGGTGATATAGACGGAGGATTTGCCGATATAGTTGCAAAGCAATTCGGTTTAAACCCGATACACATTACCGGTGATGGAATAACCGATGAAATTCTTGATAAAATAGCTAAAGAACATGGTAACACCGTTCTTTCATTAGGAACACTTGTTGACTCAGACGGTTTTATAAGCCCTGACGGAGCACAAAGACATTATTTTACAATAAAAAATATTGATGCAAAAAATAAAACAGTTAAACTAACCAGCCCTGTTGATACATCGAAAACAATAGAACTCAGCTATGATGATATTAAAAAATTTAGTATTTCTATAGATGGCGGAAGTATTAACAAAACCGATTTACCTAACACCGCTCGTTTGACTGATGATATTAAATTTAAAGGTATCGACATTGATTCTACAAAATCAAAAATATTGCAAGAATTAGGTGTTTCTGAAGATGAATTTGTAAAAATATTTACTGAAGGTGGTTTACAAAAATATTCACCTGAAAAAATAGCTGCATATCTTGATTTAAACAACATAAAACCATCTGACTTTACCGATTTACTTTATAAAATTTCCTTACAAAGCGACGATATAGCTAAAAGTTACCAGGAGACCATAAAAGTTCTTGAAGTATATTCCGCTATAAAAGAAAATCCTATTTTCGGACAATTCCATTTATCTTTAGATGAAACTCATGATTTATATCAAGCTGTTTTATATTATTCCACAGATGATATTTATAAAGTATTGGAGAAGAATAATCCGATAATTGCACAAAAAATTAAAAATACAACAACTAAAGACGGAAAAGATATAATAGCATCTAATTTATACGATTTCTACAGAAAATTTACAAATACAACAATGACGGATGCTGTCAGCCCTGAAAATATAATAGATTTGGGAATTATAAACGGACAAAGAAAACGGGTTCTATTCCCAAATGCTACAAGTGTTCCAAAGGCAACATATGTTGTAAATGCCGATGATTTAATAAAAAGTAACATGATAACAACAGATATTATTGATATTGCTTCACAAACAGGTGTTAAATTACCCGAGACTGTTGAAATCAAGATTAAAAGAGTGCCAAATGTAGAAGAAGAGATGCTTGTATCAATTAATCCTATGAAACTTATTGAAAGAGTGAATAAATTCGGAATCGACAATCTGTCTTCGCATGAAATTCACGCATTAACAGATATGTTTTCTGATATTTATAAAAAGAATAATAAATTTGCAAAAGCGTTAGATAAATATCTAAAACAATCAAAAAATGTTTCACAAATTTATAATTATGTACAACATTTAAAAACCCTCGCTGCAAAAGAATTACGCGACGGAAAAGTTAAAATAGAAGATCACGCATTTATGCGAATGTTGGATAGAAACCTGGTTACCGTTACAGATAATAATACTTCGCAATTATTAAGTTTTGAGCAATTTATAAAACTTTTAAAAGAAATCGCTTTAGAAAATGGGAAAGGTGGTAAATGGCAAATAACCGGTATTAACGGCTTTGATGCCATTGAAATTATAGTAGAACAAGATGCCAAGGGTAAATTGATAATCGATTCAATTATGTAACTTATTTAACAAATAACTTACCGCGTTTATGCTTTGTATTTACATAAGTTTCAACCAGTTTTCCCAAGACGGCATCAAAATCTTTTCCTGAAATTTTATGATTTAAATATTCATCACACAATGGGTTAACAGCCTTAATTAAAGTAATTTCGGGTTTATAACTGTCTGAATATTCTTCTTTATCAATGCCAAGCTCTATTCTTTTGAACAAGACAGGAGTTCTGTCCAAAAATATTTTTGAAAATTCATCACAAGACATGCCGCCTGATAAATATTTACCCGTAATTACCATAACGCCATCCATTCCAATAGGTAAACCTTTTGCTTTTTGATTAAAAGAAGTTAAAATATCTTTATCCGCGTGCATTTTATTTCCTTTAAAATTTCTGATAAATACATCCTCGCCTTTAAAAGCCGGTATTTTTTGCATTTTATGAGGAGTATTTATATTTATAAAATTTATTTTATTTAGAGTTATCATTTTAATTATACCGTTATTTAGAAAAAAAGTAACTTATTCATCAAAAAACCCGAGAAAAATTTTTTTGTTAATCTTTATAATTAAAAATAGGTTTAGCTATTGTATCAATTTCAGCAGTATCTTGAATATTTTCAATAATTTCTTCGGAATTTTTATAGGCTTGAGGCGATTCATCAATAGTTGATTGACTAATACAGGAAGAATAAATTCCTCTCATTGAATCAACATAATCATTTAGCGAAATAACAGCATTTGCTTCACCTCTTTTATATTGTCTTCCTGCCCCATGGGGAGCGGATTTATTCCAATCATTATTGCCTTTTCCTTTTGCAAGAATTACACCATCTCTCATATTTAAGGGAATAATAAGCTTTTCACCATTTTTTGCACTAATTGCACCTTTTCTTATTATTCCGTCAGAAGAAATATAATTATGTATTGATTCAAAAGACGATTTTTCACTCCAACCCATTCTTTTAATAATTTCATCAGCAATAATTCGTCTGTTAATTTGTGAATACTTAGCAGCAAGTTTCATATCATCAAGATAATCTTTAGCTTCAGCTCCTGATAAATATGACAAATCTCTGATTTTATACGGGTTTTGTTTTTTAGCAATTTCATTATGGTAATTAAAAACCATATTGCCAAAACTTCTTGAACCCGTATGAATGGTTAAATATACTTCTCCGTTTTCATCCCTCTCCAGTTCTATAAAATGATTACCTCCGCCAAGTGTTCCTAAATGTTTTACTGCTTTATCAGAAGCAATTTTATATTTATATTTACATATATCTCTGACTTGATTATTTATATCTGTAGAATATTTGGTATAAACTAACGGTTCTTCGCACCTTTCCGAGGAAACATATTTTCTGATAACCTCATCCAATTTTTTAAAATCAATTTCCTGACCTTTTGTATCAACATTAACGCAAAGCATACCACAACCTATATCTCCGCTTATTATAGACGGAATAACTTTACTGTTTGAACTAACGGGAGCAGTAAAACCGACAACAGTATTTTTACCGGCGTGTGTATCAGGCATTATTCTTATCGGAGTATCTTTAAATACAGGATGAGAACATATTTGTTTTACCTGATTATACGTACTATAATCAAGATTTTGGGTATAAACCTTTGCCGATGTCTCTGTGCCTTTTATTTCAATCGGTTTACACCTTTCTATACCCTTAAAACTATTATATATATTATTTAAAGAAACACTTATTTTCATATTGAGCAGCTTTCAATAGGCTAAACAATCAAACAGAAAATAATTTTCCGATTTTTTTATTAATGTTAATGAATATTAAGTATATTAAATATGTACAGCAAAATTTTGTGCTTATTGTATCTGCTTAATTTTATTATATGTTATTATTTATCTATGACAACAGAAAAAGAAAAAATGCTTAACGGCGAATTATATGATGCTAACTATGACAAGTCTTTAATAGAAGAAAGAATTAAATGTAAGACATTGTGTTTTCAGTATAATAATATTTCGCCTGAAAAAACAGAAGAAAGAAAAAATTTAATAAAACAAATAATAGGAAAAACAAAAGGTGAATTTTTAAT
>CANRMD010000026.1 GCA_947631645.1 Candidatus Gastranaerophilales bacterium
AAGAAGGCTGGGAAGAGATACTCAATGAGCCCTATAAACCTGATTATATTATAATTCCTGTTGACGCAGTGATAAATGACTATATTCCCGATAACTATAAAGCCGTTTATAAAACACAATGGAATAATTTATATTCAGTAAATGATAAATTGAAAGATAAATATATACATCCGTCCGAGGATAAAAACTATTACACCAAAAATGCATTTAAAAAAGGCTTTGAACTAAAGAAAGCGGATAAAAAAACTTTGTAGTAAAATAATGGTATGGAATTAAACACAAAAAGACCAGAACTGTTATTACCTGCAGGAAGCAAAGAAAAGCTTGATTATGCCATTCACTACGGGGCTGATGCCGTATATTTAGGAATGGTTGATTTCAGCTTAAGAGCTATGCGAAAAGGCGAGCTTATAACTATTGACAATTTAAAAGATTGTATTGACTTGGCTCATTCAATGGGCAAAAAAGTTTATTTAACCTTAAATATTTTTGCTTATGATAACGATATAAAAGGTATGATAGAGTGTTCAGAGCGTATAAATGATGCAAACCCTGACGCTATATTATTTTCAGACTTCGGCGTGTATAACATAATAAAGAAATATATGCCCAAAATTCCTCTGCACGTTAGCACGCAGACTAATATATTGAACTCTGAAGCCGTTAAATTCTGGCGTGACCTTGGTGCTCAAAGGGTAGTTTTATCAAGAGATTTATCACTTGAGCAGATAGCAGAAATAAAAAAGAATGTACCCGATATTGAATATGAAGTATTTGTCCACGGAGCTCAGTGCGTATCATTCTCGGGACGCTGCTTAATAAGCGACTATATGACAAAAGGAGAACGAAAAGCCAATCACGGAAACTGTTCTCAATCTTGCAGATGGAGTTATAAACTTGTTGAAGAAACAAGAGAGGGCGAATACTTTGACATAGAAGAAAACGGTCAAGGCACACATATTCTAAGCCCTAAAGACCTCGCTCTTATTAATTATCTGCCTGAGCTTATAGATTTAGGTATAGACTCATTTAAAATAGAGGGCAGAACAAAGAGTTTATACTACGTTTCAGCAGTTGCTAAAGCATACCGTAAAGCCATTGATAACTACCTTACAACAGGGAAAATCAACAAGGAAGAAAACTATAATGAAATTATAAAAATTGGCAACAGAGGCTATACAACAGGCTTTTATCTTCATAAACCAGATTCTGAAGGCTACAGCTACGACATTTCAAAAGGCTTGGCAGGTGCTGACTGCTTATGCGTTTTCCTTGATAAAAAAGATAATATGTTTAAAGTCCTTACAAAAAATAAATTTCTTTTAAATGATGAAATAGAAATTATAACTCCTGATGAATGTTTTAAAGCTAAAGTTACAAAAATTTTTGATGAAAAATCAGGTGAAGAAAAACCCTTATGCAATACTAACGATGAATTTTTAATTGAACTTTCTCAAAGTCCTAAAGATTATAAATATGCACTGGCAAGAACCATCGGAGTAAAAAATTTAAGATGATTTTAAAACCTGATTATAACGTAATATCTTTATTTGACCTTGATTTTAAAGAGATAAAGGCAAAAGGTATAAATGCCATTTTGTTTGATTTAGACTCAACTGTAATGCCGTCAAAATCGGGAGAATACCCGCCAAAAGTATCCGCACTTTTAAATGAATTAAAACAAAATTTTATAATCGCAATAATCAGCAACAATAAAAAAGAAGATTATATTGCTAAAGTTCAATCAATGTCTGATTTTAAAGTTATAGGTAATGCAAATAAACCTTGTCCTAAAATAATGAAACAATATTTAAATTCAATAAATTTAAAACCCGAAGAAGCAGTAGTAATAGGGGATAGGCCCCTAACGGATATTCTTGCAGGCAAACTTCTGGGGTCAAAAACAATTTTAGTCGATTCAATCACAAGAGAAACGGAAAATAAACCCACAAGATTTGTCAGATGGCTTGAACGGCTTGTTATAAGAAAATAGCTTAACGGCTAATGTATTTTATAAATATTGATTTTAAACTTCTTTTAAAGGAGTTAATTATGTTACAAGAATTAAATGAAAATAATTTTGATGAAAATACAAAAGACGGTATAAAATTTGTTGCATTTACAGCCTCTTGGTGCGGATTTTGCCAAAGACAAAAACCGATATTGAAAGAAATAGCAGACCAAAATATCTGGATTGGTGAAGTAGACCCAGATAAAAACCCTTCATTAGTTTATAAATACGGTATTGAGGGTTTTCCGTCATTTTTATTATTTAAAGAAGGTAATTTAATTGCAAAATTTTCCGGTTTTAAAACTAAATATGAGTTGTTAAATACACTATTAAGCTATCTGCAATAAAAAAAACTGGCATATTTCCCTAAAATGTTGTATATTCTTTTTGAGGGATATATGATTAAAGTTGCAATTACTGGTAATATAGCAAGCGGTAAATCTCAGGTAGAAAAGGTTTTACTCACTTTAGGGTTTAAAGTTATCGACACCGATAAAATAAATCACTTTATATTAATGACTGATATTTCCGCGATTAAAGAAATAAAAGAAACTTTTAAAGATGAAGATATTCTTGATGAAAATTCAAATATATCAAGAGAAAAACTGGGGAAATTAGTTTTTTCCAAAGGAGATAATAAAGTTAAACTTGAACAAATTCTCCATAAAAGAATTTTTGAACATGTTAATAAGTTTTTAAAAGATAACAAAAAGGAAAAAATAGTTTTTGTTTCAATTCCGCTTTTGTTTGAAACAAAACAGGAAGAAAATTATGATAAAATAATATTTGTTTCCGCAGATAAAGATGTACGTTTAAAAAGACTTATGGAACGCAACAAATATAGTGAAAAATATGCAAAAGTAAGAATAAATTCACAAGACAGTGAAGAGTCAAAAATAAAAAAATCCGATTTTGTTATTTATAACAATTCGGACTTTATTAATCTTAGAAAACAAATAAATTACGTTTTACATCAACTTTCTAATCCGTAATTTTTAAATTTTTTGACGTAAGTTTTAATATTGATGATTTATAAAAATCAGTATTAATATTTAAATATTCGCCAAGTACTAAAATTGCAAACAGAAACTCTCTTATTCTTTCAATATTTTCGGTATTATTTTGCAAATTATCCAAAAGTATAATAAAGTTTTTATATATTTTATTAAAATACATATTTTGAGCTTCCGCTATATCAACTCTTAAATGAATTTTAGATGCACATTCAAACATTTTTAAAATTTTACTAAGCCTGTTCATCTCAAAATTTTTACAGAAATTATATATTGCACTTTGAATTATTTCAGAAAAGATTTTACTTGTAGCTGTCTTATCTATCTCAACTTTGAATGCATCAGCTTCTTCATTAATTTCAACTGCTTTTTGAATTATATATTCATTAGTTATATCTTCACAGTCTTTAAATAACGCATTAAAGTCAGTAGAAAGAGTATACTGGGCTGCTAATTTATACGCTTGCGGAACGTTAATTCCAAGAGAAATAAGCTGTAATATTGAATTTTTACCGTCATTATATATATCACGATACGTATTTGAGAACTTTGACAATCTTCCTTTTAATGAAGTTAAAAGAATATTGCTTCTGTCTTCGAGCAAAATATCTTTAAGCGTATAATATTCTTTTCCGAAAATATTATCCAGCATTCTTATAATTTCTGTAGTAGGCTTTGTATTATATGTTTCAACAAGATTTTTTGTAATTTCTATAATATTTTCCGTATCATCATATTTTTTTATTGCACAGTGGAAATCACCTTCGGAAAATTCCAAACAAGCAAAGAATAAATCAGATTTTTCAAGCGTAATTTTAGACTCTACTTCAATTCTTCCGGTTCTAAATGACGTAACACCGTTTGAAGCGTGTCTGTAGTAGTGTTTTTTAATATTATAACAATACAATGAAGAATTTTCTTCAAATTTGGTATAACTTGAAGAAATAGCCCAAAGTGCAGCAATCTGCTTCACTGATACCGAAGATGGTTTTACGAATTTTTCATAGACATCTTTTCCCGTACCGAATGAAGGGATATTACTTTGTGCCGAAGAGAGAATTTTTACAAATTCTTCTTCTATATTTTTACTTGTAAACCACGAAGCTAATTGCATTGCTCTTAGTGCATATTTCATAATTTGAGTGGTTTCAATCCCTGAAATTTCCGAGAAAAACCAACCGCAGCTTGTATACATTAAAAGTGCCTGACGCTGCATTTCCATTAACTTTAATGCTTTTACAATATCAGATTTTTCAAGCGGCTGTTTCTGATTGTTTGCAAAAAATTTATTTATTGAATGTTGACTTCTGTCTAAAATAACATCAATATATTCGTTTCTCGCTTTATAAATATCTTTAAAATACAGACTTGCATTGTCTTCAAAAACTTTAATCAGTTCATCTCTAACATAATCAAGAGCTTGTCTTAAAGGTTTTCTCCATTTTTGGTTCCAGCCTTGTCCTCCGCCTGTAGAACACCCGCAGTCATCACACCATCTGCCGACACCATGAGCACAGCTCCAAGATGATACATCTTTTATATCAACTTCATACGTTGGCGGTTCCAATTCCAAATAATTAGCATAATTTGTTATGATAAATCCCTCATCTTCAGCTTTGATTTTTAATATATAAGATAATGCCATGTCGCCGAACTTAGTATGGTGTCCGTAGCTTTCACCGTCTGTCGCAATATTTACAAGCTGATTATAATCTCTTAAATCAGATACACCCTCTTTTAACCTTGATATAAATTTATTTCCGTCTTTTAGTAATTCATCAAATGCAACCGATTTAGATATTGAGCCGTCATAAAAGAATAAATCAATAAATTTATCGGGATTAGACTTAATAAAATATCTGTAAGCACGAGCAGGATCAATATTTCCCCAGCTTACGTCACTATAATTTTCTTTTGAATTAAGTTTTCTTACTCCTTTAGCCTGATGAGGAGATAAAACAGTAAATTTAATACCGCAATCAACAAGAGCTTCAAGTGTGGCATCATCACAAGCCGTTTCCGCGAGCCACATTCCTTCAGGCTTTCTGCCAAATCTGTACTGAAAATCTTTAATACCCCATATTATTTGAGTATACTTATCGTTTTTATTTGCCAACGGCATTATAATATGATTATAAACCTGTGCCATTGCATTACCATGCCCGTTATTTTTTTGTGCACTTTCTATATCTGCTTTTATTATTCTGTGATAAGAATATGGAAAGTGATGCTCCATCCAAGATAAAAGAGTCGGACCAAAATTAAAACTTATATAGGAATAGTTATTTACTATATCCATTATCTTGTTTTCGTTTGTAACTATTTTTGAAACGGAGTTAGGAGTATAACATTCTGCGGTTACTCTTTCATTCCAATCATGAAAAGGGTTTGCACTATCTTGTATTTCTATTGTTTCAAGCCAAGGGTTTTCTCTCGGCGGTTGATAAAAGTGCCCATGTATTGTTAAATATGTCTTTTTCTCTTCCACAACTAACTCCTGTTTTTATTTATTTTTCTGCTTTTTCTTTTTTTGGTGCAAGTGATTTAAAAGTTGTTATATCTATCCAAGGATCACCTAAGGCGGTTGAAAATACTTTTCCCGTTATTTCTATTTTATCGCCTGCTTCCATATCTACATGTTTTTCTGCTATTTCTCTTGTTAAAAACATTTTCATTTCTGATAAAGGAATTGTATGATCTTGTACATCAGGTCTTTTAATAAGTATTCCGATATATTTAAGAGGGTCTTTATAAGCCGGTTTATAATCCAGCCCTAAAGAAGTAAAAGCAACAAATTCTCCCGTAAAAGTAACTTCTTTATTTAAATATTTTTCCGGTGAATTAACAATATCTAAAGGCGAAACTTTTATAGCAGTAACATTTGGTTTTACATTAGATGCTGCCGCTGTTGTTTTAGAAGGTGCAGCAACAGGTGCTGCTTCTATTGTATTTATATTCAGCATTCCCGATAATAAAACCAAAGAAATTAATATTTTGAATAAATTTTTCATTAATAAACCTCAATTAGCTAACATAAATATATGATAGCATATTTTTAAGAAAAAACATTATCCCCACAAAGGTAAAATAACAATAAAAAAGTGTAGATTGAAACAGTTATGGGCGAACTGTTAAATAATACTTTTTCGCAACCCCGAAAGAAAGTGTTCGCTCGTTTCAATCTACATTATAACTATAACGTATTTTTAAGTCCTTTTCACTCTACCATGGTATAGTATTTTAAAATTTAATCTAATACTATAAAGTTAAGACTACAGGAGTATCTAATTACTCAAAAGCCTGTCACAAATGAGATTGCCCATTTGTTGGGTCGATACTGTTTCCATGCCCGTTTGAGCAATATCTTGAGTCCTATATCCGTCCTTTAGAGTTTTTCTTACTGCATTAACAATATCATCATGGGCTTTATCAAGATTAAACGAATATTTTAACATCATGCCGGCCGATAAAATAGTCGCTATAGGATTAACTATATTTTTACCTTTTAAATCAGGAGCACTGCCGTGGATTGGTTCATACATCGCCAATTTACCGTCTGATAAAGAAGCACTGGGCAAAAGACCTAACGAACCTGACAACATTGATGCTTCATCAGAGAGTATATCTCCGAATATATTTCCCGTAAGTATTACGTCAAACTGCTTAGGGTTTCTTATTATCTGCATGGCAGCATTATCAACATACATATTTGTAAGCTCAACATCGGGATAGTTTTTTGATATATCGGCAACTGTTTCCCGCCACAATCTTGATACGTCAAGAACATTTGCTTTATCAACGGAACAAAGCTTTTTATTGCGTGCTTGAGCCACTTTAAACGCGACATGTGCTATTCTTTTTATTTCGCTTTCAAAATAACACATGTTATTATAGCCGTATTTTTCATTATTTTTAAATTCAATTCCTTTTGGAGTACCAAAATAAACATCACCCGTAAGCTCTCTAATAATCATAATATCAGTACCCGATACAACATTTTCTTTTAAAGGAGAAAGCTCTGTTAACTCGGGATATACCGTTGCGGGACGAAGATTAGCAAACAAATTAAGAGCTTTTCTTATTCCTAAAAGTGCCTTTTCAGGTCTTACTTCAGGTGGCAGACTGTCATATTTCCAATCACCTACGGCTCCTAATAATACCGCATCCGATTTTTTTGCCCTGTCCAGCGTTATATCAGGTAATGGAGTCTTATATTCATCATAAGCACAACCGCCTATTAATGACGGTTCAAAATTAAATGTTATTGAATATTTATTTCCTACCGCTTTTAATACTTTTACCGCTTCATCCGTAACTTCTTTACCCGTTCCGTCACCGGCTAATAAAGCAATATTATAAGTTGTCATTATTTATTTCCTTTTTTTCTTTTTGCTATTAACAGTTCTGCAATTTCTCCCCATGCATCTGAGTAACATTGACGATAGTATTGAACAAACGAATTTGTATAAAATTCATTTTTTTTAGGGTTTGATGATTTCCCCTCAAGATGAATTATCTTAGCATCGGGGACAAAATATAATTTATAGCCTTTATTTTTAATTCTGAATTCAAGTTCAGTTTCTTCAAAGTACATAAAAAATTTATCACAAAAACCGCCGACTTCATCAATAACTGATTTTCTGAGCATTAAATCAGCTCCCGTTATATGATTTACTTCATTTATTTTAGTTCTGTCAATATTCTTTTCATAAGATTTTATTTTTTTGTATTCTTTCCAATAGAAAAACTTTAAAAATGTCTTTCTTAACAATAATGATTTTATATCATCACCGTATCCGAAAGAATGAACCCAATTCATATTTTTATCAAAAAGATTACCGCCTGCAGCACCTGATAGCGGGTTTTGTTCCATAAAATCATATAAGATTTTTATTGCATTATTTACTAATACCGTATCAGGGTTTAAGCAAAATAAATACTTGCCTTGAGCAATTTTGAACCCCTCGTTATTTGCTTTTCCGAAACCTAAATTTTCACTGTTTTGAACAATTTTTACATTCGGGAATTCTGATTTTATAACATTTATCGAATTATCCGAAGAATTATTATCCGATACAATTATTTCATAATCTATATCTTTTGTTTTTTCATATATTGACCTTATACAGTCAACAAGAAGTTTTTCGGTATTATAATTTACAATTACAACAGATACATCCATAAAATTACCTCTTGAATTATTTTATAATAAAATATAAATATGAACAAAATATTAAATACATTCAGATCATTAAAATACAAAAATTTCAGACTTTTTTTCCCCGGACTCATTATTTCACAGATAGGAATATGGATTCAAAACATTGCTATAGGCTGGATTATATATAATCTTACAAAATCTCCGTTAATTATGGGAATAATAATGTGCACTAATGCTATACCTTTATTTATAATAACCCCTTTTGCAGGCGTTATTATTGATAAATTTAACAGGCACAAAATGCTGATAACAATACAAATATTATTCGCCATTCAGGCATTTTTAATAGCCTTTGTAACATTATCAGATTTTATAAGAGTATGGAATATTATATTATTAGGTCTTTTTATAAATACAATTGCAGCGATAGATGTTCCTTTAAGGCAATCTATGTTTGTATATCTTGTTGAAGATAAAAATGATTTATCAAATGCAATTTCCTTAAACGCAACTTGCTTTAACGTAGCAAGGCTTGTAGGTCCTGCTTTAGCAGGTATACTTATTGCTTCTGTAGGTGAAGGAATTTGTTTCCTCATTAATTTTATATGTATAATACCCGCAATTATTTTAGTTTCGTTTATGGATATAAAAGAAGAAAAAAGCGAACACGTTAAAAACGAAACAATTATTGAAGGTTTAAAAGAGGGCATAAAATATGTTGTTTTTGATAAGCGATTAATGACATTAATGTGTTTTTTATTAATATTTGCTTTTATCGGAATGACATATCCTATGCTTATGCCTGTATACACAAAAGAAATATTTAAATCAAATGCTGATATTTTAGGCTATTTAATGGCATCGGCAGGAGTCGGAGCTTTGGTATCTTCTTTAATATTAGCTTCAAAAAATACAGTCCAAGGCTTTAAATATATTCTATGTTCAGGAGCGTTTTTATTCAGCGTCTGCATGATAATTTTAGGTTTTTCTTCTAACATAATACTGTCAATAACAACAATGTTTTTTCTTGGATTAGGAATGACGGCATGTATTACATCAGATAATACCATAATGCAATCTATAATTGATAATGAAGTAAGAGGCAGAGTTATGAGTATTCATGCAATATGTTATATGGGTTCTGTATCATTAAGCAGTCTTGTTGCCGGTTTTGTAGCTGAACATATCGGCATCGGTTCGACATTAATTTTATACGGAGTATTATTATTAATTAGCTCTTTTATATTTTTATATCTGTTTAAACATATATCTTTTGAAAATTAAACATAAAAAAAAGAGCCTTTATTAAGGCTCTTTTTTTTAATTAGTTTATTTATGATGAAAAAGTCATTAAAGCTCTAACAGAACGAGCTGTATTTCTGACTTCTTCTTCAGAGTGCATTTTAATTGTATCATCCAATATTTTTATAGCTTCCGTCTTATCTTTTAATGCTAAAAGTTCATTAATTGATGACATTGCAACTCTTGCACTCAAGTCATTAATACCTTTACCTTTTGATATTAAAACAACTCTTAAAGATTCATGAGTATTTTTTTTGATAAGAGTTTGAGCTGTTAACTCTCTTATTTCATCATCAGCAGAATTAGTACCTAATTCCGTTAAAAGATTTATAGCAGCTTCAGAATCTTTATGTTCACCTAAAGTTCTGATGATTTGTTTAATTTTTTCTTTATTATCCATTTTGAACGCACTCCCTTTTTTTATGCTGCCGCTTCTTCAGGTGTTAAGTCTTCCCACATGCCTCGAAGCTCATCTACCGATTTATTTGATAACTGTTTTATACTGTATTGTCTATCGGGGAATAATTTATTTTTTATCCCGTCCATATCAATTTTTATTTCCGTATTACCGATTTTTTCCATTGTATCAAATACATTTTCTGTTACTTTTTTACCAAATGATACAATTGCATTCATTCTTGACTTAAACGCTTCATTAAAATTATTAATACCGCTAACTACTGCACTGGCAAACATTTTGCTTTTTTGAGCAATTATATTTTCCTTTTTATTTGCACTTTCAAAAACATCCGCTTGGATTACGTTTCCTTTAAAACTAACTCCAAAAGGATTTGAACTGAATTTATTTGTATTAATATTTTTGGGTTTATTCTTGTTTTGTATTGCTTTAGTTGTGTGTAAGCTTAATTTTCCTATCTCCATAATAGTCCTTTCTAATTATTTACCTCCCAGTAGCGTACAATAAGGTTATCATATTTGGTTTTATAGAATATCATTCTTTTGGAGTAAATAATAATAGAAGTTTTAATAAAAAAACGAATAATTTACTCCTTTTAACGGAGTGATTTTTTTTAATTTATGTAAAGATTTTTTTACAAATTAACTCTATTTATTAAAGATATATAAAGGATATGTCGATATTTATAATGTTAAGATAAAGGAATAATATGAACGAATTAAATCAAAAATTAGCCGAAAATCTTGGGTTTTTCTTCATGGATTTAAGAGAAGAAGTTGTTAAAGGTTTACAAGAATGCTTGAAAGCATCTAAAAATTCTTAATAAAGAATTAATCTCTTAAATAAGTGTTAAAAGATTTCTCTGCACCAATGTTAGTTTTTGGACCGTGACCGGGATATACCTGTGTATCATCAGGTAATGTAAACATTTTTGTTTTTATTGAATTAATTAAGGTATCATAATCCCCATCATAGAAATCAGTTCTTCCTATAGAACGGTAGAAGAGGGCATCTCCCGAAAATAACTTGCCATCAACATAATAGGAAAGGCTTCCTTTTGAATGCCCAGGTGTATACAATATTTTTATTTCTTGTTCTCCAAAACATAGTTTTGTATTTTCATCTATAAACTCAGTTAATATTAAAGGTTCTGCTGTGCATTTGAACCCAAACATGTTCATTTCCTCTTTTAATCTTGAAAAGTGTGAAATGTCATCTTTATGCATATAAATTGGGATTTGTGGATATTTTTTCTGAACTTCTATTTCACCCAAAACATGGTCAAAATGCCCGTGGGTATTTAAAATATATTTTATTTTATATCCTTGTTTATCAAGATTTGATTTAATTTCCTCAAAATCTCCCCCTATATCTATAATTACAGCTTCTTTTAAAGTTTCATCTTTTAATATATAAGTATTTACCTCCAAAGGTCCTGTTTGTCTGATTTCAAGTTCCATTTTTTCTCCTTTTATTTGAGTATAACATATTCATAAATATAAAATATTATGCTATTTTAAAATTATGAATACATATAGTGAAAAAATTACCTCGCAAAAAGCAGAGGAAATTAAAAAGTATTTTACAAATAAAAAAGTTGAGTTTGACACAGTTCAATATGCAAACTGGCGTGCAAAAACTGCATCATACCAAGCAATTTACTATACAAGCGGGAAACTGCTTATTCAAGGCAAAAATATAGATACTCTTATTAAAGACCTTGGGTTTGAGTGTGAAGAAACACAAACTTTAACAAGTGAAAATTATATAGGGACTGATGAATCAGGTAAAGGCGACTTTTTCGGGCCGCTTGTTGTGGCAGGAGTACAATCAAATGATACAAATAAAAAACTTTTTACGAAATTAGGTGTAAAAGATAGTAAAAAACTTGATGATAAAAAAATTATTGAGCTTGCAAACAAAATTAAAGCAAATTCAATACATTCCGTTATTGTAATTACACCTCAAAAATATAATGAGCTCTATTCAAAATTCAAAAATTTGAATAAACTGCTTGCTTGGGCACACGCAAGAGCTATAGAAAATATACTTGAAAAATCGCCCTGTAATTATGCTCTTGCGGACAAATTCGGAGATGAAAGTTTAATAAAAAATGCACTTATGCAAAAAGGCAGAAAAATTATTCTAAATCAAATGGTAAGAGCGGAAGCTGACGTTATAGTTGCCGCCGCGTCAATTTTAGCCAGAGCAGAATTTGTTAAACGAATGCAAGATATGGAAAATAAATTTGAAATGCAGTTTTCAAAAGGTGCATCAAATCTTGTTGTTGAACAAGCACAAAGTTTTATTCAAAAATATTCTTTTGAAAGACTAAACGAAACTGCAAAAATGCATTTTAAGACAGTTAATGAATTACTCAAATAATATTTAAATTTATTATATTAGTTTATTCTGTTTCCAATAATTTTTTATAAAGTTCTTTTTGTTTTGGAGAAATAGCTAAAGGGATATTTATAACGATTTTAACGTTTAAATTTCCGAAACCGCCTGATTTTTTAGGCAAACCAAGTTCTTTTAATCTTAAAGTTTTACCGCTTCTTGTTTCGGGCGGTATTTTTATACCGATTATACCGTGGAGTGTTGATAAATCTTTTTTACATCCTAAAACTGCTTCAGCAGGAGTTACTTCAAGATTTTTTGTAACATCTTCACCATCAATGGTATATTCATTATCTTTAAACTTAATAGTAAAATATAAGTCGCCTTTTCTGCCGTAATTGTCAGTTTTTCCTTCACCTTTAAGTCTGATTTTTTGACCTTCTTTTACACCTTTGGGAATTTTCACCGACAGCGTTTTTGATTTACTAACAATACCGGTTCCTCCGCACTCAGAGCAAACACTGCCGCCGCCTGAGCATTTTGTACATTTTTCAACTGTGCTCATCTTTACATTTATTGGTTTATCGCTCATTAAATCTTTTGCGGTAATATTTAAATCTTGGGTAATATCCAAAGACTCTTGAGGTTCAGCATTTTGCCTTCCCTGCCTCATTTGAGGACCTTGGGCTCCCGAGAAAATATCTTCATACGAAAACCCTGAGTTTCTTCTTGAAGAAGTTCTTCTTGTTCTTTGAGAAGCACTTGCTCCGCCCATTAAATCACCGAATATGGAACTGAAGAAATCTGAGAAATCTCCCATATTTGAAAAACTTTGACTAAAACCGCCCTGATTAAAGTTAAACCCTTCAAACCCCGGAGGCGGTGTAAAATTAGCACCTTGTTGCCAATTTGCCCCTAAGCTGTCATACCTTGCTTTCTTTTCTTTATCAGATAATACTTCGTATGCTTCATTTATATCTTTAAATTTATTAACGGCATCAGGAGATTTATTTACATCAGGATGATATTGGCGTGCAAGTTTTCTGTATGCAGACTTTATCTTAGCCTCAGTCGCATCACGTTCAACACCGAGTATTTTATAATAATCCTTATATTCCATTATTTAATCTCCTTAATTTTATAATAATATAAAAATTTTCGATTATTTAAATAATTAATATTTTTTTAATTATATGCTATTAACAAATTAAATGTTTTTTTATATTATATGAAGTATGAGGAAATTATTAGGGATTTTATTTTTTGTTTTTATATTATTTCAGCATAGTGTAAATGCCGAAATACAAGCTCAACCTCAAATTCAAATAAATAATAATGTTATTCCAATAAACATTCAACCTGTAGAAAAAACTATAAATGCTTTAAATTTTGAATTAGAAGAACAATACAAACCTTTTGTTCCGAATGAAAGCATAATATATATGGATAATCAACATTTAATAAATGCAATAGACCCGAAACAAGAGAACAGTGCAATGTCATATTATCCGGGATTAAGAGGTCCGAATCAATTAATCGTATATACCCCTAAATATGGACTTAGAACTGGCACTAATGAATTCGGAACGGAAGCAATAGTTGTAAATAATATGGTTACAAGCTTAAACGGGGCAGATTCTATTATTCCTCCTAACGGGTTTGTTATTTCAGGTCACGGCAGTGCTAAAAATTGGATTAGCAAAAATATTCAAGTCGGTTCTAAAGTTTATATTGACTATTATACAAATTCAATACGAGTACTTTTGACTCCTGAAAGTCTTCTTTTTTCAGCACAAGAAAAGCTTAAAGAAATAAATAAAATCGTAAATTATTATAAAGAAAAAAATAATTTTTATAATGAAAAAAAAGCATCAGAATATATTGATTCTTCAATAAATTTAATGAATAAAGCTCAAAAAAAACCCGAAAAAACACAGCAATATATAACTGAAGCGATGGAAGCATTGGATAATGCCATAAAAAATGCTATTCCTTATTCTTCAGGTGAGTTAAAAGGCATATGGTTAAGACCCGTTGAAAAGACTCCATCACAAATAGAAAAAACAATTGAAAGATTACATAATGCAGGTTTTACGGATATATTTCTTGAAACATACTTCCACGGAAAAACCATTTACCCAAGCGAACACTTAAGAAGATACGGAGTCAGATACCAAAGAGAAGAATTTTTAGGTTTCGACCCGTTAGCAGTTTGGATGAGTGAAGCACATAAAAGAAATATGAAAGTTCACATTTGGTTTGAAACTTTTTACGTAGGTAATGAAAACCCGCAAACAACTCCAAACCATGTTTTAAGTGTTTATCCTTTATGGTCTAATAAAAAATTAACTAACTATGATTCTGAAGTACCGGTTTCCTCTCTGTCTGAACATAACGGTTATTTTTTAGACCCTGCAAATCCTCAAGTTCAAGAATATTTACTCGGATTAATTAAAGAAATAGTTGATACTTACCACCCTGACGGAATTAATTTGGATTATATAAGATATCCCCAAACTGTTGATGCGAATTATCCAAGTTATAAAAATTCAAATTGGGGATATACAAAAGCTGCCCGCGATGAATTTCAATATATGTACGGAATTGACCCGATTGACATAGAACCCGGAACATATCAATGGCAATTATGGTCTTTATACAGACAAAATAAAATATCTAAATTTCTTTTAGAAGTGAGAAAAATAACAGAAAATAAAAATATTAAAGTTACCGCCGTTATTTTCCCCGACCTTAAAAAATGTATTTCAACCAAAATGCAGAATTGGAGAATGTGGTCAATAAATAATTACGTTGACGGTTTTACTCCGTTAATATTAACGGGAGATAAAAATACTGCCATATTACTTTTAAAAGATGTCATTAGAAATACCACCCCCAATTCAAAAATCTATGCAGGCTTATTTGTTACATTTATGGGCGGTTCTTTTGAAGACTTACTATTGCAAATTCAGAAAACAAGAGAATTTAATTCTAAAGGTACAATACTGTTTGATTACGCACATTTAGACGATATTTATATTGATGCACTTTCAACAAGAGTGTTTAATAATTCATACGAAAATAAAGAATTTAAAATAAAAACATCTGAAACTTATACCCCAACAGTAATATATAGGGATAATAAAAAATCACACAGGAGACATAAATAATGACAATAATTAATTTTACGAAAATGCAAGGGTTAGGAAATGACTTTGTAATTTTAGATTATGACGAATATAAAAAAAGCGGTTTATCTCCTGAAAATTTAGCCTTAAAACTTTGTGACAGACATTTTTCTATAGGAGCTGACGGTTTAATTATTGTTAATCCTAATACGGAAAAAACTGATATCGGCTGGATATTTTATAATTCCGACGGTTCAATCGCTCAAATGTGCGGTAACGGAATCAGGTGCTTTGCTAAATACGTATATGATAAAGGTTTAGTCAATAAAAAAGAGTTTTCTGTTGAAACAAAAGCGGGAACCATTATTCCAAAGTTATTAGATGACGGAAGAGTCAGGGTAAATATGTCTAAACCCATTTTAGAGCCTGAAAAAATTCCGACTTTAGCAAAACAAAATTTAAATTTTGAAATAAAAGTATCAGATAGAATATTTACAGCAAACGCAATAAGTATGGGAAATCCTCACTGTATAATTATAACAAATGAAGATACAAAAGCATTAGCGTTAAAATACGGAAGCGAAATTGAGCATCATAAACTGTTCCCCGAAAAAACAAACGTTGAATTCATTAAAATTCTATCCCGAGATGAAATAAATTTAGATGTATGGGAAAGAGGCTGTGCTATTACGCTGGCTTGCGGAACAGGTGCTTGTGCTTCAACTGCAGCTGCAATTTTAAACGGTTTATGTAATTCAAAAGTAAAAGTTAATCTCCCGGGGGGTCAGCTTTTAATTGAATGGGACGGAAAAAAAGACGATACAAATCATGACATTTTTATGTCAGGAAGAGCTGACTATTCTTTTACGGGACAAGTTACTGTTTAAGTTACCGATTGCATTAGTTAAAAACATAAGCTAATATTTTTTTATGAGTATTTTAGAAATAAAAAACTTAAATTTATCGTTTATCTCAGGCGGAAAAGAATATCAAGCATTACATGATGTAAATTTGACGCTTGAACAAGGTCAAATGTTAGCTCTTGTAGGAGAATCAGGCTGCGGAAAAACAATTACCGCAATGTCAATATTACGGTTGCTGCCGTCTAATGCAAAGATTACGTCAGGACAAATATTATACAAAAACCAAAATCTTCTTGATTTAAATGAAAAACAGATGCAAAAAATAAGAGGAAAAGAAATAGCACTTGTTCCACAAGATCCTATGACTTCTTTAAACCCTTTATATACAATAGGTTCACAGATATTAGAAATACTGGAAATACATCAAAATTTAAAAGGAAGTGAAGCCGAAAAAAAAGCAACAGAAGCTTTAGAAATGGTTAAAATACCGAACGCAAAAGAACGGCTTAAAGCATACCCTCATGAGTTTTCGGGCGGTATGAGACAGAGGGTGATTATTGCTATGGCACTTGCTTGTAAATCATCAGTTATTATTGCGGATGAACCAACTACCGCACTCGATGTTACAGTTCAAGCTCAAATTATGGAACTTATTAAAGAAATTCAAAAAGAATCTGATACTTCATTTATATTTATATCACACGATTTTGGACTCGTTTATGAATCTGCAGACAGTGCTGTTGTTATGTATAACGGTCATATAGCAGAAAAATCTTGTGCTAGGGAACTCTTTAAAAATCCAAAACATCCCTATACACAAGCACTTATAAAAACTTTGCCCGATTTTAATTCTCAAAAGCTGACACCTATAGAAGGACAACCCCCGAGTATTAAGGACTATTTTAAAGGATGCTCGTTTGAACCAAGGTGCGATAAACGAATGGAAATTTGTAAAAATGAATTCCCGCCTTGTTTTAATGTTAATAATGCTTGTGTTTCATGCTGGCTGTTTAAAAATTAATTTCGTGCCATAATGTTGTTATGAATGACAAAATAATTATAAGAAAAGCAAATCAACATAATTTAAAAAATGTCAGTTTAGAACTGCCAAAAAATGAATTAATAGTTTTTACCGGAATTTCAGGTTCGGGGAAAAGTTCACTTGCATTTGATACAATATTTGCAGAAGGTCAAAGACGTTACGTAGAAAGTCTTTCTAACTATGCAAGACAATTTCTCGGGCAATTAGATAAACCCGATGTAGAAAGTATAGAGGGACTTTCGCCGGCCATTTCCATTGACCAAAAATCAACAAGCAATAACCCTCGTTCTACAGTGGGAACTGTTACCGAAATTTATGATTATTTAAGACTTTTGTTTGCCCGCGTCGGAACACCTCATTGCCCTGAGTGCGGGTGCGAAATTGCACCTCAATCCATTGATGAAATTACGGATAAAATTTTTACACTTCCGGAAGGCACTAAAATTCAATTATTAGCACCAATTATTAGAGGTAAAAAAGGAGAATATACAAGTCTTTTTACTGAGCTTAAACAAGAAGGTTTTGTCAGGGTAAGAGTTGACGGTAAAGTCTATAACCTTGATGAAGATGAAATAGAACTGAACAAAACACAAAAACATACAATAGAAGTTGTTGTAGACAGGCTCGTCATTAAAGAAACCATAAAAGCTCGTTTAACCGACAGTGCACAAATCGCACTACAAAAAGCTAACGGACTTTTGATAGTTGATGTTATCGGCGGAAAAGAAATGATATTTTCCGAAAAACTTGCATGTCCTAATTGTAATTTAAGTTTTGAAGAATTAGCACCAAGAATATTCAGTTTTAACAATCCATACGGTGCCTGCCCGACTTGCTCCGGGCTTGGTGCACATTATGAACCCGACCCCGATTTAATTATTCCCGATAAATCAAAATCATTGCATCAAGGAGCAATATATCCTTGGGCGAAAACAGGAAACCCTTATTATTTAGATATTCTGACATCAGTTGCAAATCATTTCGGTATAGATATGGATATCCCTTTTGAAGCACTAAGCAAAGAACATCAAAATATTATCCTATACGGAAGCGGTTCAGAGTGCGTTAAATTAAGGTTTAAAGAGTTCGGCGGAACAAGATACGTTACACAAACAAGACCCTTTTGGGGCGTTATTCCTTACTTTATGCATAAATATGAAGAATCTAATTCTGATGAAGTAAGAGAACAAATTCAGGAATTTATGTCGCAAATTCCTTGTAATGACTGTAAAGGAGCAAGATTGAAACCGTTTCCGCTTGCCGTTACCATTATGGGCAAAAATATTTACGAAGTCTGTCTTTTATCAATTAAAGATGCATATAAGTTCTTTACCGATTTAAATCTTGAACTTGATGATTACAAACTTACAATTGCAAAACAAATACTTGATGAAATCAGAGCAAGACTCAAGTTTATGATAGATGTCGGTTTAAGTTACTTAAATTTAGCCAGAATGTCAGGAACACTCTCAGGCGGAGAGGCTCAAAGGATAAGACTTGCCACTCAAATAGGCAGCGGTTTGTCGGGAGTTTTGTATGTTCTTGATGAGCCATCTATAGGTTTGCATCAATATAACAATGATATGCTTATTAAAACTCTTATAAGATTAAGAAACCTTGGTAACACTTTAATTGTAGTTGAACACGATGAAGATACAATCAGAAACGCCGACCATATAGTAGATATAGGATTATACGCAGGAGTTAAAGGCGGTAAAATTATTGCTCAAGGCTCTTTAGAGGATATTATTAACTGCAAAAAATCTCTGACAGGTCAATATTTAAGCGGAGAAAAAACCATTCCAATACCTAAAAACCATAGAGCCGGCAACGGTAATTATATAGAAGTAATAAACGCCCACAAAAACAACTTAAAAAATATAAATGTTAAAATTCCTTTAGGCAAAGTCGTTGTACTAACGGGTATTTCTGGCAGCGGCAAATCAACATTAATGAATGATTTAATTTATCGCTACTCAATCCATAAATTATTCAGAAATAAACCAAAACCTCAAGGACTTGACAGAATTGACGGTTTTGAAAATATAGATAAGGTAATATGTATTGACCAATCTCCGATAGGAAGAACTCCGAGGTCAAACCCTGCAACATATACAGATGTATTTACATATATAAGAGAATTATACGCTAAAACTCCCGAAGCCAAAGTAAGAGGCTACAGTGCGGGAAGATTTAGCTTTAATGTAAAAGGCGGCCGCTGTGAAGCATGTAAAGGTGACGGCTTAACAAGAATTGAAATGAATTTTCTGTCAGATGTTTATGTTAAATGTAATGTATGTAAAGGGCAACGCTACAACAGAGAAACCCTTGAAGTAAAATATAAAGGTAAAAATATATCTGAAGTTCTTGATATGACAATATCAGAAGCTCTTGATTTCTTTGAAAATATTCCAAAAATCAAATCACGCTTGCAGACATTAAATGATGTAGGCTTAGGTTATATGAAACTCGGGCAAAGTGCTACAACTCTATCAGGCGGCGAAGCTCAAAGAATTAAACTGGCAAGTGAATTAAACAAAAGAGCTACCGGTAAAACTCTATATTTACTTGATGAACCAACCGTCGGACTTCATTGGTATGATTTGGATAAACTTATTAAAATAATAAATAAACTTGCAGATACCGGCAATACCGTTCTTATTATTGAACATAATTTAGATTTGATAAAAATAGCCGACCATATTATTGACCTCGGACCTGAAGGCGGAGATTTAGGCGGAAATATTGTTGCTCAAGGAACACCTGAAGAAGTCGCAAGTTGTAAAAAATCATATACCGGCATGTACTTAAAAAAAATACTAAAAAAGGAGTGATATAAATATCACTCCTTTTTATAAAATTTTATTTTTAGCTATTGAGCTTTTTTAGCATTGTGTTTATCAATAATTCTTCCGATAGCACCGCCGATAATTGCTCCGCCGAGAGCAAAAGCACTTGCGATTAAACCTATCGAACCTACTTTAACCAATTTTCCTACAATTTTAGGTAATTGGTTTTCAACTGCTTCTTTAGAAGCTGAAGCAAATATATCTTTACCTTCTTTTTTAACTACATATGCTGTTCTGCCTGCAAACCCTGCTAAAAGTCCTACTTTTCTGCCTGTTTTTTCTGCCTTATGGCTTTGAACATTATTAATTGGTGCTATTCCCATATTTTATTTCCCTTTACTATTTTGTGATTTTAATAAAACATATAAAGTTTTTATTTTGACAAAATAATCACAATTTTAAAGTTTTGTAAATTAAAAATTTAGAGGGCTAAATATAGCCCTCTAAAAAAGGTTTATTTTTGAATATCTTTTACGCTTAATGCAATTCTGTGTTCTTGAGGAGTGAATTTTTTAATTAACACTTCCACTTCATCACCTACATTATAAATATTAAATGGATTAGCATTAGCCGGTTCCATTTCGGCTGCAGGTAATAATGCTTCAACTCCGGGGTAGATATTAATAAATGCACCGAATGAAGTTACTTTATTAACCGTACCTTTTATAACCTGACCTTCTTGAAATTCATTTTCAATAGATTCCCATGGATTTTCACCCATTCTCTTTAAACTCAAACTGATACGTTTCATATCCATATCAATTTTTAAGATTTTAACTTCAAGTTCCTGACCTAAAGATATTACATCAGACGGGTGTTTAATTCTCTGCCAAGAAATTTCCGAAATAGGAAGAAGCCCGTCAACCCCGTTAATGTCAACAAAAGCACCGAAATCAGCAATTCTTACTACTTCACCTTTTACAACAGAGCCTACTTCAAGTTGAGAAATGATTTCATCAACAACTTGTTCTCTTTGTTCAGCAACTGCTTGTCTTTGAGATAATATTAACTTATTTCTTTTAGCATCAGCTTCTAACACTTTAACTTCAATATCTTGCCCGATTAAACCGTCAAAAGGAGCACCTGTTCTTAATTGGCTTGCGGGAACAAACCCTCTTAAATCAGAAACTTCAACTATTACACCGCCTCTAACAACAAGTACAACTTTTGCATTGATTGTTTCGTTGTTATATTTAGCACTTTGAAGTTCTTGCCATGCTTTTGCACAAGATAATTTCTTTAAAGACAGAACAATTCTGTCATTTTCATCTTCGCCTTCTTCTTTAAGAATATAGAATTCTTTTACATCGTTAATTGACAAATATTCTGAATAATCTCTATCGTTTACCTGATTATTTGTAATTTCTCTGTTAGGAAGAAATGCTTCCGTTTTAGCACCGATATCAACCAAAAAACCGTCATTTTCCTGTTTAATTACAATACCTTTAACTACATCTGCCACAGAAAACTTATAATTATAGCTTTCTTCAAGCAATCTGACGAATTCGTCCTGTTCATTTACTGTTTTTGCCATTTTTTATTTGTCCTTTCTTACATTTTATTTAATTCTTCAATAACATTTTTAATAATATTTTCAGGTGTTGAAGCACCTGCCGTAACCCCGATATTTGTTGATTTTTCAATTAAATCTTTATATTGTACTAAATCTGAAGCCGTTTCTATATGAATTGTATTTGTTATAGACGTTAAAATTTCAGCCAAATGAGAAGTATTTGCACTTTTTTTGCTGCCTACAACAATCATCAAATCAGAAGTTTTAGCGAGTTCTCTTGCTTCCGATTGACGCATTGATGTTGATTTACAAATTGTATTAAACACCTTTAACTCACTTGCAATAGGTATAATATAATTTACAACCGATTCTAACAATTCCAATTTTTGAGTTGTCTGAATAACTACCCCGACTCTTTTATGCTCTTTTATTTTATCGGTAATATCTTTAAGCGACTCAATATCCTGAATAACATAAACATTATCGGAAAACATATCAGCATTAGCCTTAATAGCAATAACTTCAGGATGCTCGGGCTTTCCCAAAATCAAAACAAGAAAATCTTCCTGTGCAAGCTGTACCGCTTTTTGCTGAACTTTTTTAACGTCCAAACAAGTTAAATCAATAACTTCAAAACCCTTATCGGATATTTCTTTTATTTTTTGCGGAGCCATACCGTGGCTTCTTACAATACAAATACCGCTTTCATTTTCCGGAAGCTCATCAACTGTTTTTATTCCGAGTTCTTCAAGTTCTTTAATAACATGAGAATTATGTATAAGCTCGCCTAATACCCAAACATTTTTCGATTGATTTTCAAGCTTTATCTTCTTGGTTGTCTCGACCGCACGCTTAACGCCGTAACAAAAACCGGCTCCTTGTGCTAATTTTATATTTTTCTTCAGTTTTCTAATCTTCCGTTCTTTAGACTAGCAAAAAGTTTCCCTTTCGCAGTATTTTTTTTATATCATGAACATTTTTCTCTTGCAAGTTTCTAGTTAAATGACAACTTTTCTTGTATTTCCGTTTCTGATTCAATCGGCAAATTGATTATAAATTCATTTTCAATATTGTTAGAATTTAAGTATATTTTTCCCTTGTGAGCTTCTATTACTTTTTTACAAAAATAAAGTCCTAATCCTATACCAATTTTTTTATCGGAATTCATTCCGGATATATATTTATCAAATATATGTTCTTTTAATTCTTCTGAAATAGGTGTACTTATGCTTTTTATTTTTATTGAAATATTTTTTCTTTCCTGAGCAACAATAATGCTGATTAAAGTATCTTTAAAAGCATAATTTAGTGCATTATTCAAAATATTACCTATAACCCGCCTTATATGATTTTCATCAGCAGATATAATACATTCTTCCATAAAATTTTTATATTCTATACGTATATTTTTATCCTTAGCAAAACACTTTGTTTCTAATATACAAGCAGTTATTATTTCATTCAAATCAAAGCTTTTTTTATTAAGTTTAACAAGCCCGTTATCATATTTATAAACCGTTAAAACAGAATACAAAAGTTCTTTCATAAATTTTGAAGATTCAAGAAGCATTTCAATAATCTCTTTTTGATTATCGCTAATACTTCCAAAATTACCTTTTTTTAATAGTTCAAGCGTACAAATTTGTGATTGAAGCGGATTCTTTAAATCGTGTGTTAATGTTGCTATAAATAATTCTTTTCTTTCATCAAGTTTTTTTTCTTTTTCTTTTGTATATTTTAAATTAAAAAGTTTTTCAAGAAGTTTATATTTTATCTTCTCATCTTTTGAAATATTAAAAGCTGATGATAATACAGCCTTTAATTTTCCTTCGCGTATTATTGGATATAAACATATTTTATATGTGTTCTCATTAATCTTTATTTTATAAGTTTGCTGTTTATGAGTTTTTATTATGCGTTCCGAATGTTTTTCAATAATATTCGCAATATCTTTTTCAAAAAGTTCAAATGCTGTTTTATTTAATATTTCCGATTGATTATTTTTTTTAAGTATTTCAAGAAACGAATTATTAAACCAAATGTATTTCAGGTTAACATCTTTTAGAGTCAATATACTTTTGCAATCTTGCATTAGTGCATCGTATAATAATGTTTCCCTCATTACTAATCCTTACAGCTAATCTATAATAATAATATAAGTACAAACATTATCCTTATTAAATTAGCCATTCGGGTATATTTTTCATATACACAGTAAATTAAATACTATATTTCAACTTGTCGTAATTATAAATAAATTATTATAAAAATTCCAAATTAACAACAAGTAGGTTCTATCAAATTCTAAGTACAGGTGTGCGGTGATTTCCTGATATTATTATATTTTTTTGTTTTTATATTTTTGTACAATATATTGATAACCAAAATCATATATTATTCTGTATTCGGGTTCAAAATAGCCTTTATATTTCTGATTTTGATTTTTTTGTATGAAATTATATTGTTCAAGAAAATCAACAAATTGAGTGCACATAAAATGGAACAAAAGAAATATTATAATAAGTGATGGAACTATTATCATAATTTTACTTTCTTTTCTTTCCATTATAGGTATTGAAGACGATGTTTCATATGAAGGTTCACAAGATTTTTCATATGAAGAGTCATAAGATGTTTGAGATGTAGGTTCATATGAACTTTCATCAACAGGATTATCCGATTGCTGTTTAACTTTTCCTTTTGTAGTTAATTTTGCAACTACAATAATAATTATAATGAAAATGGCAATAGGTAATAAATTAAAAATTATAAATATTAACGGTAAAATTAAAATTAATATTAAAGCAGGAGCATATATTAAAGTTAAAATAATTAATGATATAAAAGCAATTAACTGGAACAGAAAAATTATTTGAGAAATTATAAACAAGTCCAAACAAATAATTCTCCAAATATAATTGCTTTTATTTAAATTGTATTGTGCTTTATTTTTCCTAATTTTTTCATTTAACAAAAGAATAAAAGAAACAAAAGGGAAAACCAAAAAAATTATTCCTGTAATTAATGATAATCCATCAAAAAGAGCCCGATAATTATTTTGTTCTTGAGGGCTCAAACTATATATAAATGGTAAAAATTTCCAAGCAATAACACCTAATATAAAATAAACAAATCCAAAAAATGTACTTACTCTGTAATAAAGACCTTTTTCAAAATCATACATAATAAAAGCACTCCAATAGTTTATATAAAATTATTTAACCATTTATTTAAATACTTTTCTATATTACAAACATCATTTCCCGAAAGAATAGATGTTAAATTATCAACTTCTTTTGTATACACGGGCCAAACCTCATCAAGAAGTTTTGAAGCTGTTTTTGTAATTTTAATTAATTTTACGCGTCTGTCTTCTTTTTTGGAATTGCGGGTAATCATACCTTCAGCTTCAAGTTTATCAAGAAGTTTTGTTATATTAGAAGGCGTAACCAAAAGTCTTTTACTTATTTCATTTTGCTGTATTCCCTCTGCTTGCCCTAAATGCTTTATTATCATTAGTATATTAAATTTTGATACATTCAATTTAAATTCACTTAAAACTGCATCCATTCGGGCTGAAATCTTATTCCATAAAATAGTCATAGAATACAATACTTTTTGATTTTCACTGCCATTTTTAAAATAGAACTCAATAGCTTTATCCATATAAACTCCTTTATTTAATTATATCAACAAATAGTTTATTATTCAACTATAATAAAATCAATTTAAACAAATGCAACACCAAAGTTCATCAGAACATCAGGTAAGAAAAAGTTTTTTCCCCTCGCCATAGCGAGATTTTCAGCATATTTGCAGATTACATTATAAAAGTAATTTTTATTTAATGCCCAATCAGGTCTTGAAGAACTTATAAAAACTGTATCAATTTTGCGTTTATCAAATTTTAATCCGATAAATTTTATATATCTTTCTTGTATTTTAGCCTCCGGCTTCATCAGTTTTAAGCATATCGGATAACTTTTACGCATAAATTATTATAAGGATTAATTAAAAATTTAAAATTCCTAAAATATCAATAAAAATAAAAATATTAAAAAAACTTTCTATTAAATTTCCCGTTCTTCTTAATATTCATAATTAATAATTCCAAAATAATTTGGTCATAATTAGAAATTAAAGTCAAACAAACTGCTTTTTTTGAGCTATACTGAAATTATAAAAAGGCAAAAATATGTATAATCCGAAATCAACAAAAGCAGAAGAATTTATTAATAACGAAGAAATTTTAAAAACAATCAAATATGCACAAGAAAACGCAGAAAATAAAGATTTAATAAAAAAAATTATAGAAAAAGCAAAAGAGAAAAAGGGGTTAAGCCACAAAGACGCAATAATATTACTTGCTTGCAGCGATAAAGAGCTAAACAAAGAAATATTCAAGCTCGCAAAAGATATAAAAGAAGAATATTACGGAAACAGAATAGTATTATTTGCACCCTTATACTTATCGAATTATTGCGTAAACGGCTGTACATATTGCCCGTATCACGCAAAAAATAAACATATTCCCCGCAAAAAAATGACACAGGAGGAAATAAAAAACGAAGTAACTGCACTTCAAGATATGGGACATAAACGTTTAGCAATAGAATCAGGGGAAGACCCCGTTAATAACCCGATAGAGTATATTCTTGAGTCAATAAAAACCATTTATTCAATAAAACATAAAAACGGTGCAATAAGACGTGTAAACGTAAATATAGCGGCAACAACCGTTGAAAACTATAAAAAGCTTCACGATGCGGGAATAGGCACTTATATATTATTCCAAGAAACTTATAATAAAGAAAGTTATGAAAAACTTCATCC
>CANRMD010000027.1 GCA_947631645.1 Candidatus Gastranaerophilales bacterium
TTGCTATAGTTCTTTGCGAGCAAAGCGAGCAATAGAAATATAGTACCTATTTGGCTCTCGCTAAAAAAGAATAATTATAATTATTTAACTTTATGAATTTCAATAATTTCTTCGACAGAGGCTCTGCCGTTTTTGTTATCAGCAACCGAATATGAAACAAAATAAGGAGAAAACTGGTTTCTGGCGGAAATTATATATTTAGCGGAAGCTGCAAAAGGTGCCAATCGTTTTTCCTGACGAACCAATTGACCGTTATTATATATATTAACAACAGTAGGCATAACCGTAGGGTCAAATGTAACCCAGCCGTATTTATCAAAATATACTTCCACCCAATTATGTTTTGTATTTTTTTCTCGTGCAATATTCCCGGTTACTACTCTTGCCGGAATATTTTTTGCTCTGCATAATGCTATCATAACTGCCGAATATTCACTGCATTTACCTTTTTTATCATTTAATGCTTTTTTTGCACCTGATATTCCTTGTATATAGGTATAAGTTAAAGATTTTTGAGTATATTCATATATATTATGTATTATCTCTTCAGGGGTAGAACCTTTAATTTTTCCTGATATTCTTTTTATCATTGAATCATCAGATTCAACATAAAGCTCAGGTTTTAAATATTTAGATAAATCGTCTTCAGGATAACTATTTTTATTTACTGTTTGGGCATTTTCAAGATTATATGACTGCAAATCAGCATAACCCTCAAAAGTAACCGTTCTTTTTTCGTTACTTAAATTTTTAAAAGTAAATTCTGCAATTTTGTTAACACCGTCATTTACTATTGTGTCAGGTTTATATGATATTTGTAAATTACTGATTATCTGTTTTCCTGCCTCATTAGGCGGTATAGGAACCTTTAATGTCAGACTTTTAACGGTTCCGTTTACACTGAGTATATAAGAGTATTTAAATTTAAACTTTTCTGTTTGTAAATTTATTTTTTTAGGTATATTTTGCTGAATAATTACAGGTGGTCTGCCTTCATTTAATGCTTTTAAATACTGTGCATTTCTTTGTGCCGCCGTGTTATAAATTATAAAAGCGAACACTAAAAAAAATACTATAAATAATATTCTCAAAATTATTGTATAATCTTTTTTCTTTTTTCTCATAATTTACCTGCAATTAAAAAGATTATATCAGATATTATAAATTAAGTAAAAATTATATATGAAATACAGGAACATCAATATCGGGTATTTCAACAGTTTCTCCATGCTCACTACAGAATTTATCAATCATGTTATCTCTTTCATCTATTAAGCCATGTATTATATCAACATCTTCATGTTGATATAATAATTTTGAAAAAGCCTGTTTTATTGTTGCACTTATTTGTGCAAGAGGTTTAAATTCGGGTTTTGTTTCAGAAATAGTTTTTGCACAATATTTTGAACCTACATTTAATACATCTGATGAATATTTTGTATATAGCGTGTCTTTTGGTACACCTGACATTGATGATAATAATTCTATGTTTGCATTGGTTTTTCCTGAAACCAGTTCTGCTATTTCTCGTGTATTATATGTGCCTGCAAAAGATATGGATTTTACGTTCATTTTATAATTCCTTATTTAGTCTTGATATTATAATAACCGTAAAAAAATAATTTGCCATGCATATTTAAATGTTGCAATTGCAACGTTAATTATAATCCCAGCAATTTATATTACCGCAATACTTGCAAACGGCATGTGAATTCATAAATGTAAGATCAGGTATAAACGTATATCCGTCTACATTGATTTTTATATCATTATTTTTTGTATACTCAACGGAAAATGTCTTAGAACCTTTATATTTAGGACTAAACATTAGTTCAAATTTATCAATCGAATTACATTTTTTGCATTTAAACATATACTAAAATTAATTCTTTCTTTTTTTACCCGTTGCCCTTGTAATTATTTCATCGGTTTCTTTTGAAAATTCTTTAATTTTATTTGAATCAAAATTTCTGTATAATTCAGTAAAACAGCAGCATCTGAAAGGGAGCGTAAAGCTTATAATTATAAATGAAATTGTATATTCAGCCGCAAATTTTGCTATAGTTAAAGGGTCAATACTGTAATTTGCAAGTGACAGATAAGAATTTATATTATCGAGCGGAACTAATTCAAAAAATTGTTCATATGGAGTAATTAATGCGGAAACTAAAGACAGTTTTTCAAAAGCCCATATAAATAAATTAGGCAGAAACCAATAAGTTACAATATAGCATAAAATAATCATTATTACAGTCGATAAAATATTATTTTTAACCAGTTCTACACTTCTTGATATGGCTTTAACAGGTGAAACATCTCCTTCTAAAGCAAATACTTGTATACATAAGCACAAAAATAACCATATAAAAGGCGAAATAAAAAGTAACGGAGGAATAGAAATTATTATGCCTATTACACTTAAAAGAAATAATAATACTATATAATTGGGCATTTTCCTTATTATAACGTTATCGTTAGCTTTAAAATCAATTTTTTTAACCTTACTTTTGCCCGAAACAGTATAAAATAAAAGATTTAATGAGGCAAAAGCCACTAAATAATTATAAAAAGCTTTTAAAAATATTAACAAAAACGGGATTAATATTACATAAAATACACTCAGGTTTATATAATTATAAAATTGAGTTCTGAAATAATAAGTTACAGTAAAAATTAAAATAATACCTAATAGTTGCCCAAAAACAGGAAAAGCAAGGTATTTCGCAATTTGATCAAGATATAAAAAATAAGTTTTTATACTTGAAAAGAATATTTGAAAAGTACCTGTAAATTTATTAATTTTTTTTCTTGCCATACTAACCCTTTTTTATCTATTATATTAGCATACTATTATAGTTGAGTTAAGTATAAATGAAAAAAGAAGATTTAGAAAATTTATTAAAATCGCTTGAAGAATCTGATTATTATAAGAATATTGATTTACATATTCATTCAAATGAATCGGACGGAAAGATGAATCCTGTTGATATAGTTAAACAGGCAAAAGAACAAGGTAAAAAACATATAGCAATAACGGACCATAATACAATTGAAGCTTATCTTTCCACAAATATTTTAAGCGAAGAAATTGTTATACCGGCAGTTGAATTTGACTGTTTTTATAAGGGAGTTTTAATTCATATTCTCGGTTACGGAATAGATATTGATAATCAAAATATAAAAGTACTTTTTGCAAAGTCAAAAAGAGGACGTAAATGTAAAATATATAGAGCTTTACATTTAAGAAACCCTCAAGAAGTTATAGAAAAAATACATCAAGCGGGAGGAATTGCAGTATTAGCACATCCGGCTTGTTATTGGTGTATTAATTTGGATAAATTTATTCAAGACTTAAAAAATATTAATCTTGACGGTTTAGAAGTTTATTATCCATATAAAGGATTAAGGGGAATAGTAAAATTTCATTCAAAAAATAAAGTTTTGGAAATCGCTAATAAGTATAATATGATTAAAACAGGCGGATCTGATACACATTCAAAGAAATTGTTATAGTTTTTCTTTTGTAATTTTATCCAAATATTTTCTTACACCTTCTGTAATAAGCAGATTGGGTTCTTTATCGCAAAATAAATCTAAAGTTGTTACACCTGTTGATATTTCTCCTTTTTGAATATATAAAAGCCCTACCATAATATCATTTAACGGGGAGTCTTTTCTGTTTTGAAATTCTTTTAATTTTTTATTTACAATTCCTTGTTTAGAATAATTTTGTGCAAGCTTTAAATAATAGTCAAAACACAAAATATTAAGACTTAAAGCTTTTTCAAAACAAGGTTGAGCCAATTTAGGATACCCTATTTGTTCATAAGTATTACCTAAATTAACGTAAAAAGTAGCACTCGCCTGAGAATTGGGCAATAAATCTATTGCTATTTCAAATTCTTTTATAGCCCCGAAATAATAATTATCTTTTAAATACAACAATCCTTTATTATTATGGCGATATGCGTTTCTCTGTGCTTCAATTCTTTCATCACAATAAGCACTTTGACTGATAATTAAGAAAATAAAAATAATAATAAAAATTTTTTTTAAATACAAATTTCAAGCCCTTCTTTAGCAAGAAAACAGTTTTCATTTTTATTTTTAAAGATTTTTTCTATACTTGTCAATTTTTTATCATTATAAGACGGGTCAAAATGGAAAAAAGCAAGTTTTTTTGCATTGGCAGATTTTGCACAATCATACGCCATCTCAAAAGTAGAGTGTCCAAACCCTTGTTTTGAAAATATATTGGAAAGATAATCTTCCGTAGTATATTGGCTGTCATGGATTAACAAATCAGTATCTTTAGCAAACAGTTCAAGACGTTTTGAACCGCCTTGATAACCTTCGGTATCAGTTGCATAAACAATTGATTTGTCTTTATAAGCTACCTTATAACACATTACTCCGTAATTTGGATGTGAATTTGATTTTAATGCGGAAATTATTATTTCATCTTTTTTGGGTATTAAATCATCGGGTGAAGAAATACGTTTTAAAATCGGACGTTCATTATCATTATCAATAACAATAACAAATGAATCAGCCATATCGGTAATAATACAATCGGCATTTATATCGTATAAATTTATGGGAAAAGATTTGCCGTAAATTAATTCCGCTAAAGTTTCATCCAAAGAAGAATCAAAACCGCTATAACCGAACAATGATAATTTTGTAGATACAACATTTATTGGTTTAAAGAAATTTAATCCCTGAATATGATCTTGATGAACATGACTTAACAATACAGTAACATTTATGGGGTTTCTTTTATAAACATTGTCAGCAGAAGAAACATATTCTTCAAAAATTTTATCTCCCAAAGGAATAATACCTGTTCCTCCGTCAAGAATTATCCTGTGATTACCGATTTTTAATTCAACACAGGAAGTATTCCCGCCGTATTCAAGAAAATCTTTATTTGCAACGGGATATGAACCTCTTACTCCCCAAAATTTAACCCGAATATTATTCTTTTTCATTTTTATTTCTTTTCTATTGTTATAGTACCAAAACGATCACGCGGTTTTCCGTAATAAATAGCACCGCCAAATGTCATTATTTTTGTTTTTGCTTGTAAATCTTTGAGATTTGTTTCCATAAATTCAAATTTAAATTTTACTTTATCTTTTTCATTTTTTATTTCAACAATTCTGAAAGCATTCGGATAACCGGCAAGAGCAGGGCTTGAAACATGCAGAATATTGCCTCGTTTTGTTATTTTTGTTGTATGATAATGCCCCGTAAAAATTCCTATCGGCATATTATATTTTTTTAGAACCGCTTTAAATTCATCCGCATTTAAAATCTCGTGATTTTTTGATTCATAAGGAGTCAAAAGAGGGAAATGTAAAAATATTAAAACCGTATCATGTTTTGATTTGCTTAATACCTCATCTAACCAACTTAACTCTTCTTCAGGTAATATACCGTTTGATGATCTTCCTTTATTTTTAGCACCGTCTAAAACTATAACTCTAAAACCTCTTTGGGGTTTAAAAGTATAATAAGTAGAATCAAACTTATAATTCGGATTTTTTTCTTTTAAAATTTTTAAAAAATTTTTCTTAGTCAAATAACCGTCAGTGGTTGTATCGTGATTACCTAAAGCATAATACCAAGGGAAATGGAGCGTATTTAGTGTATCACTTAATGCAATTATAGACTCTTTTTCGGGTTTATCTATTCCGTCTCCCGTTATCATTACAAATTTTATATGCTTTTGTTTGTTAATTTGGCAAACGGCGTCTTCTAATAACGGTTTTGTTTTTGAAAGTAATTTGTAGCTTGTATCTTCTTTTTGTAAAGAATAATGGATATCTGATAGTTGTACAAACTTTAATGTTCCCGAAAACGACGGTTGGTCGCTTAAAAAGAACATGACTGCCACAACAAACAGTATAAATAAACAATCTTTCAATAACTTTTTCATACTTAGATTATATCAAATAATAAAAATATCTCAAAAAATTAAATAATTGTAATTAATACTTAAAAAGTATACACTGTAGTAATGGATAATGAAGTTTCAAAAAAAAGTATAATAATTATTATTACCGTGATTGCCGTTATATTAATAACGGCAGGATATTTTATTGATACAGATATTTTAAAACCAACATTTTTTGATAAAATGTTGAGAAAAATTGCAATATCACAGACTATTTCACCCAAAAGACTTTTTGTAAAAACATGGCGAATATCAAGGAATTCATACATTGATAAAACAATGAATAATCAGGATTGGGCAAGATGGAGATTAAGGTATTTTAAAAAGATAAAGACAATGGATGATGCAAATGTAGCAATAAATTCCATGCTCGCCAGTTTAAATGACCCATATACAAAATTTTTATTGTCTGACGGCTTTAATAAGCAAATGTTAATGCTTGATTCTAAAATAATAGGTATCGGTATTATGGTTAATAAAACCGAAAAAGGGGTAATTATAAATCATATTATGGATAATTCTCCCGCACAAGCTGCTAATTTTATTGCCGGAGATACTATTGTCAGCGTTAACGGGGAAAATGCAGCGGCTAAAGACATTGATAAACTTATTGCGTCCATTGAATCAGGAAAAGTTAAAAAAGTGCAATTAACTGTTAAAAGAAATAACCAATTGATTACAAAAGAACTTTCCGCAAAAGATATCCCCATAAAAACAATGAACTATAAAATAACTAAAGATAATATAGGTATTATAACCTTATCAAATATTTTAGGAAATAAATCAATTAATGATTTTAAATCAATATTAAAAGATACAAATAATACAAAAGGCTTAATAATTGATTTAAGAAATAATTACGGCGGGATATTTATAAATGCACTGCAAATGGCAAATTATATGCTGGATGTTGATAAAATAGTAAGCATAGAATCAAGAGTCAACAAAAAATATCAAATATATTCTGCGGATGAAAAAATTTTTACAAATAAACCAATCGTTATTCTGATAAACAAAAAAACAGCCAGTGCAGCAGAAATTTTAGCCGGAACATTAAAAGACAATCTCAATGCAATTTTAATAGGTGAAAATTCGTTTGGCAAAAATACTATTCAACAAATAATACCATTAGCCAATAAAACAGGTTTGATAATAACAACTGATAAATACTTGCTTCCATCAGGAGATGATATATATAAAAAAGGATTAAAACCGGAAATTGAAATACAAAATACAAATAAAGATGTTCAACTTGAAACAGGTGAAAAATTATTAAACAGTATAGTGAAAAATAAAAAATAAAGTGTTATAATAAAAAAGCTCTATGCGGGTATTTATTTTGTTCCTACATCTTGATTAATAGGGAAAGCAGACTCTAATAACAATGCAGTAGACCTGCCATGCAGCAGGAAACGGATTTGTTAAGGCACTTACCCACCTGTGGAGCATTCACAGGTAACAAAATCGTGCTCGTATAGGGCTTTTTTAATAAGAAATATTATTTTTTTATTTAATCTAATTTTATTTCTTATGCTAAATAAACAAAGATTTTATTAATCCTTTGAAAAATCTTGCATCAAAAGAAAATATTATTCTTTTGTATATTAAAATCAAGTTCGTTTTATTAAATTTTTCTCTAAAAAATTCTTTATTGGAGGAAATAAATTTAAGCATCTGACTTCTTATTTTTTTATTATTTCTAAAATAATTATTTTGGGTTTTTTCTTTTAAATATTTTTTGTTGCCCATAACAGGATTAGCCAGTGAATAGTTAGAAGAATGTCTTCTATAAGCATACAAAACCTTATTTATTATGGCACTTGAACCTATTAAATGACAAAATGAAAATATAAATTTGTCTGCAGTTATTTTTAATGTTCTTGTTTTATCAATAAGTAAAAGCATATCACAGACAGATTTTCTCATCATGGCAGAACTTGTCGGACCCCAGTGCCATGTAGCAAAACTATATTTGTCATTATCTAAGACTCTAACTTCCGTATCTTCTTTATTTATGTTATTAGCACTGCAATATTGTAAAAATTCTCCGTAGGTTTTATTTTCTATATTAAATTTATCACATTTTTTATTGGGGCTGTCTATAGAATATAAAGAATGAATTACGTTATTTTCATCGATTTCAGCTTGATAACAGCTTGTAAGTGCCACACAAGTTTTTAAATGAGCTTCAATGTGCATAGCACAATATTCGGGGAATAAAACATCATCACCGTCAATTGCACAAATAAATTCACCGTTCGCGACCTTTAACCCTTCCAGAAATGAGGCTAATTGCCCTTTATTATTTTCATTTTCAATAAATTTTACGGATAAATCTTTGTTTTGGTTTATAAAATCTTGAATTTTTAACGGTGTACTATCTTTTGAAACATCATCAACGACTATAATTTCAAAATTTTTGTATGTTTGATTTTTTATGCTTTTTAAGCAATCACACACAAAGTTTTCAAAATTGTGTGTGATAACAATAAAAGATACTTTAGGTAAATTTAAAAAATCTTCCATTTTTCTAAACTATTGCTTTTTCTATACGATATTTTACTTTATCTTTGCCTAAAACTTCAAGTATAACACCCATATCAGCACCGTGAGTTCTGCCTGTCAAGGCTGCTCTTACCGTCCACATGGTTTCTTTCGGTTTTATTCCATGGTTTTCTTTAAAGTATGTTCTAAAATCAGCCATTTGTTCGTGCAATTTTTCTTCATTGTTAAAATCATAGCTGTCTAATTGAGAATTAAAGTACTTTAATATATTTTGAGCTTGCTCGGTATCTATATTCTTTTCTTTAACGCCCTCTTCAAAAACAACATCTTTACCGAAGAAATAAGCAACATCATTTGTCAAATCAGAAAGAATTGTAATAGGTTCGCGGGTTGCTTCTATTACTTTTTCAAGCTGTTCTTCGGTTATTTCATTTAAGTCATATTTGCTCAAATACGGTTTTGCCATTTGTGTCAGCTTTTTTATATCCATTTTCTTAATATATTGACCGTTCATCCAGTTTAATTTGTCATATTCAAAAATGGAGTTAGAAGAAGAAACTTCGTGAATTCTAAAGTCTTGAGCTATTTCATCTAACGTCTTAATTTCCTGACCGTCAGATGGTGCCCAGCCTAAAAGAGCTACAAAGTTTAAAAGAGCTTCGGTTAAATAACCTTTTTCAACAAATTCCGATACTGCGGTAGCCCCGTGGCGTTTAGAAAGTTTACTTCTATCCGGTGCAAGAATCATACCTAAATGTCCGAACCTTGGCACTTCTGCTCCTAATGCTTCATATATAAGAATTTGTTTAAATGTATTTGAAATATGGTCCTCGCCTCTTATAATATGAGATATTTTCATTAACATATCATCTATTACAACAGCGAAATTATAAGTAGGTGTTCCGTTTGATTTCATTATTACGAAATCACCGATTAAGCTTGTATCTTGATGAAGGTCACCCTTAACCAAGTCTTCAAAATGTATTATAGGAGAATCATGAAAAGCTTTTTGTGCTTTTTCTATTGAAAAACGAATAGCGGGTTTTCTGCCTTCTGCTCTTAATTTAGCTTTTTGTTCTTCTGTTAAATTTTCGCACTTCTTTGAATACACATAAGCTTTTTTATTTCTGGTGGCTTCTTCTTTTTCAGCTTCAAGTTCTTCCGGAGTGCAATAGCATTCATAAGCAAACCCTTTATCCAAAAGCATTTGAGCATACTTTGGATAAATATCAAATCTTTCGGATTGTGTATAAGGCCCGTATTGTCCTCCTACATCAGGACCTTCGTCCCAGTTTAATCCTAAAGCTTTTAAACTGTCAAAAATGTTATCTATATATGCCTGGCTTGTTCTTTCAGCATCAGTATCTTCTATTCTTAAAACGTATTTACCGCCGTTTTTTTTCGCGAATAAATAGTTAAATAAAGCTGTTCTTGCTGTTCCTATATGCAAATTACCGCTTGGCGACGGTGCTATTCTAACCCTTATTTCGTCCATTTTTCTCTCCAATTTTTTATTTATATTATATATTTTATTACAAACATAATTTCACAATATGCTTTTTAATTCTTTCTGATTTGGAATATTTTCTTTATATGAATTTATCAAAATATTTTTTATTTCTTCAAGTTCTTCAGGCATTTTGTATGTTTTATCTTCTTCTCTAAATAATAATGTTTTAACTCTTTCAAGCGAAAGATTATTTTTTATTGTTAAAAAATATTCAATTTGTTTATTACTATATTTTTTTGATAATTTTTTTATAATATCTTTTTCATCAAAATTTTTTTCTTTATATTTATAATAATTTTGAACCATTTCATTAAAAATCATTTGTGATGGTAATAATCTGTAATTATAAGATTCAAGTCTTTTAAGATGCTGTTTAATTTGTTTTTCATCATTTTTCAATAATAAATAAAGTAATATAATTACAGGATGAATTATATTATATGCATGATAATATCCATATTCTTCAACATATTGAACTGTTTTTTCCATAATATTTCTTACATGAAAATCATTTTTTTCCTGATTTGAATAATATAATTCACATATTTCATATAATTTTTTAATCTGATTTTCATTTTCAAATACGGTAGTCGACATTGAAGGTATATATATATAAACCGACGGAAAATCTAAGAAGGATACGTCCCTAATATATATATCATCATTGCTGATATCTTTAATATTATTTAATAAAAATTTCAGAATTTCTTTATTATTTTTTAACTCACTTTCTTTCATAAATATTGATTTATTAAATTTATATTGGGCATTATTTGATAAAAATATTTTACCGAATTTGCTTTTAGTTGATAACCTGGTCGCAATATGTCTTATTAGTGAAAAGGTTTCAATTTTTTGCTCTTGGATTATATCTGAGACTAAAGATGTTGAATTTTTTAAATCCTTTTTTGCATCTTTATTTATCATAATACCCTGTAATAATTCCGTAATAGTTCTTTCAACAGCCACCGGGAAATTAGGATGAGAACCAAATTTAATATATATTTCTTTATCTTGGCAGTTTTCTATTAAACCACAAATAACAGGCAGATTTTTTCCCAAAGAAGCATCTTTTATCCTTACTTTAAACCCAAATTTTTCAAGATATTTAACCATTCCTTTTATTGTTTCATATTTTAAATATTCTTCTTTAGGAATTTCAGGCAGAATTATTTGATTAAAGATTATTGATTTTAAAGCATATCTTTCACAAATTTCACTAATACCTTGTACTATTGCTTCTTCTTTTGTATTACCTGCAGCCATACCCGTTGATGTTTGAGTCCATTTTATTATATTAATGGGTAGTAATACTTCGTTTTTTTCTTTAACACTGAAAAAAGGAACCATTTCAAATTCATATTTAAAATCTGAGGATATTTTTGCCAAAAAATTTAATGTATCTTTATCTTTATAATATTTTGCGATTTCACTTGTTAATAACTGTTCTGTATTATATTTTATCTCATCGGGAACTATATTAAATTCGGAATTATTTATATTGAGTATCTCTATATTTTGCAATCTTTCCATAAACTCGGAATAACCGCTGGCTTTACTGTTAATATAGCTTGTACCTTTTCCGTTTGTCCCTATATTTTCATTAATTAAATAAACTCTTAAAGATCTTGGTGCATTCTTTTGTTTATAATCAAACGGTACAAGTATTTCTTGTAATTTAATTCCTCTTTTTGAGAGTATTTCTTTTATTTTAGATACGGTTTGTCTTGGGGTTGTTTCTTTACATATATTATATTGCATATTTTCACTCCGTTTTTTTTAATTATAAAACAAATAATGATTTATAACTTTTTGTTAAAATTATAAACATAATAGTTGAATAGTTAATTAATGAATGATAAAATATTTATATAAAATGAGGACAAATATATGAGTTTTACTGTATTAGGTTTAATTATTTGTTTAGTAGCACTTCTTATTAATTATTCTACATTTAAGTATCAGGTAAAAAATGATATTGAAGAATTGCGTTCTGATTTAGAAAAATACCAAAAATCAATGTCTTCTTATTTTTTCAAAACTGAAGATAAAGAGGACAGGGAAAATATTATTGAAGAGCAGACAATAAGTACTTATGAACAAAGTGATGAAGTTATTACTGAAACTGAACTCGGTGAAGAAACAGACGAAGAAATACAAGAGAACGATTATGAGGCAACTCTTTTGAATGATGAAGAAATAATTATACAGCCTCAAGAAATTCACGAAGAAATTAAGGAAGAAAAAGAAGAACAACCAATCAAAGAAATTAGGGAGAATATTATTTCTCCGGTGTATAGTACGGAAGAAAAAATTCAAGAAGAATTAAATACAAAGAATAAACCGTTTAATTTTGAAAAAATCTTTCTTGATAACATATATAATAAAGTTGGTGCTTTATCAATAATTATAGCACTTTGTTATTTTTTAAGCGGGGTATATTTAACTCCGTTAATGCAGATTATCACGGCATATATAGTTGGTATCGGAATATTCGGGTTATCTGTATTTATGAAAAATCGTAATGAAAAATATAAGAGCTTTTCAGGGGTTATAATGGGAATTTCGCTTGCTTCAATGTTTATTGTTACATATTACGGAGCAAGTGTATCTTCTGTTATTCCGGAGCAAGTCGGGTTTATTTTAGGTATAGTTCTTTTAATTGCAGCTTATTTTGAGTCAAAATATTTTGATTCGGTTGCTTTTATTGTAATAGGTTTATTAGGCGGATATCTTACCCCTTATATAGTTAATCCTTCCGCTAATATCAATTCGCTGGCTTTATATTTTATATTTATGAATATTGTTTCTGCAATATACGTTAACCTTAATCCAAAGAATAAATTTATTAACAGTTTTAATATAATAATTACTTCTTGCATATTATTGTTATCTGATATTAATTTTATTTTACGAGGCGAGGATGTATCATTTATATTCCCGATAACATTATGGTGTGTTTATTTTGTAAGTGAAATCTTATTCTCTTTAAAAGATACAAATTATTCAAACAACACTTTATCGGTTATAAATTATATTATATTTTTTATATTTACATTAATTGAGTTTATAGCTTTTGAAAATGACTATAAAAAAATTGCTCTGGTTTATGTTCCTCTGACTGTAATTTATATGGCTGTATCTTACATTATGAATAATAAAAATAAATCATTATCAGATGTATATAACAATTTAGGGATTTGTTCGATAATTCTTGCTTTGTCATTTGCACTAGAAGATTTATTAAGGATATTTGCATTAATTCTGGGCGGTTTAACAATAATATTTATAAATAAATTCAAAAATAAAGAAAAATATGTCCTTTGGGCAAATATATATTTGATTATGGTTGTTATATTTACGGCTCTTTATCCGAATGAGGGAGCAAGAATTGCAATAGGACTTGGTATCCCAACATTTTTAATACTGTTAAATAAGTTCATTAATACTGATAAATACTATTATTTAAATATCGGATATTTTATTTGTGCTCTTGTCTTTACGGCTCTTTATCCGAACGAGGGAGCAAGAATTGCAATAGCACTCGGTGTTCCCGCATTTTTAATATTGTTAAATAAGTTTATTAATACAGACAAATACTATTCTTTGAATATCGGATATTTTATTTGTGCTCTTGTCTTTACGGCTCTTTATCCGAACGAGGGAGCAAGAATTGCAATAGCACTCGGTGTCCCCACATTTTTAATCCTGTTGAATAAGTTTATTAATACTGAAAAATATGCAAATATAAACAGTATTTATTTTATAGTTTCAATTATTTTTACAGCTTGCTGTTCTTCTCCGTATTTAAGAATATTTATACCTGAAATAACGGCAATATTGTTATTATGTTTGTATGATTTTCTCAATCTTGATAAATTAAAAGACTGTATTAATACAAATTATGTTGCACTATTCTTAATAACAGGATTATTTTTCATTTCATACAGTACTGAAACACTTAATATATTTGGTTTGACAATATATCCTGATGCACAAAGGGTTTATTTAACCTCTATAATGGCATTAATAATTATATTTATTGCCGTTGCTTTAAAGAAAAACAATTATATTAAATATGGTGTAAGTTATATTTTTGCTTCATATTTTGCTTTATTGTTTGTTCATGGACTATATATAGTTGATAACATAGAAAATTATAAGCCCGTTTTATCTTACAGGACACCTGTATTTTTTACCCCGATTATAACTTCATTTATTTGTGCTTACAAAGTTAAAGATATACTCCCGAATATATATCAATATCTTAAATTCCTTGCCATAACCGGTATTTATGTATACTTATCTTTGGAAACAAATTTTATAATAACAAAACAGCAAGGTTTAACCGATTATTCTTATGAAATGTATTCGGTCGTTAAATATATGACTATGGCTATGATTGGTTTTACCTATACATTAAATATGTTAAGATTGGCAAAAATGACAAAATTCGTTATATTTGAATATGCAGCCTTGGCTATCTATTTTGTAAGCTTAATAACAATTTATTTCGGATGTACGTTAAATTGGTATGAATATTTTATACCGATTGTAAATATCAGATTTATAGCGTTTATTTTCGCTATTGTGGTAACATATATGTTGTCTGGATTCTACAATATTAAGAAAATACAATATCTGATGCCCGTTATCGGACTTAGTCTTGTATATTTTGAAGCTAATGATTATTTAAATAAAATTTCATTTGATGTTGCAATAATAAAATCAGCCATAATTATTGTATATTCATCTATACTTATATTAATAGGTTTGCTGCGAAATAATGACATTATGAAGAAAGCAGGCATAATAATTACAGATATTATACTTGTTAAAATGCTTATATTTGATATTTCAAATTTGGATACAACAATAAAAGTATTTGTATATATGGTAACAGGTGCAATGTTGTTATTAGTATCTTTCTTCTATACAAAAATAATAAAAAAAGAATAAATATTAACGTACAAAAAACAGGCTTTATAATTTTTAAATCTAAATAGGTTTATTATTATCGAAATAAAGAACAACTTCTCCTGTTTGAAGGGTTTTCTGGACGTCAATAATTCTTTGGTTAGAACTGCCAATCCAATGCAGATTATTATCATTTAAAGCTTTAACAAATCTGCCGTCAACTAAGACATCAATATATTTCATTTTAGGATTTTGTTTAAATTCTTCCCACAAAAACCCCGTATACACCCAAACTGTTTTATCGGGGTATTGCTCTTTGACCTTTCTCATCAGACGGAAAGTTTCACCGCGGTTAAACGGATGTAAAGGGTCGCCACCGGAGAATGTTATACCTGAAATATGCGGTTTTGCCAGTGCTTCAAAAAGCTCATTTTCTGCCGCTTCATCAAATGGTATACCTCCTGTTATATCCCAAGTTATAGGGTTTTGACAGCCCTCGCATTGATGGTTGCATCCTGCAACCCATAGTACGACCCTTAAGCCGTCTCCATTTAACATGTCGTCTTTTGTAATATTGTGGTAGTTCATCTTTACATACTTACTCTGTCTTTTATCTCTTCCATTTTTGCTTCGTTAAGACGAGTATCACCTTTTACTCTCGAGTAAGAAAGATAACCGTTCATCCTATCTATTTTTGTTAAATTTCTGCTTCCGCATTTCGGGCAGACATCCATATTTAATTCTTGGTGTCCGCAATCATCACAGTATGAAAGCGACAAGTTTACACCTTCATAAAAGCCCATATCCATAGCTCTTTCAATCAATGTTCTGATTGCTTCTTTGTTGTATGAAATCGGATATTTAACATATTGAATTTTTCCGCCATTCATTAAATTCCAAAATCTGTTTTCCAAGTCTTGTTTTTGAATTGGTGTTATATTTTCCGTAACATGGCAGTGGAAACTGTTTGATACATAGCCTCTATCTGATACATTCGGGACTATACCGTATTTTTCACGGAATTGTTTAACCTGAAGCCCGCATAAGCTTTCTGCGGGAGTACCGTATAATGCATATAAGTTTCCGTCTTCTTCTTTGAATTCATTAACTCTTTTATTAATGTATTCCATTACTTCAACGGCAAATTGACCGTCTTCTACAAGTGATTTCCCGTTATGAATTTCCTGAAGTTCATTTAATGCGGTGATACCGAATGAAGCTGTTGCAGCCTTTAATAAAGGTTTAATTTTATCGTGGAATCCTAAGTGACCGCCATAGAAACCGCCTTCACAATATGCAAGAGGGTTTGTGGAAGCTCTCATTTCACCTAAGTAATCATAAGTTCTTATGTGAATTTTTCTGATTAATTGCAAATAGTAATCAAGAACTTCATAGAAATCTTTACTTTCTTTTTTAGCTTTTGCATAAATCATAGGTAAATGAAGGCTGATAGCACCGATATTAAATCTTCCGACAAATATTGGTTTATCGTTTTCATCAGCAGGTTTCATACCGCCTCTTTCGTACCATGGTGATAAGAAAGCTCTGCATCCCATAGGTGATACAACCCTCTTGTATTTTTTATACATACTTGCAACATATCCGTCGCCCGTTAAACTTAACCAATCGGGATACATTGAACGTTGAGAGCATTCTAACCCTGCTTCAAATACATCTTCTAATTCTCCGCCTTTTCCGTGAAGTTCTTTATCATATAAGAAAACTAATTTCGGGAACAGTACGGGTTTTTTGCATTCTTTTTTACCTTGTCCGTTCTTTCTTGTATTTAAAGCGGCAATTGATGCCATTTTTTCATATTCGCTTGTACCTAAGCCGAATGTAATTGTTATAAACGGATAATCGCCTCTTGAAGATGCTACGGTATTAAATTTATATTCCCAGCCTTGGAAACCTTGCTCAAAGTCTGTTTGAACATCTTTTAATGCTTCATTTCTTGCTTGTTCAAAGCTTAAACCCATTGAAATATAACGTTCATACTGTTTGTTATAAGATTTTTCCGCATAAGGAGCAAGCAGTTTGTCAACTTCGGGAACGGTAAAACCGCCGTACTGCTGGCTTGCTGCTGCCATAACAATATCGCCTATAACATCAAATGCAACGGCCAGGGTCTTTGGTTCATTGTACCAAAGGTTTCCCATTTCAAAACCGCCTTTTAATACTTCAGCTACATCAAATAAGCAGCAGTTCATTGTATCACGTCTTGCTGACATATCGTGAATATATATATATCCGTCGCGAATTGCCTGTAAATCTTCTACAGTTAAGAAAAACTTTTTGTATAATTCTTTATTTAACTGATTAAATATTAAAGAACGTTTTGTTGAAACTAAAGCCGAATCGGAGTTTGAATTTTCTTTATCTCCGATATACATAATTTTTTGGCTTTCCTGATAAACTTTATCAAGCATTCTTACGAAGTCTTGTTTATAATTTCTGTAATTTCTGTAGCTTTCACATACTTTATGGTTTACATTTTCTAAAGCCTGTTCAACTATATTATGCATTTCTTGAATGTAGATTTCGTTGTGACCGGTATTTGCAACTTCTTCTTCAACAATAGAGCAAATTTTATTGATTTGTTCTTCCGTAAAATCAATTAAAACACGTCTTGCCGATTTTTTTACTGCATTAACAACTTTTTGCACGTCAAATTTTTCTTTTGTTCCGTCTTTTTTAATAACAAAAAATTCTTTCGACTCTACATTTTCCATGACTCAATCTCCCCTTATATAAGTAATCAAAAATACGTAATAAATTACGCATTTTTAATTATTTTATTTATATCCCAAATCTCTCGATTTACTTTATTATTTTAAACCATTTTCTAAGGCATGTAAATAGATCTAAAGAATATAAATTTTCAAAAATTTTCATTTTTTTTCTTCATTTGAACTATCAATAGAGTCCATATAAGATTTATCATCCGCAAAACGTTTTTTCATTTCATCATTTAAAGTTGGAAAATCATTTTGTGAATATCTTTGCATTTCCGCAATAACCATATCTGCAGTAACCGCCTGAGATGGTGCTAATTTGTGGTTTATTGACTGATTAACAAAAAGTTCTAACTCCGCCGGAGTAAAGGTTAATGTATTATCTTTCATAAAATCTACGAGTTTCTGATAGTCAAAATCTTCCGAGCTTTTTTGTTCATCATATTTATAAAGAGTATATTTAATCATATCTCCTACGGCAAAATCCTGCATATCACCGACAGGAAGTTTTACATCGGTTCTGCCGGGGCGAAGAATTGCAGCATCAATCATTTGAGGATTATTAGCTGTACCCATCCAAACGGCACCTCGCTCGGCACAATTTTCCATACACTTTAATAAAGCTCTGACTTCTTTTACACACTCGGGATGATTTCTCCTGTCCATAAAGAAATTATCAACATCTCGAGTAAAGTTTATTACCGTTATTTTTCCCGTATTTTTAAAATTTTCTTCCGCGTTTTTAAAAGCATTTTGAATATCTCTAACGTTTTTCGCGTGGTTAGTTTCTGTTAATTCAATATTTTCAACGGGAACATCGAAATATTTCAAGTGTTCGCAGACTTTATCCGCCATATATGTTTTTCCGCCGCCGCTCGGGCCGTACAATAATACTCCATTAGGAACCTTTCCTCTGTATCCTAAATATTGTCCTTTTGATTTTGCGATAACAGGTGCTATTACATCCATTGCCAATCTGTATTTTTCTATTCCGTAACCCTGGACTGCATTTAATCCTTTTTCATGCCCGTCATTGTGCGGTTTAATTGCTGCAAGTCTAAGAAAACTATAATGATAATCTTGAGCTTCTTTATAAGAAACATTCAATTTTTTTGATATTTCATTAATTGAATTTTCTGTTTCTTCGGCTACACGTTTTGCTTCTTCAGCACGTTTTTTATCATCAAGATTAGATTGATATACGGCTAACCCGACAGAACCCGCATAAAAGAGTGCATAACCGAGAAAAGCCAGAGCCATAACCGGATCAAAGCCAAAAGAGGGATTATATTTTTTATTTAAACCTACTTGTGCTTGTCCGTAGTTTCCGACAGGTAAACTCGTATTTTCATTTTGAAAATTATTAATATTATTTTGCCGGTTTAATTTTGTTATATTTTGATTGTTTGTTCTTTGTTGATTGATTGAATTTAATGCAGAAATTTTCATATTTTTATATACCTTTCTTACTTATAATTTCTTTTGCAGTTCTTAAAAGAGTGTCTTTTTTTGTACCGTCCTTAAATTTTTCAATGAGAGCAATATATTGTTTCCACAAAGATACAGGTTCATCAGCAAAAGGCATTATTGGAATTTTATGTTCCATTCTTCCGGTTCTTGCAACTGCAATATCTAAATTAGAAACATCAAAAGCCTCTGATATCCATGCGAAGCCGCGTTTTCTACATTCCTGAGTTTTTAATAAAGCACTGACAACTCTTGTCGAAGCACCGTTTTCCTTGCATCTGTCAAAAGCAATTTTATCTAAATCTCTTACTACTATCGCTGTTCTTGTATTTGTTGTCTTAAATCTTTCTTCCGCTTGTCCTATTAATTTATCAATTGAACCTGCTATTTCTTCAATAGGAGTATCTTTTATTCTTGGAGCATATTCAACTTTATAACCAGCATTTTTCAAATCACCTAAAAAGGAACTTATAGCTTTTTCTTTGCCTAAAGAATCAGGGCCGTAAAAACAGATACCGTTTGCGGCAGCTTCACCCGTTTCTTTAACATTTTTTATCAGAAAGTCTTTTGCATTATTTATCATTTCTTGGGTAAGAGAAGGTTGCATAATTTCAGAATTTACCGTTTCTACGGAGGATTTTGTTGGTTTAATCAAGCTTGTAATGTTTCTTCTGAAAACTACTGCCCCTATTGCCGCAGCACCTAATATTGAAACCCCGATTATTAATTTTTTATTATTTTTTATTGCTTCTTTTATTGAATGTTTTTCAAAAGTATCAGACTTATTCTTATTTACGGGCATCATATAAAAATTTTGCACAGGATTAGGCATGTCCTTAAAAACACTGCTTGGTTGATTATTTACCCCAAAAGTAACTTTCATTATTTAATTTTCCCTTAATGAACCTTTTATATTTTATCAAATTTAAATTAACAATGTCTTTTTGAAATAATAATTAACATTATTTTCTTAAAAATTAAATATAATGGAAAAATATAGGCTAATTGCCAAAATTATACATATATTTTAAAATTAGCTTATGAAATTAATCGGATATATAATAAAAAGGATATTGCAAACGATACCGTTATTATTTATGGTATCGATAATCAGCTTTTTTTTGATACGATTAGCTCCTGTTGATCCGTTGGCGGAATTAAGATTAAACCCGTCTATAACTCAAGAAACATTAGATTATGAAACGCAAAGGTTAGGGCTTGATAAACCCGTAATTGTTCAATACGGTAAATGGTTAAAAAGTTTTGTTAAAGGGGATATGGGTTATTGCACAACAGGAGAAAAAGTATCCGATAAATTATTGGAAAGAATACCTAATACACTGCTTTTAACGAGTTTTGTAATATTTTTTACATGGCTTCTAGGTATACCTTTAGGTATTGTCGCTGCACTTCACTGGCGAAAACCTATAGACAGAATATTAACAATTTTATCAAGTATTGGGATGGCAATACCATCTTTCTTTTTTGCCTTGTTACTTTTAATTTTTGCGGTTAAAACCGGATGGTTTCCGACCGGAGGCTTAACAAGTTATAATTATTCAGAACTTTCACCTTTTGGTAAAGTGCTTGATATTTTACATCATTTGGTTTTACCTGTTATAGTTTTGTTCACAATATCATTATCAGGACTCCAAAGACAGATGAGAGGAAATTTACTTGATGTTTTGGAATCTGATTATGTAAAATTCGCCAGGGCTAAAGGTTTAAGTGAAACAAAAGTAATCTATAAACACGCACTTCGTAATGCAATCAACCCGATGGTTACATTATTGGGGTTTGAATTTGCCTCATTGTTAAGCGGAGCAGCTTTAACAGAATATGTATTTCAATACCCCGGGCTTGGCAGATTAATTCTTGAAGCGGTTATGAAATCTGATATTAACCTTGTTATGGCTTCTTTAATGATTGGTACAATAATGCTTGTTATAGGTAATCTTTTGGCAGATATCCTCTTAAAAATAGTTGACCCGAGAGTGGAGGCTGTTTAATGGCAAAGCTCCCCGAATTTAATTCCATACGAAATGAAAATATTTTACAGAGTATTTTAAAAGATAAATTTGCACGTTATGCGTTTTTTGTACTTGTGTTTCTTTATTTATTAGTATTTTTAGCTTCTTTTATAAGCCCTTACACAAAAGAATACTCCAACAGAAATAAATCATACTGCCCGCCGTCTAAAATTTATATTATTAACGAGCAAGGCGAACTCTCTTTACCATACACTTATAACTATATAAGGTATTTCGATAAAGAAAATTTCGAAACAAAATACGTTGAAGATAGAACCCACAAGTATAAAGTCAAATATTTTGCAAAAGGAGAAAAATATAAACTTTGGGGAATAATACCGTTAAAAAGACATTTTTATGATGTTGAAAAAGGAGGAGAATTATATCTTTTAGGAACGGATATAAACGGAAGGGATAATTTTTCAAGGCTGTTATACGGCGGACAAATATCTTTGACAATTGGCTTTTTAGCATTATTAATATCATTCCCTTTAGGAATGCTTTACGGAGGAATTTCGGGATATTTAGGCGGAAAAACCGATTTTATTATGATGAGAACAGCAGAAGCCATAATGTCTATTCCAAGTTTTTATTTATTAATAATCCTTGCGGCGATACTGCCGTCAAATATGACAAGTTCTCAAAGGTTTGCTCTTATTGTTGTCATACTGGCACTTATAGGCTGGGCAGGTTTTTCAAGGGTTGTAAGAGGAATGGTTTTATCAATCAAAAAGAAAGAATTTGTTATTGCATCTGAAGCTATGGGAGCTTCAAATATGAGAACAATTATACATCATATTCTGCCTCAGACTATGAGTTATGTAATAGTTGCAATGACCCTAAGTGTTCCGTCTTATATATTATCGGAATCAGGTTTGAGCTTTTTGGGCTTAGGTATACAACAGCCTGACGCAAGCTGGGGAAATATGCTTAAAGAAGCTCAGGAGTTTATTAATATTATTTCGCGTCCGTGGTTATTGATGCCCGGTTTTTTAATTTTTGTTGCGGTTTTAGCATTTAACGTAATTGGTGATACAATTAGAGATGCGATTGACCCTAACAGTAAAGAAAGATAAAACTTATGCACGATTTTCTACATTATTTTCAAATTGAGAATGCGGATATTTTAATAAGAATTTTAGTTTCCATAATATTGGGCTCTATAATAGGTTTTGAAAGAGAAATAACAAATAAATCAGCGGGTTTAAGAACTCAAATAATGGTTTGTTTAGGTTCTTGTATATTTACAATACTTTCCATATACGGTTTTTCAACGGCTGTTAGCCTTTATCCGATGGGAGATCCTGCCAGAGTCGCAGCACAAATAATTACAGGTATCGGTTTTATCGGTGCAGGTACGGTTCTAAGACAGGGTTTGACCGTTACGGGTCTTACAACCGCTTCAACTTTATGGATTGTAGCTGCTATCGGTATGGCTTGCGGCTGCGGTTATATTAATATTGCTGTCGTATCTACCGTTCTTGCAGTTGCTATTCTTGTTTTAATTAGAATTTTTGAATTTAAAATAATGCCTAAAAATCTTAAACACCTTAGGAAAGTTAAAATTTCATTTGTCTGCAAATATGATGAATATGAGGGAATTTATAATAAGTTTATAGGTATTTTCCCTGAAGTTATTGATTATAACCATAAAACTATTGATGACGATGCAGAAAGCATTAAAGTTACTGCTAAAGTATTTTCAAATGATAAAAGTCCGGTTGTATCAATATACAAAAAGCTTGATGATATGAAAAGTTTAAAATCATTAAGTGTAAAGGAAATATTTGATTAAAAATTTTGAAAAAGTGATATAATCAAAATGGTCTGGGGTTAAAAAATGCAAAAAACAGAAAAATTATACTCCGATATTCCGCCAACAAGGCTGAGAAACAGGAAAGAAAAGTTTAGAAAAGCTCATAACTACGCTTTTTGGACTTGGATTGCCGACAGAGTATTTTTTAGAATGTTAAGCCACAGATTTTATGCTTTAAGAATAAAAAACCTTGAAGCATTTAATGAAAAACGTGATAAAAATTTCCCCAGTATTATTTACGCACCTCATATGAATTGGTGGGACGGGATTGTAGGTTATAACCTTATGCGTAGAGCATTCAAAGTAAAACCTCGTATGATGATTGAAGAAATGAACAGATTTCCTTTATTTTCTTTTATAGGAGCATTCCCCGTCAATAAGGCTTCTGCTCAGGCAGCTATGATTTCTTTAAAATACATTGTTGATAATCTTAAAGAGCCTGATTTGGGGTTTTGGATATTTCCTCAAGGTATTGTTAAACCGCCAAACTATAGACCTATTGAGTTCCAAACAGGGCTTGCTTATATTGCTCAAAACGTAGCTAAACAGCACGGAGGCGTTAATCTTATTCCGCTTGCGGTTAATTATACTTTCTTGCGTGAAGACAGACCCGAATGCTTAGCTCAAGTCGGTGAACCTATTATTATTACCAAAGAAAACTGTAAGTTTGACAGGCACGAATTTACTCAAAAAATTCAAAAAGAATTTGAACAGCTTTGTGACGAACAGCTTGCTTCATTTTCTAAAGGTGAAGTTACCGGTTATGAATATATTTTCAGGCAAGATTTACCTTGGAACAGAAAAATTGAGAAAAAATTAAAAAATATCGCTCTTGAAAATATCGAACAAGAATAATTAATCTTTGTAACATTTTTTTTAATATAAGAAATTTATTTAATTAAAAATACTTTATATAAAAGTAAGGTAATATAATAATATATTTGGGGTAGTGAATGAATTCTAAGTTAGAATTAGATTTAGAGCTGGAACTCGACATTAAAAATCTAAAATCTATGCTGAATAAATACACAACTATGCTTCAAGAAGCACAAGTTAATTATTCAAAATCAAAAAAGGTTTTTAAAGAACGGCTCGGGTTTATATTCTTTCAGTTTAAAAATGTATATGTTAAAGATGATTGGTGGTATTAATCAGGGAAATATGCTATATAAGGCAGATTTCTAAAATAGCCTTTATAATCCAAACCAAAACCGACTACAAATTTATCATCTATTTCAAACCCGTACAAATCAGGTTCGATATCTGTTGTTCGGGCACATCTTTTGTTTAACAGCGAAACAAACAGAACTTTTTTGGGTTCATGTTTTATTTTAAATAAATCGGTCAAAAATCTTGCCGTAAGCCCTGTATCAATAATATCTTCAACTATTAAAACATTTTTTCCGTTTAAGTTAGGAAGAGTTAAGTCTATAGCCTGAAGATTGTTTGTAGATTTTGTTTCGTTTCCGTAACTTGATATCCTTATAAATTCCATTTGAACATTACGATGAATATGTTTAACCAAATCGGCACAAAACATAACAGAACCTTTTAAAACACATATAACATATATGTCTTCATCTTTATCAAAGTTAGTTTCTATTTTTTCGGCAAGTTCTTTTAATTTTTCCTGAATTTGAGTTTCGGTAATTAAAATTTTTAATTTATTTTTATCTTTATCAAGCATTTTTATGTTCCTGTTTTTCTAAATAAAGTTTGTGGGTTGGGGTTTCAAGTGTTCTTAATTTTTCGCTTAAACCGATACCGGCAACCCAAAGGACTTCATTATCCTTACATAGAAGTATAATTTTATCACGATCATGTTCGGGTATATTTTTGTTAATAAAATACTTTTTCAGTTTCATTCTGCCTTGCATTCCAAAAGGCTGAATTATATCACCATTACGTCTTGTTCTTATTGTTAACGGAAAATTTATTTTGCTTAAATCTACAAAAGCACTGTAACTGCTTGCTTTTGGAAACTTTTCTATTTTTTCTTTAGTTTTTTCAATTATAACCTTATATTCCCCGAAATTAAACTCGCCTGCGTCCTTTACATCTATTATTTCTTCTATTTTTTTATAATGTTCTTCATTAATAAAGTAAGTATATTTATGAGAAACAAAAAGCCATTTATCGTTTGTAACTGAAAGAGTTTTGCCGGTTTTGGATTTTTGATTTTCGCTTATAAAATTAATTAATTCCTGAATTTTAATAAAACTCGGTTCTAAATCATTTTTAACAAGCAGTTTATAAACAAAATGCTGTTTTATTGCGGAATTAAGTATCAAAAAATTTTGAGTAAGCCACTTATCACCTATTGTTATTTGGTTTTCAATATTTTGCATTAATTCATTTATAACTTTATTATTTCCCGCGGCAATTTCAGCAAGAGTAATTAAAGAGTTCTCAATATTAGGGTTTATTACTTTTATTGCGGGCATGATATTGTGTCTGATATTATTTCTTGCATATTTTGTATTCGCATTGCTTGAATCATTATTAGGGTATAACTCATTTTTAATACAATAGTCTTCAATATCTTTTCTTGAAAAGTTAAGAATAGGTCTTATAACCTTAAACCCGCCCAAATCGCGAATTTCTCTAATACCTTCAAGTCCGTTCAAGCCTGTACCTTTTATAATTCTGTACAAAATAGTTTCGGCATTATCACTTTTTGTATGAGCTGTCAAAATAGCATCCGCTTCAAATTCTTCGGCACATCGTTTAAAAAAATCATATCTCATTTCTCTTGCAACAAGTTCTGAAGGTTTTGTATCAGGATCAAGAGTATCAGAGATAAATGTTATATCATTTTCTTCGCAAAAAGCAAGACAGCGTTCTTTTTCTGCTTCTGATTCTTTTCCTCTCCAATTATGGTTTAAATGAGCTGCCACAAGTAAAAAACCATACTCTTTTGAAAGTTTATTCATAATATCTAAAAGGCACATAGAATCCCAACCGCCTGAAAAACC
>CANRMD010000028.1 GCA_947631645.1 Candidatus Gastranaerophilales bacterium
TCTATTTGTTTAACTAATTCAATTGCTTTATCTTTTAAATAGCTACCGGTAGTTGAATCTATAATACCGGTTTCAATAATGTTAAATATTTTGTCTCTAGTTTTTTTATCTTTTATATTAAACCATTTATTTTTTAAATTTCCTATTAAATTTATATTCAAAGGGATATTTTTATTAACACTACGCTTTAGTTCTTCGCAACATGCATAAGCACATTGTACAGCTTCTCTATTTTCCTTCCATTTTGTATCATTTCTTTCTTTAAAAATACCAATATAAAAGCCTATCGCTCCACAGAACATTCCAACCAATGGAATTATTATGCTTGATATAATATTTATTTTTGTATTTATGTCCATATAGTTTTCCCTTTAGTCTTGTTTTTTGATAGAATATTCATTTAAAAATTCAGCCGTTAAAATACTTGTCGGCAAGGCAAACAACATTATTCCAATTAAAACTATAATTCCTGATAAAATTTTGCCAAACGGAGTTATCGGATACACATCTCCGTATCCGACAGTCGTGAATGTTACTAATGACCACCAAAAAGTATCTAAAATGTTATGAAAAGCATTAGGTTGAGAATCAGCTTCTGCATAAAACATTAAAAATGAACTAATAAACATTAATAATAAAAGAACTCCAAAAATGCTTATTAATTCATATTTTTTCTTTGCTATAACTTTTCCTATCATTTGCAGGGCTTCAAAATATCGAGCCAATTTAAACATTCTTAAAATTCGAAGTAAGCGAAATATCCTTAAGATTCTTAAATCTAATCCTATTAGCGGGAAATAGAAAGGTAATATCGCAAATAAATCAATAAGCATTAAAGGTTTAAATATATCCTTTAATTTGTCAATTGTTATAAGTCTTAAAAAGTATTCAACAGTAAATATAATGACAGAATATAATTCAACCTTTTGAAAAATAACTTTGTATGTTAAATAAATATTTTTATCTGTCTCCAGCCCCAAACAAATAACATTAAATAAAATTAATGCTATTAATAAATAATTAACAATTTTATTATATAAAAAGCTCTTTATTGAATTTTTAACTTGTAAATTTGCCATATTTTGAAAATAATTATACCATACAAATAGTAATTTATAGTACTATAGCTTTAAGGAATTTATATATGGGTTTTGGATTTAGAAAAAGCAAAAAAATAGGAGGTGTTCGTTTAAATTTATCCAAAAGTGGTTTGGGGATATCTTATGGCATTAAAGGCTTTAGAATTAGTCATAATTCAAGAGGAACTTATCTTAATGCTGGACGAGGAGGAATTTATTACAGAAAAAAATTAAATTCTTCAAATTGCAAAAACACGGATAACGAAAAAGATTTTTCAAATCAATATGAAGAAAATAATGATACATATTCAATTATAAAAATAGATAGCGAATATGAATATTTTACTGACAAAAAAGAAGAATGGTCATTGCCCTAGCTTGAAAAATTTTATAGGAACCAGATAATTCCGGGGTGTGCAGGTTGTTTTGTTTTTATATTAGGTTTTATTTGTCCTTTCTTCTGGTTAATAAATGTTTTTCATTTAATTTATTATTTTAAAAAAATTTCTAAACTCGAATTTAAGATAAGTCCGAATTTTTACATAAAGAAATATGCAGAGACTATGGATAAATTTTCCGATAATACAATTATATACAATGCAAACTCGCTATGTGAAATACAATACGGCAAAGGAAAATTAAATCCTATAATAAAATCTTTTGTACCGTATATAAAAATTGAAGACTATAAATTGTTTTTTATTGAAAAAGGCATATTGTTTTATGGATTAGATAATGTCTTTTTAGTTCCTTACGAGGAAATTGATTACAGAAGTACAAATACGACTACTTGGTTAATGAATCCTCCAAAAGACTCAGAAATATTAGAAACATCATATGAACACGTAAACAAAGATGGCTCACCAAGTAAAAGATATAAAATAAATAATAAAATTTATAAAATTAACTCTTGGGTTTTAGAAATAGTTTCAGATAATTATATTTCTTTGCCTATAGTCTTTTTTAATAAATCATCTATGGAAGAATTTTGTAAATTAATACAGGGCATAAAACAAAGCACTTAAGTATATATTACTTGCCTTGATTATTAGTTTCAATTTTTCCTATAAATTTATAGTAATTAGTGCATAAAATATCAAAATCATCAAATAATTTAGCATATTTTTCTCTGATATTGATACCAATTAAATTAAAGAATCCTTCCATATATCCTAACGTCATAAAAACAGAATGATGAGTTACTTTTAGAGTATCTTCTTTATGGATATTTCCAACAATTATACCTTCTTCATTTACATAATCCATTAAATTGCAATGAACATAAGCATTTGCATCTGTATAAAATTTCTTGTAGAAAATAAAAGTTTTTCCGCAAGGTAAGTTATTGTATATCTGCTTATAAAATTCTCTTGTATTTAATCCATGCCATGTATTTGTATTTTTAGTATGATATAACTCTTTATACTTTTCTAAACAACCTATTACTTTGTATTTTTCTAAATATTCTTGTACTTCATTGGTTAATATTTTAATACCTTCATCATCTATACCTCTATATTCTTGTATGTTTTTATAATAATCAATAACATATTTATGTTGTGCTACATTTGTTCCGTAATCAAAAAATCTATAAATTATCGATTTTTTCATGTGAATCTTGTGAGTAAATATATAAAAAATTTGCAATATGTTCAAAAAGACTTCTATGTAATATATTTGCTTCATCCGGAAATGTCATCCCTAACGCTGGACTGCATAGTCTAAATATACTTATTAATAAGTTATATGTTTTTAAAAAATGCACTATCATAAAAGTACTTTGAGGCTCTCCTCTATCGTTTATTAGGGTCATCATTCCTTCAGATAAGTACTCTTTGAATAGCAATTTGTGTATATTTTTATTAAAGAAATGGCAATATTTATTAATATGAAAATCAATTTTATTTGAAGGTATTTTATTCAGATGGTTTTTTATGAATTTCAACCTTCCAGTTTTGTCCCATTTAACGAGAGTAGTTATATCTACTCCTAAAATTTTAGAAGCATCTTTGATTGATATAAATTCTTTGTCATTCATAACTCCATTATTGGTGAAATTTATAAATTATGCAAATAAATAATTTTTATTTTTTATTTCTTCTAACACAAAATTAATACATCTTTTTGCATCATGCAAATTTAATAAAATTAAATTAACAGAGTTAAATCAGTTTTCAAATTATATTCAAACAGGGTTCAAATGCTGTTTTAATTTATTCATCTTTTTCATTAGCTTCTATATCTGCAAGCATTTTAGCATAAACTTTATCTTGAAGTTCTTTAGCTTTTTCTTGAGCTTTTACTTTTCTTATAGCACCTTCAATACTTTTGTTGCACACCAATCCATATATAACGCAAGAAGATTTTGCCAATTAAAATTTATTATCTTTTTTACAGGAAAATCTATTAGTCTTATAGAAATTAATATTATGTATATCTGTAAATGCGATATTGAAAAGATTTTGTTAGTACATTTGGCTTTTTTAAACTCAAAATATACTGTTTCCTAACTTTAGTTGTTAACAATTCAATAATTTCTTTTACTGAATTTAAATTTTTTGCATAATTCAATTTTGTTCAACTTGACAAGGGTCGGCACCTGACTTTAAACTAATTCGTATATAAGGAGTGGCACATGGAAGCAAAAGATTACTTTGAACAAGGTTATGATAAGCAAATAACCCAAAACTATAAGGAAGCTATCAAAGATTACAATAAAGTTATCGAGCTTGATAAGAGCTTTGAGCGTGCATATATCCAAAGAGCTTTTTGCAGATTTCAATTAAAAGACTACAAAAGAGCATTAACTGACTTTAAAACAGCTATGGCACTAAATCCAAATGATGCAAGAACATCTTTAAACACAGGCTATATACTATTTAAACAAAACATCAGAACTAAAGATACGTTTTATCTCGATAAAGCGATAGAGCTTGATTCTGATGATATGGCAGAAGCATATTACTTAAGAGGAACAATTCGCTATAATAATTTATGTGAATATGAGCTTGCTATTGAAGACTTTACGAAGTCAATAGAAATGGACTTTTGTTCTGATATTTGCTATTTAAGAATTGCAGACTGCTACAGATGTTTAGATGAATTTGATAAAGCTCTTTTAAATTATTACAAGGTATTGGAACTGGACACGCAATCTTACTATAAGGCAGCAGCCTTAGGCAACATCGGATATATAAAACATTTGCATAAGCTTTTTAAAGACGCGATGAAGTATTACAAAAAATCCAAGAAAGCAGACCCCGAATATAAAGTTCTGGATGAATATATCGAGATGTGCAAACAGTCATTAAAAGAAGAAAAGAATTGATACTTATTATTTTTACAATTAGTACAGGGGGAATATGTTTAAAATCATTATTTTATATTTAGTATTATTTTGTTCTTGTTGTGTTTTTGCTTATGATGCAAATATGGTGTCTGATATATATCGCAGTAGCGGAAAACAACAACAAAAAACAGAAGATTTAAAAGGTAGAGCTATTCTTGTTACTCCTCATTATGAAAGCTATGCAGATAGAAATTTTGATGCCAGCGAAAAAATTGTTGCAATTTATGATAAAAAAAGCCCTGCATACGGTTATAGATATGTTCTTTATACTCCCATCGGTTCTTATGTCGGACATCATAAAATTATGCAAAAAAGCTCAAACGGATATAGCTATGAACCTATCCCCGATGGCGGTGAAGGAAGTGAAACGCCATGTTTTAAATCAATACAAGAAGCAAAGCATTTCTATTATCCCCAATGGTATTAGGGAATAATTACGGAGGGATGCGGATTTGCTTGACAAGGGTCGCAACCATAAATTAGAATTATTTTATAAATAAAATTTTGCAAATGACTAACAAAAGGAGAATGAATAATGTACGAACAATTGCCTTATAAAAGCGAAAGTGATAAAAAACAATATTCCTTAATTGAATTTGTTGAGAATCCTGAACCCAGATGTCCATATATTATTCTTGTCGATTCTTCAAGTTCTATGTATGGCGAACCTATTCAGGAATTAAATAACGGTTTAAAATTATTTAAACAAGAATTATTAAAAAATGAACTGGCATCAAAACGTGTTGAATTAGGTGTAATTGCTTTTGATACAGATGCCAGACCGTTGACTGAAGGTTTTGTTAGCGCAAGAGAATATAATCCGACTAACATTGAAGCCGATGGTGTCACTAATATGTGCGATGCTATTAAAAAAGCCTATGAAATTATCGAAGCTCGAAAAAGCCAATATAAATCAGCAGGAGTATTCTATTACAGACCCTGGATTGTGTTAATTACGGACGGCTCACCGACAGATCAAGAAGGCAATCCTCTCGAATATGATTCACGTGCATTTAGGGAAATTGTAGATATAGTACATAACGGAGCACATGAAAAGAAATTTTCATTTTTCGCGATAGGTGTAGGTGATGATGTTGATATGGAAGCATTAAGTCAAATATGCACCCCAAACAGACCGCCGAAAAAATTAAGCGGTATGAAATTTTCAGAATTATTCAAATGGCTTGCAGATTCAGCAACTTCCCGCTCAAGCTCAACAATCGGTGAAACAGTTGCTCTTCCTCCTATTGACGGTTGGTCTGAGGATTAAAAATGAATCCGTCTTTTGACAAAGATAATGAGAATAAAGATAAAAATTCGTGTCCTTTCGATTCAAGCAATACGCATATTTCAAAATGGAAATATGCGTATGCTTCTGAAATAGGAACTTCTCATATAAAATCACAAATTGCAAAACAAGACTATTGTTTAATAAAAGAAGAAGAAATAAATAATTCTCCGTATCTTTTTTGTGCAGTTTCTGACGGTGCAGGGAGTGCAAAATATTCTGACAGTTCCTCAAAATATATATGCAAATTGTTTATAAAACAAGCTATTGCTTATTTAAAAAATAATGACATAACATCCTTAGACCGAAATATAGTCTTTGATTGGTTTAAACTGTTTCAACAAGTTATCTTAAGAACTGCAAAAATCATGCACATTGATTCCCCCAGAGAATTTGCGGCAACCCTTTTGTTTTCTGTTTTGAGTGAAAAAGGCAATATTTTTGTTCAAATCGGCGACGGACTTATTGCAAAAGGTGATAAAGAAAATTTAGATTGCGTATTTTTGCCCCAAAACGGCGAGTATTTAAACACAACATTTTTTGCAACCGACAAAAATATTTTTGAACAATTTATGTTTAAATTTGATACATCTATGACAGAAAGACTAATTATGCACACAGACGGGATTGAATTAATTGCATTTGATTTCAAAAACAAAAAACCTCACTTCAATTTTTTCAATCCGATTTTTGCAATGCTTGAAGATTCAAATTCAATAGGATACAACAAAGAAATATCAGATTTTATATCGGAATTTTTATCATGCGAAAGAGTTAATCAAAGAACGGATGACGATAAAACTTTAGCTGTTATTTCTTTGGTTGGCAAAAATACAAATGAAATAATTTCAAAAGAATCAAAGGATTAGCTGAGAAATTATGAACATTTCAATTATAATCACCATTTTAACAGTTCTTATAATTATTTATGCTTATTATCAAAAAAGCGTTAAATATGTCAAGCAAAACAGTATTCTGTTACAAAACCTTCTAAACGTCAACAACAAATATAAAACAATATTTAAACCCTTTTTGCCTTTTGAAAAATATCACCAAAACTGCACCTGTAAACAACAATACGATAATTTCAATAAAGATAGTTATTTTATGACAATGATAAGTGAAAATTTAGACAGATACAATGCTTTAATCAATGATTTAAACCATAACAAAAAATATTATAATATCTATCAAAACGAGCTTAACAATCTCTTAAACAACAATTTTGATTATGAATCGTTAAGCAGAAATTCTTTTATAAGCGTTAATTTATTTCAAAAAATTGAACGGGCGGAGTTTAAAAAAAACAGATTACATCCTCCGCTTGAATTTATAATAGAGCTTTGTGTTTCATACACAAGTCCGAAAGGACAAAACCGCTATAGTAAAAGATGTAGTATTAATTCAAATAATATATTATATTATTGCAATGAATGTGCCAAGGTAATAGAATATAAGCAATCGGCAAAATACCAGCGTTCCTTGATGACAGATAAATTACGCTATCAAGTTTTAAATCGGGATCATCACAGATGTGTCATATGCGGGGCAAGTGCAAAAGACGGAATGAAGCTCCATGTTGATCATATAATCCCTGTTTCAAAGGGTGGAAAAACTGAATTATCTAATCTAAGAACTCTTTGCGAACGATGTAACCTCGGAAAAGGTGCTTCTTACAACCCTAACGGATATAACTAACATAAATAAACGGAATAAGTAATGGCAATAAAAAAACTGACTGACAAAGACGGAAACATAATTCAAATTATGGGAAATCCAAAATCCGGCGGCGAAGGTGACGTATATGATATAGAAGGACGCCCTAATTTGGTCGTTAAAATATATAATAACAAAAAAAGAAGCAATAAACAAAACTATGAAATTTTGATGAGTAAAATTCAAGCAATGTGCGACTTGTGCGACGACGAGATTGTGGCAAGAGCCGGCTGGCCTCAACAAATTGTCTATTCAAAAGGCTTTCCCGTCGGTTTTATAATGAACAAAATTGAGCACTGTAACGTACTTCATCAACTGATGGCGGATGTAGACAGAAAAGAAAAATTTCTTGATAACAACTGGAAATATTTGGTCAATGTCGCATATAATCTTGCAATAGCGGTACAGGTTCTGCATGAAAAAGGGGTAGTAATAGGAGATATAAACGAAAGCAACTTTTTAATCGGTAACAGAACAATAGCACAGAATGCAGGCATCACAAATTTTAACAACAACGGCATTGTCTATTGTATCGATTGTGATTCGTTTCAAATTATCACAAATGACGATAAATTTCTCTGCACCGTAAGCAAGCCTGAATATTTCCCACCCGAGCTCCACGGCAAAAATTTGTACAATGTAGTAAGAACGCAAAACAATGATAATTTCGGTTTGGCTGTAATTATATATCAGCTTTTGATGCTCGGAAAACATCCCTATGCAACATTAGGAGGGCCATCAGAAGTTGTTAAAGCAATAGAGGGCGGATATTTTGCTTTCGGCAAAAAAGCGAAACAAGAAGGTATCAAACCGCCCCTTCCAAGTGAAATGTTTCAAATAATCTATGATTCGCTTGATGATAAAATAAAAGAACTGTTTGAAAAAGCCTTTAGCGATGAAATTGATGTCATTCGTCCGAGTGCAAAAGATTGGATTGAAGCGCTAAAAGTGCAAATGGATAATTTGGTTCAATGCGGTGATGAAACTCATTTTTACAATAAAAAAGGAAGATGTATCTGGTGCGAAATTAAAAACCAATTTGGCTATAAACCTTGGGAAAATAAAGTAAAACTAAATAAAAACCAAAATTCGCCCCAAAAAGCAAAAAATAATAATCGAAAAAACCATAAGCCCATTAAACCCTCTCAACAAAACGTGCAAATTCCGCAACCCCAAAATACACAGCCGACAAATACCATAAATACAAATCCAAACACAAATATAAATACTCTTCAAAATACCCAAACACAGCCAATAGTGCAAAATGTCAATTATCAAAATCCGATTATGGAAACTGTTGCTTGGATACAATATCAAGGAACAATAAGTGGAAGATTATATATTTATTCTGATTCACTTTATTTTGAAAATGACGAGTATTCAGCCAAGCAATTAACCCATACAGTATATTTTGACGACATTGTAAATATTGAAAAAGATGGCTTTCTTTTTGGTATTAAAATAACTTATAAAGACGGAACAATGGATAGAATGGCTCTTGTTAACAGAGCTCTTTGGATAAAAAAAATATATATAACCTTAATGCAAGGCGGCTATGAACTTGCACGTACAAGCAGTGCATTTGATTATATGAATGAGCAATATGATTCATCACCGAATCCTAATTTGGAAATGGAATATTTTGTTGATTTTCCAAAATGGTTTCGCGCAAAAGAATTCACAAAATTTTGCATTGAATGGCCAAAAGGCAGCTATGGAACAATAGGAGATTTCATTGGTGCATTTATTGAAGCGGCAATCTCCATAACTAAATTGATGATAAAATTATTGTTTAAATTTGCCCTAAAACCAATTTTAATAGGACTTATTGTTGGCGGTGTTTTATCATCTTTTTGTAACCCCAACATTTCTTTTGATTATACGGGCGCATTAATTATATTAGGAATAATTTTGGAATTTATTCCCCAAAAATCCCTTCCTCAGCCCAAAAAAAGCATTGTATATTTAATTATCGCAATAGTATTGCTTATTTTTTATTCAAGATTTTATAACGACAATATGGATTCTAATGATAATAAAAAGCCCTCTATTGAACAAAAAAATGAACAAAATGTCATTACGGAGCAAAATAACAAAAGTGATGTTTCCTCGCCTCAACAACTAAGCACATCAAAAAATATTGATGAAATTAAAAAAGAATATCTTAATGAAATAACAAAAAATATCAACAATAATTGGCAAACAAAACTTCCTTTAACAGTGTCTAATATCCAAGATATAAAAATAAAATTTAAGGTATTAAAGAATGGGCAATTGGATTCTTATGAAATTATAAATTCATCTGGAAACAATGAAATAGATAATCTTGCAATAAAAACACTAAAAGAAAGTTCACCGTTTATAGCTTTTCCTAAAGAGATTGATAACAGTTCTGTATCAATAACATATATTTTTAATTGTAATTAAATAAGGAGATAAATTTTGGATATACATAATAACAGCGTTGAATATCAAAAAGGGTATGAAGATGGCTTTAAATGGAGCCAATATGATTATACATATAATCATGGTCCCGAATATGATGCGGGATTTATGGCGGGGTATTTTGAAAAAAACGGTCGAACATTCACAGGTAAGACTTCCGCACAAATTGAAGCCGAAAGACAAGCACAGGAAGAACAATATAATCAATTTAACCGCCAAAATAACAATTTTTCCCGTCTTGTTCAAACTCCATACTGTTCATCGGGCACAATTTTAGGCAAAATTTTAGATTTGCTTAAATCGCTATTAAAACTCGTTTTGTCATTATTTATAGATAGCGATATGAAAAATTCTCAAAAAGTGTTTGGCTTTGTTAGTTCCGGAACGGTAAAAATAATCCAAGCTCTAAAAGGAGTAGTTATTTTACTTATAATATGGGCTGTGATATCTGCATCATCAATATTTAAAGGAAATAATGATTCAGATAAAGCAAATTTCACCGATGATAAAAAACCTCAATTAGAAAAACCGACCAATAATAATGATACCAAAACAAACAATACCGATAGCGAAATATTAGAAGCGAATTTTGAGGATGAAAAAACAATAAAAATCCCTCAAAATTCAAGCCTTACACAAAAAAAACCTCAAGAAAACAATAAAGATGTATATAAAGGTGTAGCAATAAGCGAATTGGATGAATATATGAGGGATTCGCAAGAGCGAATTAAAAGGAATTGGTCATTTCCGCAAAATATAGAAGAAAGCAATCCGGATAAAGTTAAATTAGTCGCAACACGATTTAAAATATCAAAAGATGGAAGTTTATTGGGTGTGCCTGTTATAGAAAAATCATCAGGGATAGAAAGGATTGATTCATCTTGTATTGAAGCAATAAAACTGACAGCCCCCTTTAAACCACTTCCAAAAGGTTTTACCGATGAATATCTTGAAATATATTTTACATTTGAAGCTCTAAAACATTCTGATTAATTTTATATAATATGTAAAGGAGATAAATATGAAACAGTTACTAGTCGGTTTATTTATAGGTTTACTGCTTGGCTTCTATAATTGTTGAGTTTCAGAAACTTTCATTAAGAAAACTTTAGTCATCATTTTCGGTGTCATCATCGTCATCTCCGTATAACAAATTGATTAAGGCAAATCCTGCTAACAGATCCATTAAAAAATCGAACATATATGAACCTCTTTTCATAAATTCTAATTTTAGTTTAACATTTTTATGCGTCAAAATCGGACTTATTAGAAATTTTTTACGAAACCTTAAAATATTTTATCTTATTTCAATCTCTGATAGAGAGTTTTAGAGATTCAAGTTCGTTTTCGTCTCCTAACGGAGTGATACAAAGTGAACCGCTAAGCTAAGGCGAAGCGCGTGAGCCTGTATCCATAGCGTAAGCGGAGTGTGACTATAACTAATAAAACCCTCATTTGACAATGCTTTAGACATTGAACAGTTTTCGTCTCCTAACGGAGTGATACAAAGAGAACCGCTAAGCTGGGGCGAAGCGTGTGAGCCTGTATTCGTAGTGAAACGAAGATGACTAAAACTAAATAAAAACAGCTTGAATGCTTGACAAATACCGCTCAAGCGTTTTCGTCTCCTAACGGAGTGAGACTAAAACTAATGAAGTATCAAGATAGAATTAAAGCATTGCAAGAGTTTTCGTCTCCTAACGGAGTGAGACTAAAACTAATGGTATCGACTGTGTAAATGCCCTAAACGAAGTCATGTTTTCGTCTCCTAACGGAGTGAGACTAAAACTAATGTGAGGTCGGCATGCTTAAATACAACGGTATCGACGTTTTCGTCTCCTAACGGAGTGAGACTAAAACTAATTAAAAATGAGTAATCAAAATCAAAACAACCAATGGTTTTCGTCTCCTAACGGAGTGAGACTAAAACTAATAAAACAATTTGGTTTCAAATGTGCCGACGCTTGCGAAGGTTTTCGTCTCCTAACGGAGTGAGACTAAAACTAATGCCATGCCTTGTAAGGCAAAGGTTTTCGGGTTCAAGTTTTCGTCTCCTAACGGAGTGAGACTAAAACTAATAAAGAAAATTACAAATTTATAGTTATTGAAAAGTTGTTTTCGTCTCCTAACGGAGTGAGACTAAAACTAATTATTGAGATGTTATCCGATAGCGATTTAATGAATTGTTTTCGTCTCCTAACGGAGTGAGACTAAAACTAATCAAGTTGTAAAAACTGAACATGGCGTAAATGTTTGTTTTCGTCTCCTAACGGAGTGAGACTAAAACTAATGCGTTAGTTTTAATCCCTTGTCTATTTTCATTATACTCCATATTTTGCGTCGAAGAAATATTTTTTATATTTTTTATTAATTTATTCATCCAATTTCCCCCTTTTTTACTTACCGCACAAGGTGCGGGGCTGTTTTTGATTTTATGAGCATTTGCAAGTTTTTTCTTTCTTTTGCCTATCCGACGCTAAATTATTATTGTATCTTCTTCTTCGGTCATTTCTATTTTTCCAAAAGTTTTTATTTCCGCCTGTCCTGTTAATCTGTATACTCTTAGCATATCTTCTTCAAAATCAAATTGGGGCTTTATTTCTTTCAGCATTTTTTCATACTTACTCATTGTCAAATGGCATTCAAATGCACTTCTTTGCACCCACTGTCCATATCCTTTTAATGTTTTTGCTATTCTGTAGCGCCTTTTATTATCTACCACATCATAAATTATTACTATTAAATATGTTCTATTTCCCACCTTTGACAAAACCTCATATTCTTCAAACGTGTATTCTTTTGAATTTCCGCCTATATACCAAAGTTCAATATTTTCTTCCATTTTTACCTTATCAATATTGCTCTATATATTTCCGCTTCATTATTTTCTATTGCTTTTACCAAAGACCCTGCTTGAAACTGTATTGATTCTCTAAAACTTAAAGGATAATCAACATAGGTTAAATAGCTGTTATGCTGTTTTAATTTTTCTTCAAATTTCATTATAAATTTTTTTAATCCTTCTTTTGTAAGATAGACTGCGCCATTTTCTTCTTGAGGATTAAAATCATCCGGTGTTATTATTTTATTTTGAACTAAATTCATAACCAAGCTATCTATAATGGTTGAACGCCATTCTTCCATTAAATCACTTGCTAAGGCAGGGTGTCCTTTTCGTATTTTATGCAAAAAACTGCAATATGGATTTAATCCTTTATTTGTTATTGCTGTATATATTTCATACAAAAGTAATGTATAACCTAAACTCAATAAACTATTAAATTTATCTGTTGGCGGCATTCTCGTTCTTTTATTAAAATAAAATTCGCTTCTTACCATCTGCCCCAGTCCTTTAAAATATATTTTAGAAGCATTACCCTCATATCCCAGCAATTGTTCTATATTTTCCGCTTCATCAGTTTTTCTTGCGTATCTTTTTAATTCTTCTATGATTTCTTCTACTTCTTTATTGTCAAAATTTCTGTTATATCGTCTTAAAACAACCTGTGAGTTTTTAATTTTTCCTATTATGAATGTTTTTGCCAAATTCAAACAGAATTTTTCATCATCACTTCTTCTAAATTGTTCTCTTTGTCTTTCTATGTTTATTGATGTTGTAGGTTCTAATCGACCATAGAATTTCCCTGTTGAAGATAACCAGCTTACGGGTATTTCTCTTTTTAATAATTCGGTTGCTAAAGGAGAGGTTAAATGAGTATTTCCTATTAGTACAATATTATCAACTTTTTCAATTGATATTTCTTTTAAGGTTTCATTCGTCTTTTTTATTATCAGCCTATTATCTTTTATGCTTATATTGCTTCCTTCTTCAGTTAAATATAAACTGCTCATTTAACCTCCTTGCAACTTATTATATTCAATTGTCAATGTTCAATTATTATTGCTAATTCAATGCTTTTTTTAATATTTCCAATAAATCCGCATTTATCTCTTTGTAAACATTCAAATCCTGCGGATTATAACCTAAATATTGTGCCGTCAGATTTATTATTGTTTCAATACTTTTGCGCCAGTTTATATTATACTTGGGTGCATTAATTGTATGCGCTAATTCATTGCGTTGTTTTTTCAACTCATCCAATTTATATAACTCTTTTTGAATCGGATATTTGGCAAATTCATCTTGTCTCAAAAAATATTCAAGTATCAGTCCTTCCAAATATGAGGTTAATTCTCGGTTATAATCAATTTTTTTATTTGTGCTGTCCGAGCTTTGCAGTTTGTTTTCCAAATGTTCTTTTATTTCAGGTAATTCATTTAATTTTTTTTCGTTAAGAAATCTGATACTTTCTTCTTCTTTTCTGTTTTGGCACGGTTTTATTTCAATTATATTAAATTCTTTTGATTTTAATATTTTATCAAGCAGAAAAGATACAAGGTTTTCTCTGATTATGCCGAGTTTTAGAACTGTTTGGAAATAATCTTCATTCATTTCTGATATTTTTGCACTCATAAAACATTCAATTGATTTTTCAAATAAATTTTTTGGTGAGTTATAATTATATTTTTTTAAATACTCTGATTTTTCCCATATTTTATATGCCTCATCAAAAGCACAATCAGAACGGTTTTTAGCAAAACTTACAAGTTCTTTAAATTCAATATTGTCAGCTAATTTCGGTAAAATCTTTTTTTCGGTTTTTAAAAATGATTCAACGGCAGAGTAATTACAGTCATTTATGAGTTTTTTGAGCGTTTTATATGCAAATGAATTTTTATAATAGTCAAGCGAATTTGTTCTGATTTCATTATCATATTTTGGGTTTGGAGCATAAAGGCCCATTGTTCTGTTTAATTGTCCCGTTATTGCAAATAAAGATAATACCGATAATATAGCAGGTGTACCCGAGGTTAAATTTAAAAATCCGTCTAATTTATTTTCACGTATATGATTATTTATTTCTTCTATTTTTTCGGATATATTTTGGGCAATCTCTTTAAAATCTGTCGGATTTTTTATATCCGTATCTATTATTTCTAATTCTTCCGTCAGCGAAGAGTAATGTTCTTGTAAATTATTTTGATAAAATTCTTTTTTATAATCATCAGTTAAAAAAAGATATGTTTTTTGAGGTTTTAAAAAGCTTATCAATTGTTCAACAGCGCCGTTTTTACCTGCTGTTAAATCATGGCTTCCTATAAATGATATTAAAATATTTCTACTCAACTTTAACTCCTCCCATACCCATTGATGTTTTTGCGCCAAGCCCGCAATACTGCGCATAATCAAACAGCATATTTGCTATATTAACTAACGGTTCAGGCCCTTTTATATATATTGAAAAATTGCCTTTAAATGATTTTATATTTATACTGTCTGTTGAATATTTTGCGGATTTTAAGTCATAACTGTCTAAATTAGTGTAATTAATAAGATGTTCAAGTGTTTCTTCGCTTTCAATACTGACATCTGTCGAAAATGCACACCATTTATTGTATAAAGAAACATATAGGCTTTTTACATCGGGAAATATTTGATATTCATTATTTGATTTATAAGTTACAGGGGTTAGGGTTCTTATTTTTATTAGCCTTTTTACCTTTTCAGCAGAAAAATATTTATCTGAAATATCTTTATAGCTTAGCTGCTGAGTTATTCCTTTTGAAATAATATCAAAAGTAATGTCATTATGATTAAGCGTTAATGTTTTTTCTTTTTTATTTAATATTTTTTTTGTTATATTTTCGTGAGCTTCTTTGTTAAGTGCGGATATTCGCCATATATAGTAATCCTTTTCTTTGTTGTAAAAAACAAATTGACTATAAGGATTTAGTTGATTTTCGTGCAAAAATTGCGCATAATCACTATCAATCAAAGACATTAAATACCCTTGAAACAGATTTCCGTATAAGTTTTTTATTTCTTTATTCTGAGGTTTTATTTTTATATCAAGTCTTGTTATCATTGTTCTTCCATTTTTAAATTACATAGTCCTATGGGAATGTACTCGCCGTTGTCATTAATCATTTTCATTGCGTGAGGAGAAACTTCTTTATCAAGTAACAAATGTTTATGAATTCTAAATTTTCTGTCAAATAATTCTTTTAGAGATTGTACTGCAGTTTGGCTATCGGGTGCAAGAGCATATACTATTGTTTTAGACCAAAAACCGCTTGCACCGCCTAAACACATATTACAATCTAATTTTTCATCATACTCATCATCGATCATATAACCAAATTCGGAAATATTTTTTCTGAATGCTTCCATAGCTTGAGCTTGCAATTCAACAAATAATTTTAATGCTTTTTCTATTTTTTCCATCGTAAAATATTTATTTTTATTTTGTTCTTCGTCAATTATCAATGACAGTTCAACAGGTTTAAAAGCATTTAAGCATTCTAAAAACATTGGCATCGGATTAGGTTCTTTTTTATGAATCGGGTAATCATATCTTTGAACCAATATTAAATTTTCTCCGCCGAATTCTTTACTATCGGCTATTCTTAAAGCTCTGAATATACTATTTGAAATAGGGTCAAAGGCTTCTTCTTCTATTTTTCTTATATTGATTTTTGAAATATCTTTATTAAAGAAGCCGGAATATTTTGATTTATTATTTAAAATTTCATAAGCTAAAAGAGCGGTTCTTATTGCTCCTTTTAAACTGCTTGAAGGAATATAAGGCAAGCCGTTCGGCCCTTTTATAAAGGTTTTTATTTCATTAAGCTGTTTTTTAGGGTCTCTGTTATCCTTTAATGTTCCTGTTTTAAGCTGATATTTCCAAATATTTACGCTATCAATATTAATTCGTTTTTCGCTAAACCAATTTACGAGGTTACCTCTATTTCCGTTATTTAAAAGGTATTCACTAAAATTATCAACTAAATGAGAACGTGATAATAAATCTATTAATTTTTTTTCATCAACTACATTAATAATTCTTTGCGCTGAATCATAATAATATTTTGTTTTATTTAAAGTTTCACCGCTCCCTATAAATACGGGAGTAAGCGGAGTTAAGGTTAATTTGTATTTTGTGTATTGGTCTTTTATTTTTTTCATAAATTAATTCCTATTGTTAAGGCTTTTGCGTACTTAAAAACAGAATGATTTCCGTGATTTCCAACATCTTGAATTGAACCTGACGGCACAAAATCAAAACAAGAGCCTTCCTTAAACATTACTATACTTTTTCTTTTTAATATATTTTCGGCGTAATCAGGGGAATATACAAAACCGTTTCTTTTTATCAAGTTATAATAACTGTTTTCAAACGAAGTTGTTTCTGTTTCGTTTTCATCGGGAGAATATAAAGAAATAAGCATATTGTATTGATTACTCTGACTTTTAAGCATATTTAAAAGTTCTTCTTCACTTTCCGTAAGATTTTCGGTTAGCTCAATTATTTCATCAATTTCAAATTTACCGTAACCTGATGAGCGTTTTCCGCCAAGCCCCGAATATTGAAGAGACTCCATAATATTTTCAAATTGTTCAATTATACTTTCATTTTCAAATTTTACAATAAAATACAGTCCTGCATTTTCAATAAAGGTATATGTCCCGACGTGATAAATTCTGTTATTTTCATCATCGTTTCTTAAAGATACTTTTGCACTGTCATTATAATAAGCATAATTATCGTAGTTAGAGCAGTCAAAATTATTTCCTGTTTTTAAGCAGTTTATATACTTTTTAAAATCTTTTATTTTAATAAATTCAAGTTTTTTAAATTTCTTTTTGTTTTTATAATCAGCTTCGTGCGAATTTTGTCTTTTAACAATCAAAGCAGGCTTTGGCAGATACATATCATCTTTATCATAAGGAAACAAAGAGGAAATAACAATTTTTCCATTGTTAAAATTTTCAAAAAAGCAAGAGAAATTGCCCTTACCGAAAAGTTTTAAATATTCTAAACACAATGCCGAAAAAAACGTATCACTATGACAATAACTTGAAACATTTTCAAGGCTTGTTCCTATCTTATGACTGCCAAAATGTACGGGAGTTACAAATTTTAACTTGTAAAGTTTATACAGCATAGTTTTCACTTTCTTTTAAAATATTTTCAACAGATGATGTATCAACTTTATTAACGCCTAAATTTTTTGCTTCCACTTTAAAATTAGAGAAATTAACTTTTCCGTAACCTCTTGAACCTGAACCGCCAATGTAGTCAAGCTGTAACAATTTAAATGCCTGAGCTAAAATTTCAAAATCAGTTTTAAGTTCTTGCGAATTTTCTAAATTATAAACCAATTTAAAAGCAAATTTAGCGCCGGCGGGTACTCTTTCCAATTGTCTTGGATTTGCAACAGCGTCTTTTCTGTTTATTGTATTTTCAAATTTTATTTCCGTATATAATAAATCGGTCGGTTTTTGTTTTAATTCTTGCGCATTTGTTAAAAACAAATCAAAGAATTGAAGTTTCGCTTCTCTCACGGGATTTGAAGCTCCAAATAAATCTTTTATTCTTTCATCATCATCATTATGAGCAGGCAGTATTCCGTTTTCATTATTGTTAGTTAAAAGTTTGGCAAGCAAAGTTCTCATTTTACCTTTTATACTTGAACCCGGGATTATCGGCTGACCGGTTAGAGGGTCAGTAATAACAATGCTATCCACTGCACCAATAGGGGCAAAATCATTTGATTTACCAATATGCATGCCTGATTTTAATTCCATATCGGATGTTATTATAATTTTATCTTCTATTGTTTTAATTCCTTTTGTCATTAGTCTTTTCCTCCATAAAATTTGTGGTATGCAACTATTGCTTCAATATATTTTGAAAATTCAAGAAATTTCTTCTTGCTGTTTGCGATATTATCTATCTCGGGAACAAGATTATCGTATAAAACTTTAATCTTTTTTTCTCTTCCTGCTTGATAAGCGAGTTTTATTTTTAAATATTTTATTTCATTAACAGTTTCATCACTAAGAATTTCTCCTTCATCATTCATTTTATTTTGAATAAGATTTACTCCTGAGAGAAATTTTCTAATTTGAGAAGTAGTAATTTTAATTTCTTTTTTTGAAGGGTCATTTCTACTTGGTTCAGATAGTTTGTTAACAACAAAATTTTCCGCTTTTTTAACAATATCTTCCATTGTTAGTCCTCATTTCTATTTATATAAATTAATAAATCCAGTGCAGTTAAGAATGATTTTTTATCTTCAGTCGCCCATTTGTATAAATTTGTTCTTAATTTAGAAATATTTGAGTCTAAAACGGTATTTTTACCCGAAGAAGCAGGAAGCATTCTTGAAAGAGTGTAAGCAAATCTTGCAATATTAATTCCCTGTTCATCAGAAGATAACAATTGTTTAAACTTATACATCATAGAGGTAGAAAATAAAATTTTATCGGGTTCATTTTGCTTGTAGCAGCATAATGAATTTAAAATATTAACTTTCTTTGCAGCTTTATCAATAAATTCATCCCAATGATAGGTATGATTGTTTTTCCCGTTCTTGTCAAAACCAAATAATGAAATTGAATTTTTTGACTCGTTATCATATTTTTTTGCATAATCTTCAAGTTCGCCTGTTTGATAAGCTATTTGAGATATAGGATAATCGGATGAAAAAAGCCCGATTCCTGCGCTAAAAGTTAATTTTGAACATGTGTATTTTTTAAATGCGTTTCTTAAATCGACAGCAAAGTTTAATACATCAATCCAAGCACCGACTACAAATACATCATCCCCACCTGAATATACAATCGCCAGTTTCTTTTTTTCGTCTTTAACTCCGTCAATATAAAAATTATCTATATCATTGTCAATTAAACTTTTTATATTTCCTTGGCATATTTTATTAATATAGAACTTAAAAAACAGACTCAATTGACGTGAAAGAGAAGCAATTCTTGATATTGTAGAATATTTTTCACTAAATCCCGAAATAAAAGCTAATCCCAAGTTATCGACATCACATCTTAAAGAAGCAAGACGCTTTATCCCTTTAGAATTATCTACGAAATCCGAAAAATCAGCAGGTTCATCTTTATTTATTCGAAAATTATAATCACCTACAAAAAGATTAGTTGCATAATTTTCGCCCATATATCTTTGATTTTTTACATAATGTCTTTTGGCGTTATCTATCTTTTTAAATGATAAATACTTTAGATTATCATCAAGTGAGGGCAGATTAAGCGAATTTTCTACTTTATAATCCGTAACGGAAATAACCAAATTATCCGAAATTATGCTTTTTCCTGCTAAAAAGAGATTATAGCAATTTTCACAGACTTCGCCTAATATTGAATCATATTCTTTTGTAGTTTTAGAAGAAGTATTACAAATAGAACACTCTTTTTGAGATTTTAACTCTTCAGGTTTCAAAATTTGTTTTAACTGATTATTGTTATATCTTTTTTGTTTTTTCTCCGAGAGTTTAAATGAAAGTGCTTTAAAAAGATTTTTAGTGTTGATTAAATCATTACTGCTTGCTTGTTCATAAGCAAACGCAATATACAAATCAATCCCAAATTCATCTAAGAACCATTGATTTATTTTATTTTCCGATTCTTTTATTATTTCTATTGCACTGTCGGTATTTGGAAGAAGCATATAAAAGTGTCCGCCGCCGGTATATAAAAGGTTTGCTCTTGTAAGCTCCGATTTTTCACATAATTCATCAACAATATGTTCTAATAATATTTCCAAATAAAAAGACCTTGCTCTTAATGATTTTAAAGCACCTTTTGATGAAATTGTATAAATAAAATCCTGGATTCCCGACATATCAGCCGATATCAGCATAAAATATTTTTCATCCCTGTTTGGATTTAAGTATAATTTTGTTTTTAGGTCTGATATATTATTTTCTTCAAAATATTTTTTCATACACTGAGCAATTGCAGCAGTCGTTTTTGAATGGTCAAATAATGATATATCTGCATTTTCTTTTACGTTTGTACTGGAGGGAACATAAGTCATTGTTGACTCTAATAACTCAAGCAGAGAATTAACGTTTAAATCTTTATTAAGTTTTTCATCAAGAATTATTTTTAAATTTTGGTATTTATCATTTGAAGCATAAATAGTTTCAGTCGGATAATTAATATCATTTTCGGGGTTTAAATCTCTTAAGGGATAATAATATTGTTTATCATCTTTACCTGCTTTAAAAGAACAAAAAATGCTTTTTAAAGCAATATCAGCCTGCCACTCTAAATCCTGATTATCATCAGAAATGTTGTCTCTTCTGTCCATTGCGGAAGAAATATTATCTGCTTCATAAACTATAAAAATATCGGAATCTAAAGGCAGATTATCTGCTATTTGTTTTATATTTTTACCGTGATGATATTTTACGGATGAAATTATATCAGTATCGAAACCTTTTTCGGCTAAATAATCAGCCCCTATATAAGAATGCTCTTTTTTTTCTTTAGTTGCACGAGCGATAAGTTTTCCTATATCATGCAGCAAAGACGAGTATACTATCTTATTCCTCATAATTCCCTCACCCTAATCATAGATTTTATTATATCATGCATTAGGGCAAGAAAAAAATGATATCTATATTATTTAAATATGACATCAGCGCTAAAGATACATTTTCTGATAAAGCAATTGAACTTAATTCTGATTTTAATAAAGAACATCAAATTCATAAGTATCAATTGGCGCATCTTGTTCCATAATAAAATCTATTCGTTTTAATAAATTTTTTATCTTTATCATAAACGCAGATTTCTTTTTCTCTTCCGACAAATACGTATGGTTCACAGTAATCTGTAACAATGATACAACGTTTCTTGTCTTTAAATAAATCATATATTGAATTGTATAATGATTCTTCTTTTGTTGGTTCGGGTTGCGGATAACAATCCATATCCATTAATTTTTCGTCTTGCCCATATGTAATCGGTAATTGCGAAAGTCAGTTTCTGTATGCTCCACTACCACCGATACTAAATAAATGTTTTCGAGCGAATAAGAATTGCTGATTTATTTCCAAATATAGAATCTCCTGCTATTAAATCGATATCCATAAATGAAATAAAGTGAGAATATATTGAGTCGGTTAATATTTCCCCAAAATAATTAACCAAATAGTATCTTATTTTATAATTAGAGATGTTTTCTAATCTATAACATAAGACTTTATCGTTTAGATATTCAATTTCTGCAGATTTTAATTTATCGGTATTGTTAAATTCTGCCATAAGTTTTCCGCAAGAATCATATACTCTATATTTATCCTCTTTGCTAAGTATGACTAAATGGTCTTTCATTAAGGAGTGATTAATTAATTCGTGATTTTTATCCATATAAATAATTTTTTTTGTTTCTAAATTAACAAATTCATCGCAATTCATATCATCTTTTATGCATTGCCCGATGCAGCTTGGATTTGGAAAATATAATAAAAAATAAATTATCTTTTTGAGCAACAAAATCAGGATAAGACGAATAATTTGTCATATTTTCTTTAAGTATGATTTTATCGTATATCGGTGCCGTTATGACTCGAGAATCGCTCGCCACTCCAACTTTTTCATCTTTATAAATAAGATATTTTTGTTCTGATAAATTTGAATCTTCTTCATCTACAAATACGGTATAAAAATCTTGAGTATGATTCCAAGGTTTAATGTAATAATAAACAGGTAACAGTGTAAAATTACCGTTTTCATCTGTTATTTCGTATTTATCTCCCTATATTATCATATTCAAAAGGTACAACTATTTTTAAATTCTTATCAAATATCCCTTCTTTGCCTTTATTGTTTTTAACAACCAGCATTCCTTGGTGTGTACATAATTTACCCCGCTATAATTTATATTTTATTACATAAGGTAATGTTCCGATTGAGATGCTTCCTAAAAATTCATGGGCATTTGTAAAAATAATTCTAAATTGTATAAATCTAAAAATTCAAAGTCTGCTTGGTGGACAGTCGGATATTTTTACAATATTTCATAGCTTGTGCCACCTTTAACTTTAATTTCTCTTGAAATATATTTTCTTTCAGTTATATCAATTCCTAAATCCTTTGCTCTCGCTGATATTGCCCTAAATTCAAAGCCTTCCATATTCATATTTCAATGAATAAAGCAAATATTAGGGTTAGATATAATTTATTTAAACTTTTCATAAAATCTTTATGTTAAAAACGGACATATTGTATTTTATTTTCCGGAAATTTGTGTTAATTTCTCTGTAACCTCATGTTACTTTACAGTTGGCTCAAAATTATTTTCCCACCTGCATTTCGGCTGTGTGTTTGAATTGTACGTTTAGTTTGCGTATTTCGGAAATGTCCAATTTGAAAATTAGCAAAAAATTAACACTAAGTTTCGGAAAAATTAACACCTAATTTCGGAAAAAGTAACACAAATTTCAGAAATTTTTAATTGATACAAAACAGACACAATACTCGGAAGTAGTGTTCCAATGCTTCCGAGTTGGATTTATGGTGTTTGTGCTATGAATAATGACTTGTATATAAATATTAATAATGTGGCACAAGCAAAGGGTGTAACAAGCCGTTCAATAAGGCTGGAAATAAATAAACCTGAAAGTAAATATATTTCAAGAGAAATTAAAGTTAAAGGCGGAACAAGCTATGAAATATTG
>CANRMD010000029.1 GCA_947631645.1 Candidatus Gastranaerophilales bacterium
TTTGTGCTACAATTTTTATGTATATTGTTACTAAAGAATGGAGATAAAAATGAAAGAACTTTCATCACTTCAAATCGAAAGATTAAAATATCAGCCGAAACTCCCAAGCTCATTGGCAGGCGGTATAAATAATCTTACTATGACTGAGGGAAATAAAACAGAATCTGTAAAAGACCAAGAACAGATTAAAGAATTATTCAAAAATACATACGGCAAGCCCGTTGTAACGTTTAACACTTCAAATAATAAAGAAGTAAGTGAAAAAAGAAATATCGGTGTAATATTATCAGGCGGACAAGCCCCAGGAGGACACAACGTCATTGCAGGGCTGTATGACGCTTTAAAACAAGCAAACAATGAGAATAAATTATACGGTTTCTTAGGCGGTCCGTCGGGTATAATTGACGGCAAATACATTGAATTTACCGATGAAAAAATTAACGCATACAGAAATACGGGCGGTTTTGATATTATAGGTTCAGGCAGAACAAAGCTTGAAACGGAAGAACAGTTCCAAAAAGCTTGGCAGGTATGCAAAAACTTAAACATTACAGGTGTTGTTATCATCGGCGGTGACGACTCTAACACAAATGCAGCTATGCTGGCTGAATGGTTTGTTAACCATAATGCAGGCATTCAAGTAATAGGATGTCCGAAAACCATAGACGGAGACCTTAAAAATGACCAAATAGAAATCTCCTTTGGTTTTGATACAGCTACAAAAACATACGCAGAACTTGTAGGCAATATCTTAAGAGATGCTAACAGTGCTAAAAAATATTGGCATTTCATCAAATTAATGGGCAGAAGTGCTACTCACGTAGGGCTTGAAGTTGCTCTTCAAACTCAACCGAATATTACTTTAATCTCGGAAGAAGTTGAACAAAAGAAAATGTCATTAAAACAAATCGTTGATAATATGACTGAAATCGTTGCAAAAAGGGCTGAAATGGGTAAAAACTTCGGTATTGCTTTAATCCCTGAAGGCTTAATTGAATTTATACCGGAAATTAAATCAATGATATCAAACTTAAACGATACTTTAGCTTCTCTTGAAAATGATTCAAACTACAAGAATGCTGAAGAAAATGCTAAATTTGAAATCATCAAAGGTAAATTAAATTCAGCTGACAGCACAGTATTCAGCTCTCTGCCAACAATGATTAAACAGCAATTGCTAATGGATAGAGACCCGCACGGAAACGTTCAGGTTTCTAAGATTGAAACGGAAAAACTTTTAATCGAAATGGTAAGTGCAAGATTAAATGAAATGAAAAAACAAGGCACGTACACGGGTAAATTCTCTTCTCAATGCCACTTCTTCGGTTACGAAGGCAGATGTGCATTCCCGTCAAACTTTGATGCTGACTATTGCTATTCCTTAGGTTATAACGCATTTGCGTTATTAAAATTCGGCTTAACAGGCTACTTATCATCAGTTAAAAACCTTTCTGCTCCCGCATCAGAGTGGGTAGCAGGCGGAGTTCCTTTAACCATGATGATGAATATGGAAAAACGTCACGGTGAATTTAAACCCGTTATTAAAAAAGCACTTGTTGAACTGGATGGCCCCGTATTTAAAGAACTTGAAAAGAACAGAACAACTTGGGCTTATGAAGATAAATACATATTCCCCGGTTCTATTCAATACTTCGGGCCGTCTGATGTTTGCGATATAACAACAGAAACTCTTAAACTTGAAAACTCAGCTAAATTAACGGCTGTGTAAAAATCAAAAACCATAAAAAAACCTCGTATGAATACGAGGTTTTTTTATTATATAATGATTTTATGAAGAGTATAAAAAATATATTAATAATTTTATTGGCAATTTTATTTGTATCTCAACCCGTTTTTAGTTCTCAAGAACAACCGAATGTTGATTTTGGGTCCTATATGAAAAATCTTCAGAATAAAATCAAAAAAAATTGGAATCCGCCAAATGAAAAAGGACGTTATGCAAGAGCAACAGTCCTTTTTACACTGGATAAAAACGGCAAATTAATAAAATATAATATTAAAAAATCTTCCGGAATAAAAGAATATGATAAAGCTGCAATAAAAGCTCTAAAATCATCCTCGCCTTTTGATTCCTTACCAAAAGAATATAAAGAAGAAACTGTAGATATACAATTTAATTTTGATTATATAAACAATTTACATTGAAAATAATTTTAAATTCCCAAAATCTGCAGTCCTTCAAACTCGCCGATAATTTTGCAATCAAATTCATCAGAACCCAAAGTAACCATATTTGCGAGGATTGCACCCAATATGGCTTCTAATTGTGCAACGGGAAGCATATTAACGGGGAGTTCACGAATATTATACTTAATTCTTAAAGTATCCTGCAACGCTTTACAGTCGGTTGGGGTTCTGTCTTTATATGCATAACAGCTTCCCATAACTTTTTTCATATTGTCGGTATCAAACCTGAATATATCAATACCCATAGCACTTAACTCTTTAAAATACTCGCTTCCGCGAGAAGAAAACCTGTTTGTCCAATCCTCTCTATTTAACATTTTTTTATCAAAATTAACTAAATCATAAGTTCTTGAATTGTATTTCCATTTTTGATTAAGCATGACTTCATTTTCGGGAATGGAAGCCATGATTACGGCATTTTGTTTTCCCGCAAAATTATCAAGGAAATATTTAACATCACTCATAGAGAAAAGTTTATCAAGAGTAATTATATGCAAATTACTGTCTAAAACGGCAACTGCAGATTCAATAGTACTCAACCCGCCAAGCGATATACCGATAAACGAAACTTTTGAATTTTTATCTTTTATAATATCCATAAAATCAAATCTTTTATTTTATGCTACTATTATAAAGGAATTATATCGGAGAGTAAAATATGTTTACGGTAGATAAAGAAGAAATTATAAAAGGACTTGATAATTTATCAAAACCGTCGGTGCTTGTAATTGGGGATATGGCAATAGATGAAATGGTATACGGAACAACCGACCGTATGAGCCGTGAAGCTCCGGTTCTTATTTTACGCCATTATAATACCAAAATTATACTCGGTGCAGCTTCAAACGCAGCACACAATCTTGCGACGTTAAACGGCGGTAAAGTCAGCGTTATAGGCTTGTATGGCGATGATTATTATGCTCCGATACTATTAAATACCTTTAAAGATGCCGGTATTAATACTGAATATATGGTAAAAGATAAAAAGCGTGCAACTACCGTTAAAACAAGAATATCAGGTTCTTGTTCTCAGTCTGTTACACAGCAGATAGTAAGAATTGACCGTGAAACTATAGAGCCGTTGTCAGCGGAAACGGAAAGTAAAGTGCTGGCTCAAATGGAGATTGCAATACCCAAGCACGACGCTGTTATTTTATCCGATTACAATATCGGTATACTTACGGATAAAGTTATAGCTAAAGCTATTGAACTGTGCAAAAAATATAATAAAATTATTGTTGTTGATTCACAAAAAGATTTAAACAGATTTAACGGTGTAACATCGATGACGCCTAATCAGCCCGACACCGAAAAATACGTGGGTTTCTTTATTAAGGATGAACAAACCCTTAAACAAGCGGGAAAAGTTATGCTTGAAAAAACAAACGCAGACTCCGTTCTTATTACACTTGGCGGGGACGGTATGGCGTTATTTGAAAAAAACGGTAATTATGAAAAAATTCCCGTTTTCAATAAAACCGATGTATTTGATGTAACAGGGGCGGGAGATACCGTTGTTGCCACATACACTTTAGGTTTGGCTGCGGGCATGAGCAAGAAAAATGCCGCTATACTGGGCAACCTCGCGGCAAGTATCGTTATCAGGTCATTTGGCTGTGCAACTACCGATGTTCCGATATTAAAATCTGTTTTGGATAAAATGGATATGGAAATTTATAAAATTAAATTTTAGGAGAAAATTATGAATATTTTTAAAAAATTAAAACTTACGGATTATATAATTATTTTGGCTATTCTGATATTAGTTGCCGTCGGCGGGTTTGCTGTATTTAAGAAAAAGAATTTTTCTAATCTTCCTATAGAAAAAGAAGCTACTATTGAGTTTGAAGTATTTTTTAGAGGTGTAACGATTTCAGATAATGTAGCTCCTTTTAAAGTCGGTGATGATGCGTTTATTACAATCAGAAACGTGCCTTATACAAAACTTAAAATTGTTGCTATGGACGGGCGTCCCAGAGCTGTTTTGCTTCCCGCTGCCAATAAACAAGGATTTGTAATCACTGAAGATATTTCTGCCCCAAACCTTTATGATTTTATAATAAGACTGCAAGATAAGGCGAAAAAGACTCCGGACGGTTATGTAGCAGGCGGCAACAAAATAAAAATGGGTATCCCGGTTGTTATTGAAGGTCAAAAATACAAGTATTCGGGTACAATATCTGGCGTTTACGAGATGGAAGAAGCTCAAAAATAACAATGAAAATATTAGAGTCTAAAATATTTGATTATATAAATATCTGCCTTGATGCTATCCAAAGCAAAACCGATAAAATAAGACAAAACAGTATTATATTATCGGGGTTAGATTATTTTATTCTGCTTGCAATTCTTTTAACATACTTAATTTCTACTGTCGCAAGTACGGAAACTCTTGGAGCGGTTGCCGTTATAGTACCTTTATTGGTATTTTTTAAGGTATTAATAACCAAAGGAGAAAAATTAGAACTTGAAAAATGTAATTTTTATATACTCATATACCTTTTGATTTGTTTAATATCTAATTTTACTTCATCGATGATACCTCAAAGCATATACGGTTTTATGAAAACCCTTTTATACTTTGGTTTTTATTTTGCTTTGTGCCAATTTTTAAAAAATAACAAAAAATTTATACCGATAATTCTTATAACTATAGCAGTTATTGTAGGCACAGAAAGTATTATAGGCTTAATACAAAATTATATCGGAGTAGAAAATATCTCAACATGGCAAGATACAAGCTACGTAAACCCTGAAGATGTACTTTCAAGAGTATACGGGACATTAAAACCCTATAATCCCAACTTGTTCGGCGGTTTTTTAATAGCGGCATACCCCGCAGTAATTGCATTATTGGGGAAATCTATAATAAATAAGAAAGTTACTTTATCCGTAATATGGTCAATAATTGCACTTCTAGGGGCTTATACAATATTTTTAACAGGCTGCAGGGGTGCATATTTAGCTTTATTTTCAATAATTTTAGGTGTATTATTTTTTACTTTTGATAAAATTAAAAAATTTATTCCCGGTTTAATCGCTTTAGGGGCAGTATTTATTGCTTTAAACCATGGAATACTAAAGCGGTTAATGTCAATATTTATAATGAGAGGTGATTCATCAACCTCTTTTAGGCTCAACGTATATCATTCCGCTTGGCAGATGTTTTCTGATAATCCGATATGCGGGGTGGGTGTGGGAAATAAAGTGTTTAGAGAAATATACGGACTCTATATGCTTTCAGGTTTTGATGCTTTAAGTTGTTATTGCGTATTTTTGGAAATGGCGGTTGAAAGCGGTATTTTTGCACTTTTGGCATACCTTGCGTTCTTGGGCTCATTAATTTTTGACGGATTAAAAAAACTCAAAACTCAAATTTCACAAAACGATAAAATAATAATATTTTCGGCTATGATAGCAATCATTGCCGTTATGGTTCACGGGTTATTTGATACGGTATACTTCAGACCTCAAATTCAATTTATATTTTGGACTATGGCATCTGTTTTAACCGTTTATTTAAGAGAAGAAAAAGTGCAAAAGTAATGAAAATTCACGAATATCAAGCAAAAGAATTGTTTAAACAATATGGAATTAAAGTTCCCGCTTCCATCTTATGTGAAAAAAAAGAAGACATAGAAGAAACAATAAAAAACTTTATGTTTCCCTGTGTAATTAAAGCACAAGTTCACTCAGGTGCAAGAGGTAAAGCGGGGGGAGTAAAAATTGCAAAAAATTATCAGGATGCCGTAAAAACCGCTAATGAAATTTTGGGTATGGAACTTACCTCTAAACAGGCAGGTACAAAAAAAGTTAATAAAATTTTAATTGAAAAAGCCGTTGATATAGATAAAGAGCTTTATTTAAGCTTGACTTTTGACAGAGCTAATGAAGCAATCGCTTTGATTATTTCAAATCAAGGCGGTATGGATATTGAAGAAACGGCAAAAACTTCGCCCGATAAAATCTGCACTCAATTAATAAAAGATAATTTTAATCCGCTCCAAACCGTTAAAAAACTCGGATATAATGATGAAATTAACTCGCAAATAGTTAGCGTTATTAATTCATTATACAGATTATCAAAAGAAAAAGATGCATTGCTTGTTGAAATTAACCCTTTAGTTATAACAAAACAAAATGAAGTCATAGCACTTGACGCTAAAATAAACTTTGATGATAATGCCTTGTTCAGGCATGAAGATATTTTAGCTCTAAAAGATGAAAAAGAAGAAAACCCGTTTGAACTTCAAGCACAAAAAGAGGGTTTAAATTATATTAAACTCAATGGAACAATAGGCTGTATGGTAAACGGTGCGGGTTTAGCCATGGCTACAATGGACGTAATCCGCCTTTCAGGGAAAGAAGCCGCTAATTTTCTTGATGTAGGAGGCGGTGCAAGCAGTGAAAAAATCGAAAAAGCTTTTAAACTTTTAATTTCTGATGAAAATTTAGAAGCCGTCTTTATAAATATTTTTGGAGGTATTCTTCGCTGCGACTTTTTAGCCGAAGGAGTTAAAAACGCAATTCAAAATTTAAATATCAAAGTGCCAGTCATAGTTAGAATGGAAGGCACAAATAAAGAAATCGGTGCCGATATTCTTAATCATTCGGGGTTAAAATTTACCGTTGTAAAAGACTTAAATGAAGCAATAGAGGTAATTAAAAAGATATAATGTCAATATTTATAAACAAGGATACAAGACTAATAGTTCAAGGTATTACGGGGAAAGAAGGTTCTTTTCATGCAAAAAGCTGTCAAGAATACGGAACAAACCTTACAGGCGGAGTAACGCCGAAAAAGGGCGGAGAAAAAATACTTGGAGTAGATGTATTTAACACAGTAAAAGAAGCAGTCAAAGAAACTAATCCAAATACGAGTATGATATTCGTACCCGCAAGATTTGCTTCAAATGCAATAATAGAAGCAGCGGAAGCCGGAATTAAATTAATTGTGTGTATAACAGAGGGTATACCCGTTTATGATATGATGAATGCGAAAAAAGCAGTACAATTAAACGGAGCAAGACTTATAGGCCCTAATTGCCCGGGGCTTATTACTCCTGAAGAATGTAAAGTCGGTATTATGCCGTCTAATATTCATAGAAAAGGTTCTGTAGGAGTAATTTCAAGAAGCGGAACACTGACTTATGAAGCGGTTTATCAGTTAACTCAACTCGGAATAGGGCAGTCAACCTGTATAGGAATAGGCGGTGACCCTATTATAGGTACAAGCTTTATTGATGTACTTGAAGCTTTTCAAAACGATGAGCAGACAAAAGCTGTTTGTATGATAGGAGAAATCGGCGGAACAGCTGAAGAAGAAGCATCAGAGTACATAAAAAACCATGTTACAAAACCCGTTGTAAGCTTTATTGCGGGGTTAAGTGCACCTGAGGGTAAAAGAATGGGGCATGCCGGTGCCATCATATCAGGAGGTAAAGGCAGTGCATCAAGTAAAATGCAAGCCTTAACTCAAGCCGGTGTTACCGTGTGTGAAAATCCCGCCGACCTTGGTACTACTATTAAAAATATTATTTGCCGTTAATTATTTCTTCAGGATTGATTTTTTCTTCTGCGGTTTTTTCTTTTGTCTCGTTTGAAGGTGTTTGCTGATTTTTTACTTCTTTAATCGGTTCTTCAACACTGTCTTTAACTGCTTGTCTTAATTGTATATCTCTTGCTTTTTTAATTTCATCGGTTAATTCAAAACCATCTGCAAAGCAAGCTCCTGTAGATAAAAGCCACAATACAATACTTAAAATAATTTTCCCCATAAATTCCTCCTCAATTTTATATTGTTTTAAAGAAGAAATTTATGTAACCGCTTAGTGTATAATCCCATATCGGTATTTCAGGTTGATTATCTTTTCAACCGAAATATTTATTTTCTCAAGCGAAATATTGCCGTTTAAAACATTAGATTCAATATCACAAATTAGCTGAGTAATTTCTTTAGTCGTATTTCTGAAAATAAACATATTAACGCCGGCATTAATAGCCATTTTCACTGCTTCAAGTTTTGAATAACCTTTAATTCCGTTCATTTCCATATCATCGGTTAATATGACTCCGTTAAAAGAGAGTTGATTAATAAGAATATTTTCAATAATTTTTTTTGAAACGGAAGCGGGGAAATCAGGGTCTAAAGCAGGGTATAAAACATGTGCTGCCATAATGGTGGGAATACCTGTTTTAATAGCTTCTTCAAAAGGCTTTATATGAGTTTGTTTTATTTCTTTTTCATTTAAATCAATAACAGGCAGTGTTTTATGAGAGTCGGCAGATGAGGCTCCATGGCCGGGAAAATGCTTTCCGACAGTTATAATGCCGTATTTATCGTATTCTTTTATAACTACCTTTGCGGCGTTTATAACATTTTCGCAGTTTGACGAAAAAGCACGTTCACCTATTATCGGGTTGTTTTCATTAGTATTTACATCTAAAACGGGGGCAAAATTCATATTAATTCCGTAACTTTTTAATTCAAGTGCTATTTCTTTTGTTTGGTTTTGCAGAAAAGATAACCCCATATCAAATGCTGGTTTTGCACTCAAATATTTTTTGCCGTTATGAATTTTTTCTGTTCTTTCAACACGTCCTCCTTCTTGGTCAATACTGAAAAAGGAGGGAAATAAAGCCTCTTTTGAAATTTTATCGATTAAATCTTTAAATTGTTTTTCTGTTTCTATATTGGAGGAAAAGAAAATAACACCGCCAAGACCGTTATTTAATAATGTTTTAAAGTATTGATTTTTGGAAAAATCTTTACCCTCAAAGCCTAAAATAAACATTTGAGATATTTTTTGTTTTAAATTTAAACTTTCTATATCCATATTTATCTCTTAATTTTGTATATTTTAAATTCTGACGGTTCAAGTTTTTCTATCTCTATTGTTTTTATACCGCCGGCAAAATAATGAGGAACAAAATCTTTTTTATCAGCTTCATAAATATATTCACAATCAAGTTCATAATCTGAAGGAATTTCAATTTTTTTATTTTCAACAGCATTATTTGTTTTAATTGTATATTCCATAATTCCGTCAGGGTTTTGTTTAAGAATTTTTTCATTACTTGGGAGGTAATTTGCGGCAATTATTAAAGATTCTTTGACTGTTTCTTTAGAAATCATCCAAGTTACAAAACCTGATTTATTTTGGTTAATAATTTGAGCTTCACCGTCAATAGTCAGTTCGTTATTAACCGCAAACCGCCTTATGGCATCAAACCTGTTATAAAAATCTTCATCATTTTCTCTTATCAAAGACACTTCTTCCTGAACGGTAGCTTCAATTCCGTCTTTAGAAAAAGATTCATCACCGTCAACATACATACAAGGACGCATTGCAAGTTTACCGCCGGGGAGAAATTTAAATTTAAACCATTTAAATAACGCTTCATCTTTATCCATAAGCCCGAGATAACGATTAATCGTTCTGAATTCTCCGTCTTGATTATTATATGTTTTTAATACAGATAAGAGTGAATTTTTTATAATCGAACTGTTATAATTTTGAAGTTCTCTGTTATTGTTAATAACTTCGGCGGGAATTTTTTCATAATCCGTTTTCGTATCGTTACCCCAAAGCATATCGAAGTTCATATCTTCATGATATTCTTTATAAAATGAGCCCCAAAGTCTGTATTCGGCAATTGTTGCAAAATAAGGTACGCGTTTTTTCATAATTTCATTAGCTTTTTTCAATAAAAGACGCGGTGAACGATAACTTATCGGCCTTAAATCTTTTTCACTCATTTCATCTACAACAAAGTCCGTATGTGACATTCTGTATCCGTCAAAATTGTATTCTTCCTGAAGTTTTTGAATAAAATCAAGATAAAAATTAATAACTTTTAGATTATACTCTCCGTTTTCCAGATAAACAAAATAATAAGGAGTTTCACAGTCAGATTCTGCAAATTTAGAAACATCATGCCCGTTCGCATTATAATGTGTGAACATAGGATACGCCCCGCCCTCTGACATTTTTTCAAAAACGGGGATTCCGCTTGAACACCATGCTCCGTCAGGCAATGTCCAAAGTCCCTCATTTATAAGAGCGTTTATTATTTCTCCTCGTTTTGTTATATCAGAATCATTTTTGATTTTATTTGGTTTAACACATTCTATATCGGCAACGATATTACGAACTCTTTTTTGCAGTTTTAATTGCTCTTCACGTTTTGTCATAAAGTTAGAAAGTTCTTTTCTTTTTGCCTCAAGCTCTTGAGTAAATCGATCATATATAGGCATAAATTCAGGTGTTAAATCTACCGACCCGCTGTTAAGAGTTGTTTTATAAATATTTCTTACTATGGTAACATCATCTTCATCAAATTCTTGAGATAATTTTATTGCAGCAAAATTAAGTGCTTTTGAAATTTCTTCGGTTAAAAATTTAACATCAATCCACCTTGCAATTTCGGGATGAACCATAACCGTTTTTGAAAATCTTCCGTTTTGAGGGAAAATATCATAAATAACGGGATGACCGGCCAATTGAGCAAGTGCAATAAATAATTGAATTTGTTCTTTTGCACTAATTCCGATATCGGTTAAAGTTTTATCGGCAAGCTTTTTACTGACTTCTTCGGAACTTGCTGATAAATACGCATTACCAAAATCTCTGGGTTGGAACGGAATCAAATAAATTGTTGTTGAAAATATATTTTTTTCCAAATTACCGCTCGGCAAAATTACAATTTGTCTCAGCCAATCAATAAAAAGAGCGGGTGCCATATCATTTGCACCGTTTCCAAGGGCGGAAAGGTTTATAATTTTAATGTCATGCTGTTCCTGTTTAATCCAGTCGGAATCATTAACTCCATATCGTGCAAGCGGGCTGATTTTATTGTTTTCTATAAAAAGTTTATTATCTTTATAAGTTTCATTTAATTCCAATTTTTTTTCAAGACAGAAAATTACCTCGCTTGGGCTGAGTTCTTCCAGTGCTTTCGCTTGAGAATATGGGAGGTAGCCAAATTTTTCTATTAAACCGCCTAACTCTGTTTTACGTTCGTATGATATATTATCTTCCGAATATAATTTTCTGACTTTTTCGTATAAATTATTGAAAATTTCCGACTTATTAATTTCCTGTTTTTTGAAAAGAAAATCAAACATGAAACCACCTCTAAAACATAAAAACCACCTGTTTTTAATATAGTATTATTTTTTAATTTAAGCAAGATAAGAATTGTATCAATGTTGAATAAAAAAAACATCAATAAGATAAAAGATTAATCTAAAGGTTTAGATTAATTTATAAACCCTTGGATTGATGCACTTATGAAATAAAATTTATAAAATAAATTTACAAGGAGTTGTATAATCGTTGGAGAATTAATGAGAACAGGGGTAAAAAATTTTTTTGTATTCGTATTTATGTTCTTAATCAGTGCAATCAGTGCTTTTGCATCTGATAATTCTTTATTGGGGATTGATATAAAATATACTGCTCAAAACGGTTATAACGTAACATTAAAGACTGATAAAACCGCCAAAATAAACAAACTAAAAGATGAAAGCGGTAATATTATATTAACATTAAAGGAAACTCTTCCCTCGCAGGATATTGAAATAATTTATGACAATCCTGAAGATATAACAAATGTTATTGTTCAAAAGAAAAATACAAATACAATAGTTTTACTTGAAGGTAAAAATATACAAAATGCAAAAATCTATACAAAAGATTTGTCAACCGGAGTTGTAAAACCTATTGAAGCAAAAAGTTCTTTCTTATTTGTTGCCGATAAAAAACTCATAGCAATATCTTTATTTTCAATGGTATTAATATTTTTAATATCATTGTTAAATCGTCCGAAAAAGCAGAAATATGCTAAAGCTGATGCAAAAGAATTAAAATCTAAAATTAATGCTAATACATTAAGAAAAAAGAATTTAATTCAATCAAAAAATATCCCTTCAATTAATTATAAGGTTAACTCGAGAATAAGTGTTCCAAAGGATTTTGTAATAAGTCAAAATATATACGAAGAAGAAAAAATCAGAAAAGCCGGTTAAACTCTTGCACAAATTTAATAAAAATATTATTATATTTTTATGCAACAAATACGTGAGTAAAATATTTTATGCAAACATTAAGAGCATCAGAGTTATTTAATAATAAAAAGAGCATAACATCATTTATGTTTGAAGAGAATAAAAACATAAATTTAGACTTTTCTAACATTAATGCAATAGACCTGAATGCAATAACGATACTTTTAAATCTGCAAAAAGTAGCCCTGTTAAACAACAAAACATTATCGATATGCAATGTTAATCCCGAAGTTGGAAAAGTATTGGACGTAACCGGATTAAATAAAACTTTTGCAAACGTAGCAACTAATCCTATCGGCAGAAAAACTAAATGAGTGCTCAATTTTACATAGTACCAACCCCAATCGGAAATTTAAGCGATATAACCCTAAGAGCGATAGAGGTATTAAAATCGTGTGATTATATAGCTTGTGAAGATACTCGGGTTACAAGAGTTTTGACGGATAAATACGGCATAGGGGCTAAATTATTTGATTGCCATAAATTTAACGAAAAAGAACGCAGTGAAAAAATAATATCATTACTTGAAAAGGGAAAAACAATAGCACTGGTGTCAGATGCCGGAACTCCTTTAATATCAGATCCTGGGAGCGTTCTTTTAAAAGAACTTTTAAACAAAAATATAAAAATAACTTCACTTCCCGGAGCCTGTGCCGTTACAACATTTTTAAGTGTACTACCGAGGGAAAGTGAAGAATTTGCTTTTATAGGTTTTATTCCACGCTCAAAAAAAGAACAAATGGAAATACTTAATAAATATAAACATACAAACTGCATCTTTTATGAAGCACCGACAAGACTTATTTCAACACTTCAAAATATTTTAGAAAATTTCGATGCGGATACTAAAATAGCTGTAGGCAGAGAGTTAACTAAGCTTTATGAAGAAGTAAAAATCGATTCCGTTCAAAATATTATTAAATATTACGAAAAAAATACCTTGAAAGGTGAAATTGTTGTAATGGTTTATGCAAAAGAAACCGTTGAAACTCCCGAAATCGAATTAAAACAAAAAATAGCTCTATTAAAGGAAGAAAATTTCAGCCCGAAAGATATTGCAAAAATTATCTCAAAATTATACGGTACAAACAAAAATAAAATCTATAAACTGACTCTTGAATAATGTTTGTATTAAAAAATAATATAAATAAGGAGAAAATATTATGGATAAACAAACTTTATATACAGCTTATCTTGTAGGTGCAGCAGGAGGTGTATTTCTAATTATTATAATTAGAGCTGTCATAATAAATATAATTGATTATTACAAAAAAAATAAATAATATTTATATCTTATTAAACAGATATAAATTAAAGTGTCACAATTTTGTAACAGTAAGGTTTTAAGATAAATATTTATAGTAAAATTTTATTGTTATGTTTGATAATTTATCTGATAAATTACAGGAAATAATAAAAAAAGCATCAGGGAATGCCGTTCTGACCGAAGAAAATATGACTGAAGCCCTTAGAGAAGTAAGGCGGGCTTTATTGGAAGCTGATGTCAGTTTAAAATCAGTCAAGATTTTTATGAGTGCATTAAAAGAAAAGGCATTGGGGGAAGAAGTTTTAAAAGGGGTAAACCCCTCGCAGCAATTAATAAAAATAGTTCATGATGAACTTGTAAATATTTTAGGGAAACAAAATTCACCGTTAGATTTATCAGGACACCCGACAATAATAATGATGTTAGGGCTTCAGGGGTCAGGTAAAACAACATCGGCAGCAAAATTAGCGGTTAAATTAAAAAAAGAGGGTAAAAACCCCTTGCTTGTTGCAGCTGATGTATATAGACCCGCAGCAATTATGCAATTAAAAACTTTGGGCGAACAAATTCAAACACCTGTATATACTATAGATGGTTCAAATGACGTTCAAAAAATTGTATCAGAGTCTATCACTTATGCAAAAGACAACGGTTATAACGTTGTAATAATTGATACCGCTGGCAGATTACAAATTGATAACGAAATGATGGCAGAGCTATTGTTAATAGACAGAGCATTTAAACCACAGGAAAAACTTCTTGTAATAGATGCAATGTTGGGCCAGCAAGCGGTAAGTGTTGCCGAAAACTTTAACACACAGCTTGATATAACAGGTATTGTTTTAACTAAACTTGATGGTGATTCCCGCGGCGGTGCGGCTTTAAGTGTTGTACATTCGGCAAATAAACCCATTAAATTAACGGGAACGGGTGAAAAACTTGATGCACTAAGCGATTTTTACCCTGAACGTATGGCAGACAGAATTTTGGGTATGGGCGATATTGTATCTCTGGTTGAAAAGGCTCAGGAAGTTTTTGACGAAAAACAGGCTAAAGAGTTTGAAAAAAAGATGGAAAAAGCCGAGTTTTCATATAACGACTTTTTAAAAATGCAAAAACAAATGAAAATGTTCGGCTCTATGGAAAACTTATTGGGAATGCTCCCTATACCGGGGTTAAATAAAGATGCAAAAGAAACCATAGCCAATGAGGGTGAAAAGCAGATGAAACGTATTGAAGCGTTTATATCAAGTATGACTCCTCAAGAAAGAGCAAATCCCTCTATCATGTCAACTTCGAGAAAACGCAGAATATCTTTAGGCTCGGGTATTCCGATACAAGAAGTAAACCTTATAATCTCTCAATTTGACCAAATGAGAAAAATGATGAAAGGTTTTTCAGATATAAAACAAAAGGTAAAAAAAGGCAAATTAAAAATTCCTAAAAATTTAGGAACAAAATTTCCTTTCTAAAAAATAAACGGTGGTAATATGTTAAAAAAAGCAATGATAATGGCAGCAGGCGTAGGCTCAAGACTCGGAGCTCTGACTAATATTGTTCCAAAACCTCTTGTACCTTTAGCTAACACACCCGCAATGGATATACTTATTAATCATATTCAATCATTCGGTATTAAAAATATTATTGCCAATACCTTTTATAAGTCAGAACAAATTCAGGAACATTATAAAAACTCAAATATTGAATTTATTAAAGAAGAAGAACTTTCGGGTACTGCCGGCGGAGTTAAAAAATGCCAGTTTTTCTTTGATAAAGATGAAGATTTTATTATTTTGTCCGGTGACGGTTTAACTGATTTGGATATTGAAAAAGCTTATTTTTCACATAAAAAATCAAATGCAATTGCAACTATTGTAGCAAAAGAAGTTGAACATAATGAAGTCTCCAAATACGGAATAATTGTGACAGACGAAAACGGTTTTGTTGCAAGCTTTCAGGAAAAACCGCCGACTCGTGAAGCAAAATCTAATTTGGCAAATACAGGTATTTATATTTTTAATTACAAAATATTTAACTATATTCCATCAAACACATTTTATGATTTCGCAAAAAATGTTTTTCCCTCTGTTTTAAATAGCGGGGAAAAAATTAATACATATATACATTACGGCTATTGGTCTGATATAGGCTCAATTGAACAGTACAAAAAATCGAATGCGGATATAATAAATCATCAAGTAAAATCATATATTCCCGAAGTTAAAATGAGTCAAAACGGTTTGTATGTAAGTGATGATTTTTACGGTACAAATTTTGTCGGTAATAATGTTATAGGTCAAAATTGTGTAATCGGAAAAAATTGTATAATAAAAAATTCGGTTTTATGGGATAATATAAAAGTTGAAGATAATATAACAATAGAAAATTCAATTATATTAACAGGTTCAATTGTAACCGAACCTGTATATAACACAATAATAAGCGAAGAAAACAGTAAAGTAACCGTATAGGAGCAAAGACACTAATGATAATAATAATGGAGCCTTCGGCAACACAAGAACAAATTAAGACCGTAGTAAATGCCTTACATAATAAAGGTTTTAAGACCGTATTAAATAAAGGTGATGTAATGACTGTTATTGCCGCAATCGGTGATAAAAGGCTCATAGAACCGCACGCATTCCAATCTTATGAGGGTGTAAGAAGTGTTAAAATCATACAAGAACCATACAAACTTGCATCAAGAGAATGTAAACAGGAAGATACGGTTATCGAATTTTCTAACGGAGTAAGAATAGGAGGTTTGGAAAAGCCTGTATTAATTGCGGGACCTTGCTGTGTGGAACCGGAATTAGACGGATTATTAAGAGTTGCGGATGCGGCAAAAGAAATGGGCTGCCATTTTCTGAGAGGCGGAGCATTCAAACCACGTACTTCACCTTACGATTTTCAAGGCTTAGAAGAAAAAGCTCTGGAATTTTTGGCTATAGCAAGAGAAAAAACAGGACTTCTTGTTGTAACTGAGTTGATGGATACTTTAGATTTAGACTTAGTTTGCCAGTATGCTGACGTAATCCAAATCGGAGCAAGGAATATGCAAAACTTTAAATTGCTAAAAGCAGTTGGAAAATGCAATAAACCCGTAATATTAAAACGCGGACCGGCAGCAACAATAAGAGAATTTTTGCTTGCAGCTGAACATATTATGTACAACGGAAACGATAAAGTTATACTTTGTGAACGCGGAATAAAAGGAGTTGATAACAGTTCTACACGAAATACGCTTGATATAACTGCAATTCCGGTTATTAAAAAGTTTTCACATCTGCCTATAATTGTAGACCCCAGCCATGGTACCGGCAGACGATATTTAATAGAGCCTATGGCAAAAGCAGGTTTGATTGTCGGTGCACACGGAGTTATGATGGAGGTGCATCATGACCCTGAAAATGCTTCTTCTGACGGAGCTCAAAGTCTTAGTATTCCTATGTTTAAAGATGTTGCAAAACGACTTAATAAATTAATCGGCAGAATAGATTATGACAATAAACATTCAGTGAGTATGGTGTAAAATTGTATAAATTTGATTTTGAACTTGACGACTTTCAAAAAGAAGCTGTAGAGTGTATAAATAATTCAAAAAGTATAGTGGTCTGTGCTCCTACAGGTGCGGGAAAGACTTGTATAGCTGAACATGCAATACATAAAGCATTAGATGAAAATACAAGACTTTTTTATACTACCCCTTTAAAAGCATTATCAAACCAAAAGTTTTATGACTTTGGTAAAAAATACGGTGAAGGCAATGTAGGACTTTTAACAGGAGATACTTCCATAAACAGGGAAGCTCCGATTGTTGTCATGACTACCGAAGTATTTAGAAATATGCTCTATAATACTAATTTCGGCTCATTAAAAGATAATCTGCGTGACGTAAAATATGTAGTGCTTGATGAAGTTCACTACATGAACGACGAAGAACGCGGTACGGTTTGGGAAGAAAGTATTATATACTGCCCATCTAATATTCAAATTATTGCACTTAGTGCTACAATTGCCAATTCAAAACAACTTTGCGATTGGATTAATACCGTTCATGGTTCAACAGAGCTTATCTATACTGATTTTAGACCCGTTCCGTTAAGACATTTTTATTTTGATTCTTCAAAACCTGCGGAAATTTTGCCCTTGTTAACTCCTGACGGAAAAATTAACCGCAAAATAAAGCCTGAAAAGAAAATGAATTATTATTCACGTCAGGCAAAAAAACGCAACAACGTTAAAGATGTTATATCGGTTTTACAAAAAAAAGAAATGCTTCCCGCCATATTTTTTACATTTTCACGTAAAAAATGTGATGAAAATATGGAAAAATGTGCAGATATAAGGCTTATAACCCCTGAAGAAGCAAAACAGATAAGATCTGAAATCCACGAGTTTTTAAAAGATCATCAATATTTAGAAAATAATAAAAATCTTGAATATCTTTATAACGGTGTTGCATCACACCACGCAGGACTTTTACCCGCTTGGAAGCTTTTAGTTGAAAGATTATTTCAAAAAGGATTAATAAAAGTAGTATTTGCAACGGAAACTTTAGCTGCCGGAATAAATATGCCGGCAAGAACAACGATAATATCCGCCATAAGCAAAAGAACGGACTCAGGGCACAGAATGCTCACGGCAAACGAGTTTTTGCAAATGTCAGGCAGAGCCGGAAGACGCGGTATGGATAAAATCGGATACGTTGTTGTTATGGGAACGCAATTTCAATCACCAGATGAAGTGGCAGAACTTGTAAAAAGTCCTTCTAACCCTTTGGAAAGTCAATTTTCTCCGAGTTATTCAATGGTATTAAATCTGCTGCAAAACTTAGAGCTTGACCAAGCAAAGGAACTGATACTCAAAAGTTTTGGTTATTTTTCATCAAATGACAGACTAAAACCAATGATAATGCAGCAAATAACTTGTGAACAAACATTAGCTAAATTAAAAGACGAAAAATGCCCGTTTGGACTTACAACTAACGATTTATTGGAATTTAACAGGCTTAAAGATAAATTTATAGTTTATAGAAAACTTACTAAAACATTGATAAAACAAGCAAAACAAAAAGGTCAAAAAGATACACCTGAGGTTATTGAATACACAAATCAAACAAGAGAAATAAGGATGGCAATGGAAAAATATCAGTGTGAAATATGCCGCGGCTACAAAAAACACATGAAAAACCTTGAAATTATTAACCGTTATGAGAAAAGATATAAAGAAACAACAAAAAATATAGAAAAACAAAAAGATATATACTGGAATAAATTTTTAGCCCACAAAGATATTCTTGAACAAATTGGGTATATAAAAAACGGTTCTCCGAGTGATATAGGGCAGATTTGTTCTATGATTAGAGCGGAAAATGAATTATTTTTATCGGAAATCATAATAAAAGGAATACTTGATACACTTGAACCCTATGAACTTGCATCAGTTATCTGTGCACTTGTAACGGAAGATTTAAGGTCTGATGTATATCCAAATCAACCGATAAGTAAAAATACAAGACAAGCTTTAAATAAAATAAAAGAAATAAGGAAAAAAATCGCAATATTACAGCGTGAACACGATATCAATACACAGATGTATATAAATTCATATTATTCTCCCTTAATAGAACAATGGGTGCAAGATACGCCTTGGGAGGATATTGCAAAACAAATAGACTCATCAGAGGGCGATATCGTGAGAATATTTAAACGCACGGTTGATGTATTGCGTCAGTTAACAATACTCCCAAATATTTCGGAAGATTTGAAAACCAACGCAAAAGCCGCAATTCAAGCAATATTAAAAGAGCCTGTAGATGCAGATTAACCGTAAATTGCTTTAATACCTTGCAAATTGCATATAAGAGTTTCAAGTGCTTCTTTATTTCCTTTTTTAATTTCAATAAATTTAAGCACCATATCTCTGCTCGCATCCGAATCTAACAGGTCAATCAGGCCTTCTATTTCATCTTTAGTAAGGTTTAAACGTTCTTGCAAGTCAGCAAGATAGTTAATATCCATTTCTGTTTTTCTTGCCGTAAACATATTACCTTTTCCTGAAAGTAACCAGTTAACATTAATCTGATAGCGTTCTACCAGTTTTGCGAGAAATTTTGCACCGGGTTGAGCTTCATTACGTTCATAACTGCCGATTGTTCTGACGGGAATATTCATATCTTTAGCCATTTCAATTGCAGTTACGTGTAAAGCCACTCTGCATTCTTTAATTCTTTTTCCTATACTCATTTTTTCTCTCTTGAACTTTTGTTACATTATTACACGTTAGCTATTGCGTTACTTTACATTATAATGTAATATTTAAACATAAATTTTTAAATAACGTAATTTCCAACTATTTCATTATACTACATTTTACATAATTTTGCATGAAAATAGTATATAAATATTAAGAAATTACAACAACTATTAAAAAGGAGTGGGAAAAAGTATGAGAGAAAGACATTTGCGTCTTGTATCTTCGCATTGCGATGTTAAAGAGAAAGAAGTTCTTTTTATCAAATATCTTGCATTAATCAGCGATTTTTTCGATAAAATATTTACATCCAAACAAGAAAAAATATATATTATAAAAGATTTCTTAATAAAATTATATCAAGATTACGAAATTTCTACGGGAATAGATGATCCTCCATATTATATAAGAGCCGAAAAACGTATTATAAAAATAATAAAAGAAAAAAAGGTTAATTATTATTATAATCGCTTCAAAAGATTTAAAAACATCAATTTTGATTAATAAAAGATTAGTGATATAATCCGGATATGGGAAAAAAGGTTATTTCAACAAACAAAAAAGCATTCCATGAATACCATATCTTTGATAAATTCAATGCAGGTATGGTACTTACCGGTACTGAAATTAAGTCGGTAAGAAAAGGTGCAATAAACCTAAAAGATAGTTTTGTAAAATTAGATGAGGGCGAAGTTTATTTATATAATTGCCATATTAGTCCTTACGAACAGGGAAACAGATACAACCACGAAGAAAAACGAACCAGAAAATTGTTATTAAATAAAAAAGAAATCGAAAAAATTATAGGCAAAATAAAAAAAGACGGTTATACCATTGTACCGACCGAAGTATATCTTGAAAACGGCTGGGCAAAGGTAGAAATAGCACTTGCAAAAGGTAAAAAACTTTATGATAAGCGTGAAGATTTAGCTAAAAAAGCACAGACCAGAGATATTGCAAGAAGCGTGAAAGCAAGATTTTAATTTATATATTTCCCGTCGAATAATTCTTTTACCATTTCTGCTTGTCCTGAAGAATAATCTGCTTTATTCGGAGTTAATTTTTCTTCCTTTTTTGTTTCAACAAAAGTTTGATAATCTTCTTCATCTTGTTTTTGTATATTTTGTTCTTCTTCCTGTTTTTGTTTTATGGGATTAGTTGAAACTATCGGCATGTTTTTTTTTGATAAATCAATACTATCATTCAAAATTATTTCTATATCGGGATTTTGAATATTCATATATTTTTTAACGGCATCAACTATTGCCTGATGTTTAGAACCTTCTTTAGCCTGTTTTACAAACATTTCTTTAGAAAAAGCGATTATAATTTTTTCTTCAGTTATTTCAATCGGGCGTGCGAGGTTTGAATAAAAAGCACGATTAGGCGGGCTGTCAATACTTTGAATTATAGATGCCCACAAATACTGAATATCATTAGTTTTTGGAGTCTCTTTTGGAGCTTCCGTTTTTGCTTCTTTTAGAGGTTCAACTTTTGTTTCTTGCGGTTTGACTTCAGGTTGAGGCTTTTCGGCTTGATGTATTATTTCAGGAGCTTTTTGTTCAACCGTCTGCGGTTTAATTTGAGGGGTTTGAACTTTTATTTCTTGAGGTTTAGATATACTTACTCCCGAAAGCTGTTTTTCAAGCTGTTCTATTCGTTTTTGCAGGTTTTCAGCACTCGGCAAATTTTTATAATTCGTCAAGTCAATTATGCATAGTTCTAACCAAAGATATTTATTTGTAGTATCTTTAATTTGAGTTGCATAATAAGATAATCTGTCAATAATTTGAATTATCTCGGAAACCGTAAATTTTTGAGCCTGTTCATTTGTTCGAGAGTAATTAACCTCATTAATCTGAGTCAGAGAATAAATCATATCTTTATCAGAACAGTTTTTGACAATCATAACATCTCTAAAATATTGAATTAAGTTTGTTACGATTTGAACGGGTTCATTACCTTTAGAATAAATATTGTCAATTAATTCAATTGATTTTGAACAATCTGAAGCGATTATACAATCAGTAATTTGAGCCAAAGTTTCATAGGAAATTTTACCCAAAATTTCATTAACATCATTCGTATCAATTTGTTTATTAACTCCAAGCACGCTTATTTGGTCTAACAGAGCCAAAGCATCACGCATTCCGCCTTGCGAATTTTTTGCAATGGCATAAAGTGCTTCTTTGGAAATATTAATATTTTCTTGTCCTGAAATATATTCAAGTCTTTTTACGATATCATCGGTAGTAATACGTCTGAAATCAAACCTTTGACAGCGAGAAATAATGGTATCCAAAACTTTATGGGGTTCTGTTGTTGCTAAAATAAATATAACATTTTCGGGCGGTTCTTCTAATGTCTTTAATAAAGCATTAAAAGCGTGATTAGATAGCATGTGAACTTCATCTATAACATAAATTTTATATCTGCCGTTAACGGGAACATATTGAATTTTTTCCAAAATAGCCTGAGTATCTTCAACACTTCGGTTACTTGCAGCATCTATTTCAATCACATCAACGGGGATGGAATTCATAATATCAAGGCAAGCGGGACATTTACCGCAGGGGGTTAGAGTAGGACCTTCTTTACAATTAAGTGATTTGGCCAAAATTCTGGCCGAAGATGTTTTCCCTGTGCCTCTTGGCCCGCATAAAAGGTATGCATGTGATATTCTGTTTAGCTCGATTGCGTTGCTTAAAGCATGTACTATATTTTCTTGCCCAATCAGGTCATGGAATGTTTGGGGTCTATATTTACGGTAAAGGGGTATATACTTACTATCCAATTGCTTGCTCCAAAAATATTTGCTAATATAATCAATTATATATTATTAAAATAAAAAAGTGTCTATTATGAAAATAATTAAACC
>CANRMD010000030.1 GCA_947631645.1 Candidatus Gastranaerophilales bacterium
ATTCGCCATCGTTTTGTTAACAGTGATATTTCATCGGGAGTAAAAATTTCATTTAAAAATTTTATTATTTCTTTTTCTGTTTTTAAGCTAAAAATCAGTTCAGATAGTTCTTTTAGATTATTCATTATTTTACTTTGTTTCTATTAATAGAAACAGTATAAACGATTTTATTAATAAAATCAATACCTTCTAAGATATTATTAAGAAAATATTATAATTTAATTTAAATTATATTTTTTTTAAATATTTAACTAAATTATTTTGAGAGGGCGGTTGTTTTTTATAGGCTCTTTTTAGATTATTAATAATATCATCCGGAATTTTAGACATTATAGGCATATATTCAATTAATTTTTTTACATATAATTCTCTTATAACATTTTTACTTTGGAAAACCGAAATTATATTTTCTTCTTCCGGACTATAAGAATCTTTTGTTTCAGAAAAATATTTTAATAATAAATGTGCTGTTTTATTGTTATCATCAAAAGCAATCCACTTATTTAAATAAGAAATAATTTTATCTTTTTTATTTAAAATAAACGCCAATGAAATTAATAAAAGTATATCAGATTGCGAAAAAGGATTATCAGCTTCAAAAAGTTCCGTATAAAAATTATACAGACTTTGTATAATTTCCATATCAGGTTCAACAGAATATATAATATTAGTTAGATTTTCGTTAAAAGAACTTGATTTTAAAGAAGTATTTAAATAATCCATATCAAAAAATACTTCTGACATACCGGGTGCCAGTATATGAAAAGAATTAAAACCAAGAAAAGAAACATCTCTTATGAAAATATCTTTTGAAACAGTTAAACAAGTATTAATAAGATTTTTTAGCAGTTTTTCATTTGAGTCATTTTCACCGCCCCAAAAATTATGATTATACTGCCAATCAGGATTAGAATTAAAGAACTTATCAGATAAAGAGATTTCTCCTATTCTGAAAAATTCTTTAATTTCTTCTTGATTATCAATATCAATATCAGAAGACTTTTTAATTTCTTTTAAAAATTCAGGGTTTAAAAGCGGATCTCTTTCTTGTCTGAGTTCAGTAAAACAGCGTTCAATAGCTATATGCATAATGGGATGAGATCCGACACTAACTGTATATTTGTTGTTTTGAATATTTTTAAGAATCATACAAACGACAGGAAATCCCATTGATAAAGAAAAATCACGTATTTCTGTTTCATAGCCGTTTCTTTTGTAAAAGTTAACTACATTATTGATATATTCATATTTACAATAATATTCTTGCGGGATAATAGGCGGTGTTATATTTTTTCTAAATATATTAACAGTACAATATCTTTCCGCAATTTCACTCAGACCTTGAACCAGTGCTTCTGCTATAGTATTACCCGAACACATACCGTTTGATGAATGTATTTTTCTTAGTATTTGATACGGAAGATTGATTAATTTTTTTTGTTTTATACTGTAAAACGGTATTAATTCAATATCAGAATCTGCGTTGTGAGTTATTATTTTTTGGAGTTCTTTTAATTTATCGGTATTAGAAATTGTATTAAACTTAAAATTCAAAAAAGAATCAGAGAAAAAATCATTAAAGAAATTTTGGTTTTCTGATAAAAATTTTTCTTGAGATTGTATTTTTTTATCGGAATAGTCGAAAAACTTAAACCCGTTTATAGCAAAGTTTTGCAGGCGTTCCATTAATTCTCCGTATGCACTTGCCAAAGCATATTCACAAGATACACCTTTGCCTTCCGATAGTTTTCGGTGATAAGGAGTTCTTAATCGGACGGCAAAAAGATTTCCATTTGCTGTTTGCCATAATTCAACAGGGTTAATACCATATTCTGACAACTTACATCTTATTTCATTTACGGTATCTATAGGTAATTTTTCTTTTTTTTGATCTAACATATAATATGCTTTAATTATTTTTTTTCTTTAAGTTTATATAAATTTGCATTTAAAAATTATATTTTAATTCTATCACGAAATAAAAAATCTGTATATTAACATACAAAAAAGTAAATACGATAAATATTAATCAAGCTGTAAACTTTGATTAGCGTATTTAGTAGCCAAAGTGTTTACATTGACGGTAAATTGGTCGTAATCAAAGTTTTCGGGAGTAGCAAGGATGGTACCGACTTTGTCAGCTAAAAGTCTGTCTATTTGCATGCCTGTAGTGCCGGTTCCCTTATTCCAGCCGTATGCACAGTATTCTTGTTGTGTCATTTCTTGATTTTCAGCTGTTAGAGCATATCTCATGTAATTTAAATCTTCAAAATTTAATTTAAAATCACTGTTATTTTTACTTATCAAATCATTTAATTTATTAAGCTGTATTTCTTCATTATAATCTTTGTCCACGCCTTTATCACCAATTCTTGAATTATTTTGAGATAAAAAGAATTGTTTCAGCGTTTCTCTAAATTTGCTTTGGGTTTTGGAATCATCAATATTATCATATATTTTAACGATGTTATCCAGTATATTATCACCTTTTTTTAGGGCATCTGCGGGCGTAATTCCATTTTTCTTAAACTCTTTTTCAAGTTTCTCATGCTCTGATGAAAGAGTATTTTTATAATTGTCATAGTTGTTAGAAATTGATGACAAAATAACCATTGTTGCAACTGCAGATTTATCGGGGTTTTTATAAAGATTGTTTGTTGATTTTCCTTTAGCTGTTATTCCGTATTTTTTTATAATTGCTTTTTCCTGATCCGTTAAAGGTTTATCGGAATTTAGAAAATCATATATTTTCATTTGAGTAAGACCTGAAGATGCGGAAGAATCGTCAAAAAGTTTTGCAAATTTTCTAAAGAGGCTCAATATACCTTTATTTTCACTGTCGTAACCTTTTTCTTCTCCCATACCTGTTTCTTGGCTGGCAAGAGCAAGGGCGATACAGGCTAAATTATCATATTCTTCAGATTCTAAATTTAAATCTTTCATCAAACTGTTTTTGTTTGATATTAATCCGTTTAAAAATTTTTTACCTTCAGGTGTTTGATCTAGGGGAACTTCTTTAAAAGTAGCATCAAATGTGGAACGGTCTTCTTCCTTTTTTTCCGTTGTATACATAATGCTGATATCTTCAAGCTTTATGTCTTGTTCATCGTCTTCACCGCTTGAGGATTTAAAATCAGTATAATTTTTATTTATAAAAATTGAATTATTTTTTATACTATCCATAAACGTTTATATCGTCATTAATAAAAAAAACTTTAATTTTAAAATGAAATTGGTATAATAGAGTAATAAAGCTTATAAGGCGGTAAATTTTGGGATTTTCATTTATTCATGTATCGGATATTCATTTAGGCAGACCTTTTTCTGATTTGTCTAAATATGCTGACGATATAAAAGTAAGAAATATATATAAAAATGCTGTGGAAAAATCTTTCAATAAAATGATTGATTATGCACTTTTAAATAATGTCGATTTTGTTTTAATATCAGGGGATACATTTGACTGTGATGAACAAGATTTTGAATCAAAATTAATTCTTAAAAAAGCTTTAAAAAAGCTGGAGTCTGCTCAAATAAAGGTTTATCTTGTCTGCGGAAACCATGACCCTTTAAGTTCTTATAATAAAATTACTTTTGATTTTGATGTTAACTCAAATATTAAAATTGTCGGATTGAACAGTAATTTTTATGAAAGTTTTTCTGTTTTTGAAGAAAATAAAGAAGCTGGTATTATTAATTGTTTCAGTTTCAGGGAAAGTACCTGTTATGAAAACCCGTTAAAATATTTTCCAAAAGTAAAAGAGGGGGTATTTAATATAGGGCTTTTACATTGTGATTTGGACGGAGTAAAAGACAGTCCTTATGCTCCGTGTTTAAAAAGCGAGCTTGAAGCTTTCGGTTATGATTATTGGGCGTTAGGACATATTCATATACCTGAATACATTAGTGATAAAATTAAATATGCAGGAACTGTTCAAGGCAGAAATACTAAAGAAACAGGTGCACATGGCTTTTATCATATTTGTGTCGAACAGGGAAAAATTTCCAAAAACTTATTTATACCTTGTGATGTAGTGCGTTTTGATGATATTGAAATTGATTTATCTGATTGCCCTGATATTGTTGCCGCGGCTTCTAAAATTACTGATTTTGCCGGTGATTTAAAAAATGAAGATTGTTCCCTCTTTCTTTTAAGAGTTAATCTTGTAGGAAACATTGATTATTATGGTGAAATTAATGAAGAATTTTATAATAAATTATCTGACAGAATTAAAACTGAGTTTGATGAAAAAATTTGTATTTCGCAAATTTATAATAATACTTCCGTAAAGACGGATATAGAGCTTATTCGTTCGGATGAAGGCATAACGGGTACTATATTTAAGATAATGCAAGATGATAAAAACCGTGAAGAGTCTTTTCAAATTGTTCGGAATAAATTAAATAAACTGCTTGAAAAATGTAACTTCTCTGATGAAGATTACAATGAATTAAATAAAAATATTAATCAGGAAGTAAAAAAACACTGTTTAAATATTTGCAATGCCGTTTATAATAGGGAGAACAAAGAGAAATAATATGCCAAAATTTGTTATAGACAGTGTTTTAATAGAAAAAAGTTCAAAAGATATTAAAGAAAATGAAAAGTATACATTTTCGGACGGTTTAAACATAATTACAGGCAATAATGAAGCGGGAAAATCCTCCTTGATGAAGTTTATAAAAGAAGGGTTATTTAAAGAAAAAGGTGTGGATACGGGTAAGATATTCTTTAAATATGAGGATAAACTTTTTAGGGCGGATGTAAAAGATAATTCCTCCGTTGACAAAAGATGCAAAATTTTCGATAGTGATAATAATATATGTTCTAACGATTTTATTAATAAAATTATTAACGAAAACTATTTTAAAGAAGGGTTTTATATTTCACTTGATGATTTAATGAAAATTCAATCAAAAGATACCGCATCTTTGGTTAATGTTATTAAAGATCCGACAGGCGACAGTTTGAACGAACAAATTAAAAATATTTACGAAGAAATAAATTCTATAATAGGACAAGATTTTAAACCTAAAAAAGATTTAAAAGAATTAATTGAAAAAATTAATCAAAAAAATCAGGAAATTATTCAACTTTCTAAAAAAGAGGACGAATATTATAAAAACATTAATGATATTAAATTTTTAGATGAACAAATCTCTTTAATTACAAAAAAAGAGGACTTTTTAAAACTGCAAAATTATATTGCACAACACCAAAACGAATTAAAAGAACTTGAAATCGAATATAATAAGTTAAATTCCGGTTTTAATCAAAAACTCTATGACGGGCAGAAATTCTTTCTTGATATTTTTGAAAATCTGGGAAAATATAATTCAAACCTTGAAAATATTGAAAAATATAAGCAAAAATCAGAGCTTTTAATAAATAAAATCACTACTCAAAAAGAAAACTTAAATTCTCTTTATGCTCTTAATTTTACCGAACAAGATATAGCACAATTCGTAATTGATTTCGAAAAAATAAGAAAGATTAAAGAAAATAATGACAATATTATTGATTTAACTTCACAATTAAAACTTCTTGAACAAAAAAAAGAAGATACCGACTATAATATTAAACGGTTTGATATTGAAAATGATATAAACTTTGATGTTGAAAAGTTAAAAGAATTATACCCCAAGCTTGAGGACGGATTAAAACAGTATTATTTTATAACATCTCAGTTAAATACGGCAGATGTAAAATTTTCTCAAAGAAAACCGAATAAGGCAATACAAATAATATTTTCTATATTATTGGTTATTATGATTGGACTTTGCGTTTTCTGTTTTGTTCAAAAGTTTAATATACAAGGTATATTTGCTTTAGTATCGGGTATTATATGTATTTTAGGACTTGTATTTTCAAACGGGAAAAAATCTGACGAAGATATTATTAAGAAAAAAGATTACATCAAAAATATTTTGGATTGTTTAAAATCAGATTTAGTTGTTTTATATCCCGAACTTAATACAATAGAAGAGTCTTATTTGCCGACAAAACTTGAAAATATAAAAACTCATATGGCTGAATTTATAAAAAAATATAATGAAAAACAGCTTTTAATATCGCAAACAGATACAGTTGCAAAAAAAATATCGGATATAAATAATAAAATAAATGAACTTAATCGGGAATCTGCTTCTTTAACAGATTTAAAAGATATAAGCTTTAAAAATTATATTGAAGCGGTTGATATAATAAATTCATTAAAAAATGATATCAATGAAAAAAATCAAATATTATCTGAGCTTGATACCGCTCAAAAAAATAATGACGATATAATTGAAAATATTAAAAAATTTATTATTGAAAGTGATGTTAATATTGAACTTGATTCTGACTTGAAAGAAATTATTCAAAAATTAAATTTAAAGTCGGAAGAAAATAATAAAATAAAAAAAGATTTAGATAATATTAAAAATGAGATTGACTCAATAAATCAAACTTTGTCGGAATGTCAAATTAAAATTGAGCAATATAAAGACTTTACTGAAGATTTACAAATCAATACAACAGTTGAAATGTTAGAGTCTGAAAAAGAAGAGAAACAAAAACAAAAACAAGAAACGGAATATATAAAACGAGATTTGGAAAAAATTGAAGGAATAGCTGATTTAAAAGTTGAGAAATCAATTTTGGAAGATAACTATAAAAAGATAATAAAAAAGCTCTTTATAAATTTAATGATACTTGAGCTTATTCAAAAAGCAAAAAAAGAATTTGATAAAACTCAGCCTGATTTAGTTAATGCTCAAAAATATTTAGGTTTATTAACCGAGGGAAAATATACTAAAATATATTTGGATACGGAAGAAATATCAAACGAAAACGGAAGCGTAATAAAAAAATGGATAAATCTTTCCCGCGGAACAAAAGAACAATTATATTTGGCTTTAAGATTAGGGTATGCTTCAAACTATTCAAAAGATAAAACAACACTTGAACCAAACGGAAAACCCGATTTGCCTTTGATTATTGATGATGCTTTTGTTAATTTTGATTTAAACCGTACTAAAAATGCCTTTTTATGTTTAGTTGAAGTTGCAAAAACAAATCAAGTACTGTTTTTCACCTGTCATACGGAACAAATAAAATCGGGTCTTGATAATTTTGAATATAATCTTGTGAATATGTAATTTGCCTTTGTATTATACTTATAATATGAACTATTATGAGCAAGAAATTGAAAAATTAAAAGAAAAAGATAATTTCCGTATAATCAGAGATATTGAGGAAAAAGAAGGTAAGTATATTCTTCAAAACGGCATTAAAATGCTGAATTTATCTTCTAATGATTATCTTAATTTAAGCACCGATAAATCTTTAATAAAAGAATTTGCGGAAAAATACGCTAATGATAACGAATTTATATTTTCCTCCACATCTTCAAGGTTATTAACGGGGACTTCAAGAATATATAAACGTTTAGAAAATAATCTTGCAAAAATGTTTAAAAAAGAAGCTTGTCTTTTATTTAATACCGGCTATCAATGTAATTTGGGGGTTGTTTCAACTTTAGTCAACAGAGATGATGTAATATTTTCGGATAAATTAAACCATGCAAGCATAATAGACGGCATGAGGCTCTCGGGTACCCAATTCTACAGATACAGACACTGTGATTACGAAAATTTGGAAGAACTTTTAAAAAAACATCGTTCAAATTATAAAAAAGCAATAATAATATCAGAGTCCGTATTCAGTATGGATGGTGATATCGCCGATTTGAAGAAATTAATTAACTTAAAAAAAGAATATAATTGTTTATTAATGGCAGATGAAGCTCACGCTTTCGGAATATTCGGCGAAAATTTGTCAGGTGTTGCAGACCGAGAAAATATACTGAGTGAAATAGATATTATAACAGCTACTTTAGGAAAAGCTTTTGCTTCAATGGGTGCATTTTGCGTATCGAATAATACAATTATTGATTACCTTATAAATAAGGCAAATTCATTTATTTTCTCAACCGCAATTCCTTCTGTTAATATAATGTGGTCAAATTTTTTAATTGAAGAAAAAATTCAAACCGTAAAAGAAAAATCACAAAAATTGAACACTTTAGTAAAAAAAGCACATCAATATTTAAAAGATAACGGCAATTCTCAGATAATTCCATTTATAATCGGAGAGAATGAAAAAACAGTAAAAATAGCCCAAGAATTACAATCAAAAGGGTATTATGTACTGCCTGTCCGTCCTCCGACCGTACCGGTTAACACATCAAGGTTAAGACTTTCTTTAACTGCGGATATAACATTTGAAGAGTTTAAAACGGTTATTGATATTGCAAAAGGAGCATTGTATGCGGTATAAATGGCTCAATAAAAATAACAACAAGGCTTTAATAGTGTTTTTTAACGGCTGGGGAATGGATGAGAGAATAGTTTCTCATCTTGACTGCTACGGATATGATGTTTTGAGCTTTTTTGATTACCGTAATTTTAATATTGATGAATTTGATTTTTCTTCTTATGAACTTAAAACTCTTATTGCATGGTCAATGGGAGTGTATGTTTGTAATAATTTTTATGAAGTATATAAAGATTTTGACAGATTAATAGCTGTTAACGGCACTCAAAAACCTATTGATGACAACTATGGTATTCCCGTAAAAGTATATGATATAACGGTTAATAATTTTAATGAGCTTTCCTGCTTAAAATTTATGAAAAAAATAAGTTCTGATGTTGATTTAAAAAATTATTGTGCCCGAACAACCGATGAATTGCAAAATGAACTTGTAAGCCTTAGAAATTTAAAGGTAAGCAAATTATTAAAATTTGATAAAGCTATTGTATCAACAAAAGACAAGATAATTCCTTGCCAAAATCAGCTAAATTACTGGAATAATAACGGAGTAAAAGTAACCGAAACCGACGGTTCCCATTATATTTTTAATTGGTATTCATCTTGGGAAAGTCTTTTATGATTGATAAAACTCTGGTAAAAAAACGCTTTAAAAAAAGTTTAAAAACGTATAATGAAAATGCTTTTGTCCAAAAACATATGGCTGAAAAACTTATTAGTTTAATAAATAAAAATAAATTTAATAAAGTACTTGAGGCGGGTTGTTCTACAGGCATTTTAACGGAAAAAATAAAAGAAAATATTAAATTTGAGCATTTCTATGCAAATGATATAGTTTCTGACTCAAAAACATATATTGAAAGAATAATTCCTGAGGTTAAATTTATAACCGGGGATATAGAAGAAGTCGAAACCGGTGAAAAATATGACCTTATAATTTCAAATGCTTGTTTGCAGTGGTGCAATGATATTGATAATGTTATAAAAAAGCTGTATGATATGCTTTTGTCTGACGGAATACTTGCATTTTCCGTTTTTGGAGATGAAAATTTGAAAGAATTGGTAAGTATTTTGAATTTGCCTAAGAGAAATATCAATTTAGATGTGCTAAAAAATAATTTTGATATTGTTTATACCGAAACGGAAAAAGTAAAAATATATTTTGATAAACCAAAAGATATACTTACTCATTTAAAATATACAGGAGCAAATGCTTTAACGGAGTTTAAGTTTACGAAATCAATCCTTAATAAATTTGAGACTGATTATAAAAATATGTATACGGAAAACGGTAAAGTATATTTAACTTATAACCCTGTTTATGTGGTAATTACGAAATAGAAGAACGGTACTGAACGGCTTGTGCAACATGTTTTAATTGGATATTTTCAGCTTCGTCCAAATCTGCAATAGTTCTTGCAAGCTTTAAAAGCCTGTCATAAGCTCTTGCAGAGAGGTTAAATTTTTTAACGGCATCTTTTAAAAGGTTTAAAGAGGGTTCATCAAGTTTGCAGAACTTTTTAATTAATTTGGGCGTAAGTTCTGAATTTGTAAAAATGCCTAATCCATTATATCTTTCAAGCTGAATATTCCTTGCTTTAACAACTCTTTCTCTAATTTGTGCCGAAGTTTCAGCTTGAATTGAGGTATTATCTGTTAAATCATCAAGTTTAAGTCTTGGAACATCAATAATAATGTCAATTCTATCTAATAGAGGACCTGAGAGTTTGGAACGGTATTGTTTAATTTGGAATTCGGAACAGGTACATTTTTTTTCACTGTCCCCTAAATACCCGCAAGGGCAAGGGTTCATTGCACCGAGCAGAATAAAGTCAGAGGGGAATTCCAATCTCATTTTAGCTCTTGCTATAACGATTTTGCCATCTTCTAAAGGCTGGCGAAGAACTTCAAGAACATTTCTCGGGAATTCAATAAATTCATCAAGAAAAAGTACTCCTCTGTGTGCGAGTGTAATTTCACCGGGTTTAGGATTAGTGCCTCCGCCTATTATCCCTATGGCAGAGGCTGTATGATGTACGCTTCTGAAAGGACGCTGTGTAATTAAAGGATTATTAGGGTTTAATAATGAACTTATTGAATATATTTTAGTAAGTTCAATGGCTTCATCAAACGTTAAAGGCGGAAGAATAGACGCGAAGCATTTTGCAAGCAATGTTTTCCCAGAGCCCGGAGGCCCTGACATCAGGAGGTTATGAGCTCCGGCTGCTGCTATTTCCATTGCTTTTTTGGCTTTTAATTGACCTTTAACATCTTTAAAATCATAAATGAAAGCGTTTGAATTGTTTTCGTTCATATATTGATTGATATCAACAACAGTTGGAGTAAGTTTTTTATGCTCGGGGTTTTCTTCAGATGAAAAATGGTTGACTATTTCAACCAAATTTTTAGCTCCAAGCACATTTATTCCGTTGACTATTGCGGCTTCTTTTGCATTATCATAAGGAACAATAATGGTTTTAATGCCCTGTTCTTTCAAACCGGCAGTAATGGGCAGAACTCCCGAAACTGCACGCAAAGAACCGTCCAAGGAGAGTTCTCCGATAAATGCGGTATCTTTAAAGTTTGATTGTTCAATAATGCCTGTTTTCGCAAGTATTCCGACAGCAATGGGTAAATCATAATAACTGCCCATTTTCTTGATATCGGCCGGAGCAAGGTTCACTACTATTTTTTTAGCGGGAAATTCATAGCCGGAATTTTTTATTGCAGAGCGGACTCTTTCACGAGCTTCCGTAATGGAGGTATCGGGCAATCCTACTATTGCGACTGCGGGGAGTGAGTTATTGATATCAACTTCCACGTGAATTTTGTATATATCAAGCCCTATAACGCTTGCAGTTAAAATTTCCGATATCACTGTATTAAGCACCGTAATTGTCTATGAAGTTAGTATAGCATTTATATAAACTCAAAAATGTAAAGTTATGTAAATTTATAAAACAAAACACGCATATAAAAATCTTTACGTGACTTATAGGTGGTGTAAGATTTAAAAAGTCTAAACTGAACAACTATCTACCAAAACTAACCTAGTTAACGCTCTTTGAAAAAAGAGCTTTTTTTTGCGAAATTTTTGGTAGGGCTGAGTTGAGCGAAGCGAACGAGCCCGTGAGAGCTTAACTTTGACGGAGTGACAGCCCCTGTGAAAACAGGGCGAAACGGAGTGTAAAAAGTAAGCCGACCCCGAAAATTTCGTTTTTGATTTCCGAAGGGTGCCCGCAGAGCGGGTTTAAAGTTGAGTTCAAATATTGCAAAACTAATTTAATGCTTTTATAAAAAAATAGGATATAATTTATTTATGAAACAAAGGTCTTTATTTGATGTAATATCACCTATTATGATAGGTCCGTCCAGCTCACATACGGCGGGTGCAGTAAGATTGGGGTTGTTGGTTAAAAATATTTATGAATTGACTCCAAAACGAGTAAAGTTTATTTTGTATAATTCTTTTGCTCAAACAGGCCGCGGGCATGGCACCGATAAAGGGCTTATGGCAGGGTTGTTCGGTTATGGTGTAGATAGTGACCATATAAAAAATATTTTTACCATGCATCAAGTTCAAAATACGGTTTATTCATACGAATATGCACAAAACCCTGACAGACACCCTAATTCTGTTGATTTTATTCTTGATGGTGAAATTAACATGAAAATATCGGGTAATTCTATAGGGGCAGGCAAGGTTGAAATTATTAAAATTGATGATTTTGATGTAAAAATCAGAGGTGAATTTAATACTCTTCTTCTCTTTTACAAAGATAAACCCGGTATGATTTCTAAAGTTTCAACATTAATTCAAGATGAAAATATAAATATAGCTTCATTAGAATGTGACAGAAATGCCAGAGGTCAAACTGCATCTATGTGTATTTGTCTTGATAGTGAAATTTCAGCTGATATTATAAATAAAATTCAAAAAATTGATGATGTTTATTTCGTCAGAAATGTAAAGAAATTAGAGGATTAACTTGGAATATTCAATTAATACGTTTGAAAAACTGCTTGAAGAATGCAGAATTAATAACAAAAAAATATACGAAATAATGCAGGAAAAAGAGGCTTATGACCTTGAAATAACAGTTGAGACAGTTAGAGAAAAAGTATATAAAAACATTCTTGCTATGAAAGCCGCAATAAAAAACGGGATTAATTCAAAAGAGAAATCATACAGCGGATTATGCGGTGATGACTGTTATAAATTAAAAGAAAAATATTCAAAAGTTCCTTCTTTATTCGGAAAATTGTATGAAAAAATAACAATGTATTCTTTAGCGACGACGGAAGAAAACTTGAGAATGAATAAAATAGTGGCATGCCCGACGGCGGGTTCGTGCGGAATCGTGCCGGCGGTAATAATTGCATTATCGGAAGAAAAAGAATTAACAAAAGATGATGAAATAAATGCACTAATAACAGCGGGAACAATAGGTTTTGTTGTTTCATCAAAGGTAGCAATGGCAGGTGCTGTAGCCGGTTGTCAAGCAGAGTGCGGAGTGGCTTCCATGATGGCAGCTGCTTCTGTTGTTCAAATTCTTGGCGGAAATGAATTTCAAATTGTAAATGCAGCAGCTTTAGCTATAAAAAACTTGCTTGGGCTGACTTGCGACCCTGTTGCGGGATTAGTAGAGATACCATGTGTTAAGAGAAATGCTTTTTTGGCTGTTCATGCAATAACAGCTGCAGAACTGGCTCTTGCTGATATTGAAAGTAAAATACCTCCCGATGAAGTTATTGATGCAATGGTTCAAACGGGGCAATTGATGTCGCCTTTATTAAAAGAAACTTCAAAAGGGGGTTTATCTTTGACAAAAAGTGGTATATTATTAAATGAGAGACTAGGTAAATAGGAGTCAGTTGTGGTTGAAAAAATTTATGAGTCCGTAATTAAAGCATTAGAAACTTCTTTAATTAATTTTTTGCTTCAAAAAAGAGATATCGAAGATAGAGTAATGGGCGGAGCAAGAAGAGTAAGAAGTCTGGAATTCTCAATAAAAACAGATAATCCCAAAAAGCCTCTTTTTATTGTTTCTATAGGGATGTGTGCTTGTCAATTTAATGCATTAAATGGTTTAAAAGAACAGGGCAGTATTTTTGGACTTGAACGCTATATTCGTGATTGGTTTGAACGTCCAAGTGTGCATGATGCTATAAAAGCTTATATTTATAATGACAGATTAACTATCAGAGAAATATTCGGTGAATTTGAAAATGATTCCAATCTCGGGGATGGGTAAGTTAAATTTTTATAAATTTTTTCATCGCTTCAATAGTATTTTCTCTGTTGCCAAAAGATGTCAATCTGAAATAACCTTCTCCGTTTCGTCCAAAGCCTGAACCGGGGGTTCCTACTATTTGAAGATTTTTTAATAAATAATCAAAAAATTCCCATGAGGACATGTTATTAGGGCATTTTAGCCAAATGTAAGGTGAGTGTTTACCTCCTGTGTACCAAATTCCGAGTTTATCCATTGTATCTGAGATTATTTTTGCATTTTCACTGTAATATGAAATATTTTCTTTAATTTGTTTTTGACCTTCGGGTGTAAATATAGCTTCAGCACCGCGTTGAACAACATAAGGAACCCCGTTAAATTTAGTTGTTTGACGTCTTAACCAGAATTTGTTTAATTGAATTTCTTGTTTAACAAGTTCTTTAGGTACAACCGTATAACCGCATCTTGTTCCCGTAAAACCTGCGGTTTTAGAAAATGAACAAAATTCTATCGCACATTTTTTAGCACCCTCTATTTCATAAATACTGCTTGGGAGTTCATCTGATTTTATAAAACATTCATAAGCCGCATCAAAAAGGATAATTGCATCATTTTTAAGTGCATAATTAACCCATTTTTCAAGTCCGTCTTTTGTATAAACAGCCCCTGTGGGGTTATTAGGCGAACAAATATAAATAATATCGCATTTTACATTTTCATCAGGCAGCGGCAAAAACCCGTTTGATTCATTTGCGTCGGCAAAAATAATTTTTCTGCCTGCCATTATGTTTGTATCTACGTAAACCGGATAAACAGGGTCAGGAACAAGCACTGTATTATCCAGTGAAAAAATGTCCAAGATATTTCCCAAATCACTTTTTGCCCCGTCAGAGATGAAAATTTCATCAGCTTCAAGTTTAACATGTTTTGTTTCATAATATTTTTGAATAGCTTCCCTTAAAAATGCATAGCCTTGCTCGGGGCCGTATCCTTTAAAAGTGCTTTGCACCCCCATTTCATCAGCAGCTTTTTTAATTGCTTCAACAACAACCGGAGCTAAAGGCAGTGTAACATCACCAATTCCGAGTCTTATTATTTTTTTATCAGGATTATTATTTGAAAATTCCGCAACCTTTTTTGCAATGGTTGAAAATAAATAACTGTCTTCTAAATTTAGATAATTTTTATTAATGTTCATAGCTTCTCCAAAAACTTATGTCGTTTACATGATTATCTTTATAGTATAATAAAATAAAGATTAAGTAAAAAGGAAAAAAATATGGCAGTAAGACAAAGACAACACGAACAAGACCCTATGGTAAGACGCACCAATTTTGACGCAGTAGAGTCTAATTTAACTGATGAACAGGCAAAACTTGAAGCATCAAGATGTTTAAATTGTAAAAACCCAAGATGTGTTCAAGGATGCCCGGTTAATATAAATATTCCCGCATTTATTCACGAATTAAAAGAGGGAAATATTGAAAAAGCAGGTGAAGTAATAAGAGAATCAAGCTTATTACCGTCTGTTTGCGGAAGAGTTTGCCCGCAAGAAAGACAGTGCGAAGGTAAATGCGTTTTAGGTATTAAATCAGAACCAATCGCAATCGGAGCATTGGAACGATACGTAGGTGATGCTACAAATGCTCAAATCGGTGAAATTAAAGAATCAGGCAAAAAAGTAGCCATTATAGGTTCAGGCTGTGCAGGTATTACGGCAGCAGCTGATTTGCGTCGTGCCGGGCATGAAGTTGTAGTTTTTGAAGCATTACATAAACTCGGCGGTGTTTTAAGATATGGTATCCCACCATTCAGACTCCCCAGAACTTTCTTGGATAAAGAAATTTCTAACTTAAAAGCAATGGGAGTTAAATTTGTAACTAACGTTGTTGTAGGTAAATCAATTACCGTTAAACAGTTAAAAGATGACGGTTTTGATGCTATTGTTATCGGCTCGGGGGCAGGGCTTCCTAAAATGATGGGAATCCCCGGTGAAAATCTAAACGGAGTATATTCCGCTAACGAATTTTTAACCCGTGTTAACTTAATGCAAGCTAATTTAGAAGAAACACCTACTCCTATCAGAGTGGGTGAAAAAGCTGCGATAATAGGCGGCGGTAACGTTGCAATGGATGCAGCAAGAGTTGCCGTAAGAATCGGTTTTAAAGAAGTTTATATTATATATAGACGTACGGAAGCCGAACTTCCCGCAAGATTGGAAGAAATTCGCCACGCTAAAGAAGAAGGTGTTATATTTAAGTTCTTGCATGCTCCTAAAGAAATCTATAATAAAGAAGGTTATGTAGGCGGTATGCAGTTTGAAATTATGGAACTCGGTGAACCTGATGAATCAGGCAGAAGAAAACCTATACCGACAGGTAAAACAATGGACTTGGATGTTGATACCGTCGTTGTTGCCTTGGGTACAGGTCCTAACCCTACAATCCAAGCTTCTATGTTAAGAGATAATATGGACTTGGAAACAAATCCGAAAGGTTATATCATCATTAATGCTGAAACAGGCGAAACATCCATTGACGGTGTATATGCCGGCGGCGATGTTGCACCTACGGGTTCTTCCACTGCAATTAACGCTATGGGTGCAGGCAAACGTGCAGCTAAAGCTATTAATGAATATCTTTCAAAATAGTTGTTTTATAAAAAAAGAGCCGCTTATTTAAGCGGCTCTTTTTTATTTTCTAATTTTTATTTTGCAAGACTTTCTAATAATGCTTGTGCAACTTTTTTATCTGCTGCTTTTATTTTTGGAGATCTTATAAGATGTTCTAATTGTTCTTTTGAATAATTTTTGTATTTTGCAAATGCTCTTTGAATTCCCGGACGGGAAGCTTCTCTTGTCGCAACTCTTTCAGCAGCTTTTTTAGCGGCTTTTTGTGCGTTTTCTTCCATCTTTTGTATACTTTCGGTAGTCAAATGCGATGCATATTTTGCTTTATTTGCAGCTTTTTTTACTGCTTCTTGTGCAAGTTGATCTATTCTTTTAGCACCTTCTTCTGCTACAGCTTTTGCTTTTAGTGCGTCTTGTGTTGCTTTAGTAGCATAATAAGTCGCTCTTTTTGTGCTTTTCTTTGTGCCTTGTTTAGCCATTTCTGCCATAGCATCTGCTACTTGCTGACTTTTTGCTGCCGCATCTTGTGCAACTTTTATTTTTGCTTCAACCTCTGCAGCCGAAGCATTCTTCATTCCTTGATATACAGTTTTAATTTTTCCATGACTATGTGCCGCTGTTTTTCCTTGTTGAATTATTTGTTTTTTCTGAGCAGCTTCAGCAATTCGTCTTGCATCTAAGCCCGGTTTTAGTGCTTGTTCTTTTACTACTTTTTTACCGGCGTGATCTAAATTTTTTAAAGCTTCTTCTTTAACTTTTCCGTAATTTTCGCCTTTTGCCAGTGCTGCTACAGCATCATCAGCTTTATCTTTAACTATAGCTGCAACATCATCAGCTTTATCTTTTCCGATATTTTTTAATTTTCCTAAAAGTTCTTTTCCTTTACCGGTTTTTGCAAGTGCTATTCCGGCTATAGCAACTGCCGCAGCACCTGTTAATCCTACTATTATTTGTTCTGTTTTATCTTCCTTATCTTGTTTTTTAACTGTTGGTTTACTCTGAGGTTGAGGAACCGCTTTAACATTTACAGGGACCAATTGATTACTGACTTCCATATAATTTCCCATAAAAATTCCTTTCTTATTTATTATTTCTTTAATTAAAAAAAGACTTTTCAATTTTTAAAATTGATAAATAAAAATCAATTATTAATAAATCTTTACATTAAAAAAACAATTACTATGATTTTTTAATATCTTTTAGTGAAATGTTATTTTTAATCAAAAATAATATAGCTATTACGCTTGTAATTATAGTAACGCTTGCTTGTTCAATAAAAGAGGAGGCAAGTGCTATTTCTTTATTTATGTTGTATATTGCAAAGGCGGATATGACGGCAAATTGGTATGGGCCTATGTATATTGATGTTGAAGGTATCATACAAGCTAAGGCAAGAAAACTTATTATAAACAGTACAATTGAGGCACTAACTTCGCAGTTCAATCCTTGAATTATTACATAATATTTAAGTGCTTCAAAAAACCATATTCCGCAAGAACATAACAGTATTAAAAAAAGTTTTTTAGGGTATAAAAGTATTTCAAACCCGTCTATAAAAGAATTACAGGTTTTGTTTGTAAAATTAATACAAGTTTCAAAAAAGGTTTTTATTTTATTAGGTAGAAAACGTGTTTTTTCTAATAAAAAATTGCAAACGGAGTCAATTTTTTTAAATTTAACTGTTATAAAAGCAAAAATTAAACTGCCAAAGAAAATAATCACTCCGCCCGTACAAAGTTTTTGTGCAAGGGGATTTTTATTATAAATGAAAATCCCTAAAAAAAGCATAGAAAGAATAATAAGTCCGTCAAAAATACGTTCAAGCATTATAGTACCGAAAAGTTTAACTTTATTTGCTTCATATTTTTTTCCTGTATAATACGCCCTGAATATATCGCCGGCTCTTGCGGGCAGTAAAATATTCAGTGCTGTTCCCGTTAAACATAAAGGTATTAAAACTTTTAACGGGGCTTTTATTGTTTTAGATATTAACTGGCTGTAGCATAATCCCCTGAAAGCTCCTGATAATAAAATGGTTAAACTTAACGCAAAAAGATATTTTAACTTAAACTCTTTTAATATATCTATTAACTCTCTAAAATTTAAATTAATAAAAACTAAATACAAAAATACAATTGTAATAATAACGGGCAGTATTTTTTTTAATAATTTCATTATCTGTTATTTCCCGCTTTGATTAGTTGAAAATGCAATCTGTTAAGTTTTTTTCTTTTATTAATCTTTTCATAAAGCATTTCATAATTTTTAAGAGAAGAATAATCAAGAATATTTTTAGCGGAAGATAATTCATTGAATGCAGTAAAATATTTTCTTTGTGCAAGCAGAATGTTTAATTTCATATCAAAAACTTGCGAAAACAGAGAATAATCATCAGGAGTTAAACAGCAAATGGCTTTATCACAATATCGAATTGCTTCATTTAAAAACCCTAAAGAATAAAGGCAATTCGCTACTGATGCAATAACTTTAGGGTTGGAAGGCGTAATTTTAAAAGCGGTTTTATATAAATTTAAAGCTTTTTTTATGTATCCTTTCATAAAATAAATATCCGCAAGAAGAACTAAACTTTTATGATGATTAGGGGTAAGAGATACAGCTTCTTTCAATTTTTTTAATGCGGTATTTATTTTATTAAAATAGAAAAAATCATCCTGAGCTTCCCTGAAAAGCACTTCCGATTTAATATTAATAATTTTATTATTATTTATATAAGAATTTGTATTAAAATTTTGCATGATAACTACCAAAACAATCATAGAATTTTCACCATGACGCGGTCTATAGGCAAAAAATCGGATAAAATATAAAAAATCATGGAAACCATGTCGGGGCATGGTTTTCCATGATTTAAAAATCTATTAACAAAATTTAACAGTAAAAATGATAAAAAGCCTAAAACATGCAAAACCATGATAGGACATGAATTTCAGCCAGATTACAAAACTTAACAAAAATGTTTATATCTTTGCTTGATATTAAAAAATGAGCATAGTATGATTATCAATATAGTGGAGGGAACTATGAATCAAATTATAAAAATAGCCTGGGAACTTAATGAAACAACAGAAAACAGATATCAATTAGTATATGAAATAGCAGAACTCGCAAAAAAATTAGTTGATGAAAACCAACTAAAGAGAGTTAAAGATGACTACAACTTTGATGAAGTTCCGTTTGACACATCAATAAAGAAAGAAAACCCTGTAGAACACGCTATAATGGTAAAAGCTTCCGAAATTGATGATGCAGGTTTAGTAGGTTAATAAAATAGCATAAATAAAAAAAACTCCCGACTTTCGGGAGTTTTTTTTTAAAATCAAAAAATTAAGCCATTAATTTATTAACAGCTATAGTTAATCTTGATTTTTTTCTTGAAGCGGTATTTTTATGTAAAATACCTTTAGAAACAGCTTTATCGCATAATTGATATGCTTCTGATAAAGCTGATTTAATAGCTTCAGTGTCTTTTTCTTTGGCTTGAGCTAAAACAAGAACTTTTTTCACTGCAGTTTTTATGGAAGATTTAAAAGCAACGTTTCTTTCATAATTTCTTTGAGCTGTTAAAATTCTTTTTTTTGCTGATTTAATATTTGCCATAATGTTGTTCCTTTCTAATGCAAGTATTGTTTTTAACAATCTGCTTAGAGGATTAGTGAGTATGTTTATTATATAATTAAAAAAAATAAAGTAAACAAAATATTACAAGTTTTACAAAAATAGGCAAAAAAATATCTTGATTTTTTTTATAGGGAATGTGGTAGTAAATTAAGAACATCAATGTATATAAAAAATATTCAGGCCGAAAATAAATATAATAACAAAGTAAGTTATAAAGGAGCAAGGGAAATTGTTAGAACCCTTGCTAATCCTGATTCATTAGCATCTACGTTGGTTTTGGAAAGCAGTGTTACAACGGGAAGAGGTGCTCAAGCCTATAAAAGAGGCGGGTTCGCCGAGTTCAGAGAAAGATTTACCGATGATGTTGTCAGTGCTCTTTTTTGGATGAAAGGTGTTGATATATTTAATAAACTGGGTGATAAAGTCGGAAAACATGTTCTTAAATTACCTACTACAGAATTTGATGTCGGCAAAGATGCACTTAGAACGCCGTTTGAAAACTTAACCGAAAATCTCCCCGATGATATGAAAAAGAAACTGGCTGGTTTTAAGTTTACTAAGATTATTCTCTCTACATTATTGGCTACGGCTTTTGTAGGGTTTGCTCTGCCTAAAATTAATCAATTTATTACCAATAAAATAATGGGGAAAAAGAAAAAACAGCAAGAAAATAAACAGACATTGAATGATGAAATATTCTCTCAAAATTCTTTTGAAAATTTCACTAAAAAAATAACAAAATCAAATCAAACTTCGTTTAAAGGTATATCAGGCGTAACATCTGTTGCCCATCTGCTTGAAAATAACAGAATTTGTAAAATGCTTACAACTGATGTGGGTATTACCTCGGGCAGATTTGCTACCGCAAGAAATAAAGATGAGGGGCTTGAATATTTATTCAGAGATGTAACATCCTGCTTCTTCTATTATGCGTCAACTCCGTTAATTTATAAATTTTTACAGAAAGTAACAGGTTCTAAGGCGTTTACTACCATTGACCCCGTTGCTGCTAAGAGTGTACACAATTTGATGCTTGAACAATTAAAACAAGCAGACGGAACTTTTGCCTCAATGAGTGTAAAAGATTTTGCGGCAAAAACATTGGGTGTTTTAGATGATAAAGCTGCAAAATTGTTGAAGAAGATTCCGTTTAAATCTGATGTAATTTCGCTTGATGAATTAAGAAAGTTCATAAAAGACCAAAAATTATTGGATAAAGCTGCCGAAATGGCAAAATTACAGCCGAATAAAGCCGGAGTCGGAGCTGTATTAACAAAACAGCAAGTTTCTGATGTACTTAAAAACGGTGCTATAAATACCCCCGAATTTATGCAGGGAGTCTATACAAGCAGATTTGGCAAGGCGTTAACTGACCCGAACAGATTTATCTCAATGAAGAAAATAACTGCATTTAGAAATAATATTGATGATTATGCAAAATCTGTTATAGATGCGGCTAAAGACGGTGAAGTAACAAAAGAACTTTTAGAAAAAATGAATAAAAAAAGCTTTGTAATGTCAGCAGGTTTTAGAGCGGTTGCAATAGCACTTTCTGCTTTGGCTTTGGGTATTGCAATACCTAAAATTCAATGCTGGATTACGGCAAAAAGAACAGGTTCAAATGCTGCCCCGGGATTAAGAGAATACGAAACAGATAATAAAAAAGCTTCGTAATTAAATTCTCTTGACTATTGTTTTTAAGACTTTGAATTATTATAATTATCACTATGAAAAAGCTTATTATTGTATTAATTTCAATATTTTTATTATTATCGTCTTTTGCTTTAGGGTTTTATGTTAAAAAATCGGTTGATGATAAGAAAATATTCGTTTTATTTAATGAAAAAAATAATTTGCAGATTGTAAATAAAGATTTAATAAGACAAATTAAAAATTTAGAACATCAAATAAGTGAATATAATAATCAAAAAGAAGATAATAAAGAAGAAGAATATAAACACCCTATTGATATAAAAGAAAAAAAGTGTATTGAAAAAGTTGATAATGCAGCTGATATAAGAAATTGTGTGTATTTAGCAACAGAGGAATGGGAAAAAGAAATTAATAAATATATAAAATTATTAGAGCAATCAACAACAAAAGAACAATTTAAACTCATTAAAGACAGTCAAGATTTGTGGTTAATTCAAAGTAAAAAAGATAATGATATTATTAATGAATTTATTTTCAATCACGGAGGTACAATTTATTATGACATTGCAGCAGGTGATTATGAAGAATTAATTAAAAACAGAGCTGAATTTTTAAAATGGGTTTATGAAATTCATACGGATAAAATATATGATTAATATTTTATATACAATCTATATGAGTCATTAGAACCTTTTGTATATGTTTCATCTCTTAAATCAAACTTCAAA
>CANRMD010000031.1 GCA_947631645.1 Candidatus Gastranaerophilales bacterium
TTTTTTATGTTTCGCTTATAATTAATATATAGGATATTAAAAAAGGGAAACATTATGACAAAAAGAGTTTTGCTTTGTATTATGGACGGATGGGGAATAAGTAAAGACAGCCCTAAAGATGCAACAAAAGTTGCACAGACTCCGAATTTAGATAAATTTTATAAAACAGAACCCAATATTCAAATATTTGCAGATGGCGAACACGTAGGTTTGCCTGACGGACAGATGGGAAACTCTGAAGTAGGGCACTTAAATATAGGTGCGGGCAGAATTGTTTATCAGGAATTAACTAAGATTAATAAAGAAATTAAAGAAGGAAGCTTCTTTAAAAATGAAAAGTTTTTAAATGCAGTTGAGCACGTAAAGAAAAATAATTCGGCTTTGCATATGTACGGGCTTGTATCAACGGGCGGTGTACATAGTTCACTTGACCATATACTCGCTTTAATAGAGTTTGCAAAACAGCAAGGTCTGAAAAAAGTGTACTTCCACGCATTCTTAGACGGTCGTGATACGCCTCCAAAAAGTGCAGTTGAGTTCTTGCAAAAAGTTGAAGATAAATTAAAAGAAGCGGGTTTACCTCCTATTGCATCAGTTTCAGGCAGATATTATGCCATGGATAGAGATAACCGATGGGAAAGAATAGAAAAAGCATATAATATGCTTGTTTTAGGCGAGGGAAATAAAGCAGATAGTGCAGTTGAAGCGGTTAAATCTTCTTATGAAAAAGGTGTAACCGATGAATTTGTTGAACCGACTGTTATAAATGTTCCTAATTCACGTATAGAAGATAATGACGCCATAATTTTCTTTAACTTCCGCCCTGACCGTGCAAGAGAAATTTCTAAAGCAATAAACTTCGAAAACTTTGACGGGTTTAACCGTAAAGCTGTAAGGAAAAACATATACTATGTAACATTTACGCAGTATGATGCAACATTCCCGTTCCCCGTTGCGTTTGAGCCTCAAAAACTTACAAATATTTTAGGTGAAGTTCTGGATAAAAACGGTATAAAACAGTTTAGAACCGCAGAAACCGAAAAATATGCACACGTAACATTCTTCTTTAACGGCGGTGTTGAAGCCCCAAATAAACTTGAAACACGTGTCCTTGTTAACTCTCCAAAGGTTGCAACTTATGACCTCCAGCCGGAAATGAGTGCCCCTGAAGTTTGCGAAAAAGTTCTTGGTGCTTTGGATAATGACGAATACGGCTTTATTTTGGTAAACTTTGCTAACCCCGATATGGTAGGTCATACAGGGGTTATGGAAGCAGCTGTTAAGGCTTGTGCAACAGTAGATACTTGCGTGGGCAAAATCGTTGAAAAGGCAAAACAAAAGGGTGTTGCCGTTGTACTAACTGCCGACCACGGAAATGCCGAATATATGGAAGATAAAACCACTCACGCTCCCTATACGGCACATACAACAAACCCTGTTCCGTTATTTGTAATGAATGCGGGAGATATAAAATTGAAAGACACAGGTGCATTATGTGATATTGCACCTACCGTTCTTGATATAATGGGTATACAAAAACCACAAGAAATGACAGGAAATTCTTTAATAAAATAGAGGTTAAAATGAGTTTGACAAAGATAGAAGATTTACCGACTGTATATAGTGCAAAAGAAACAGAAGAAGCAATTTATAAGTTTTGGGAAGATAATGAATGCTTTAAGGCTAATGCAAAAAGCGAAAAAGAACCCTATTCAATAGTAATTCCCCCTCCGAATGTTACGGGTGTATTGCATATGGGACACGCTCTTGACGGTACTTTGCAGGATATTTTGGTACGCTACCACAGAATGTCAGGCTATGAAACGCTTTGGATGCCGGGGACTGACCATGCAGGGATTGCTACTCAAAATGTTGTTGAAAAGAAACTAAGACAAGAGGGTAAAACCCGCTTTGACCTTGGCAGAGAAAAATTTGTAAAACTCACTTGGGAATGGGCAAACGAACATAAAAGTGCTATATTAAACCAATTTAAAAGGCTCGGTGCATCGTTTGACCGTTCAAGAGAGAGATTTACTCTTGATAAAGGCTGTTCTGATGCGGTTAAAGAAGTTTTTGTTAAACTCTATGAAAAAGATTTAATCTATAAAGGAGCTTATATTGTAAACTGGTGTCCTCGTTGTCAGAGTGCTATATCTGATATTGAAACGGATTACGAAACCGAAAAAAGTAATTTATGGGAAATAAGCTATTCATTAAAAGATGAACCGGGGGCAATAGTTGTAGCTACGACAAGACCCGAAACGATTTTTGGTGATGTTGCAGTAGCTGTTAACCCAAGCGATTACAAATATAAAGATTTAATCGGTAAAACTGTTTTAATCCCGTTAACGGGCAGAGAAATTCCAATTATTGCCGATGATTATGTCGATAAATCTTTCGGTACGGGAGCTTTAAAAATTACTCCCGCACACGACCCTAACGATTATGAGGTTGGTAAACGCCATAATCTTAAACCGATTTGGGTAATTGATGAAGAAGGAAAAATGAAAAGATGTGCGGAAGTACATCCTGATATCCAAGGTTTAACAAGGGAAGAAGCTCGTAAAAAGACTGTTGAACTTCTTCAATACAATAACAGTTTAGTAAGGATTGTTCCTATTGAACACAATGTAGGTAAATGTCAAAGATGTAACACTACAATAGAACCTTTATTATCCGAACAATGGTTTGTAAGAATGGCCCCATTGGCAAAAGCAGCTATTGAGGCTGTGGAATCGGGTAAAATAAAGTTTGTACCCGAACGCTGGACTAAAAACTACTTAGGCTGGATGACAAATATCCGCGATTGGTGTATATCGCGTCAATTATGGTGGGGACATCAAATACCCGCATATTATAATAACGAAACGGGAGAAATGGTTGTAGCAAAACAAAACCCAGACCCTGATAAATATACACAAGACTCTGATGTTTTAGATACTTGGTTCTCATCCGGTTTATGGCCGTTTTCCACTATGGGCTGGCCTAATACAGATGCCGAGGACTTTAAAAAATTCTACCCGACCTCAACTCTTGTAACCGGGTTTGATATTATTTTCTTCTGGGTCGCAAGAATGATTACAATGGGCGAAGAATTTACCAAAAAAGCACCATTTTCAACAGTTTATATCCATGGGTTAATCCGTGATGAAAACGGACAAAAAATGTCAAAATCTAAAGGCAACACAATTGACCCTGTCGGTATTATAGATAAATACGGCTGTGATGCTTTAAGATTTACATTAACATCACTTTGTACATACGGCGGTCAAGATATTAAAATAAGCGATGAAAAATTTGAATACGGAAGAAACTTCGCAAATAAAATCTGGAACGCTTCAAGGTTTGTTTTGATGAATCTTGATGGCGTTGATAATAAAGATATTGATTTTGATAACTTCACATTAGCTGACAAATGGATATTAAATAAACTTAATGAAACAGCTAAAGAAACAAATGAAAATATTCAAAATTACAGAATAGGCGAAATGGCTCACACGCTTTATGATTTCTTCTGGAATTCTTATTGCGATTGGTATGTCGAAATAGCAAAAATTCAACTTCAGGATGAAAGTCTAAAACTTAATACACAAAGAGTTTTAAGATATGTCCTTGATATGACTTTGAGATTGTTGCATCCGATTATGCCTCATATAACCGAAGCTATATGGCAATTACTTCCGAAAAATACTGATGTTAAAGCTATTATGCTGAGCAAGTTCCCCGTTTATGAAAAGAACTTAGAGTTTAAACAGGAAAATACTCAAATGGAACTGGTATTTGAAACAATTAAGTCTTTAAGAAACGTTCGTCAAAGCTTTAATATACCTGTTTCTACAAAAGTAAATATTGAAATACTTGCAGCAAGCGAAGAAGAAGAAATATTTAAAAAAGTAGAAGCTTATATCCACCGTTTGGCAAGAGTTGAAGATATAAAATATGTTGATGAATCTCATAAAACACAAAAACAATCGGCTTCAACCGTTGTAAGTAATTCTAAAATAAATATCCCGCTTGCTGGCTTGATTGATTTAGATGAAGAAATTAAACGCCAGAATAAAAAACTTGAAAAATTAACCTCGGAAAAATCAAGCTTACTTGCAAGGGTTAATAATGAAAAGTTTATGAATAACGCAAAACCCGAACTTATTGAGCAAACAAAAGCACGTATCGAAGAAATTACAGTGCAGGAAAATGCTATTAATGAACTGATTAATTCTTTAAAGTAGTCAAAATAAAAAAAAAATGATATTATAGAATTAAGGTAGTTAGTGAGGATGAATATGAGCGAAACATATACATTATATACAAGATCGAACTTTGACGGGTTAGTATGTTCGGCATTATTAAAAGAAATAGGTTTGATTGATGAAGTTAAATTTGTGCACCCAAAGGATGTTCAAGACGGTAAAATTCAACTAACCGATAATGATATAACGGCAAGTCTTCCGTATTCAAGCGGAGTATATATGGCATTTGACCACCATTCAAGCGAAGCTGTCAGAACTAAAGATGTTAAAGAAAATTATATTATAGAACCTGCTGCACCATCAAGTGCAAGAATTATCTATGAATATTTTGGCGGTGAAGACAGATTTTCCAATTCTTTGTATGATTTGATGGAAGCTGTAGACAGAGCTGATTGTACAAGCTTTAGTCAGGAAGATATACTTAATCCGCAAGGCTGGGTTTTGTTAAACTATTTGATGGACCCAAGAACCGGCTTAGGTAGATTTAGAAACTTTAATATTTCTAATTATAATCTAATGCTTAAACTGGTTGATTTATGTTCTAAAAAGTCTATAACGGAAATAATGGAAGATCCTGATGTCCGCGAAAGAATTGACTTATATAATTCTGAAAAAGATAAATTCATTGAACAAATAAAAAGATGTACAACCGTTAGAGATAATATTGCTGTACTTGATGTCAGAAACGAAGAAGTTATTCACGTTGGTAACAGATTTATGGTTTATGCTCTTTTCCCGGAATGTAATGTTTCAATACATACATTCTACGGAAAACAAAAACAAAATACTGTATTTGCGGTAGGCAAGTCAATTATAAATCGTTCTTGCCCTCTTGATATTGGTGCTTTAATGTATGAATACAGGGGCGGCGGACATACTAATGCCGGAACATGTCAGGTTGATAATGATAAGGCACAAGAAACTCTTGAAAGTATTGTTTCTCACTTGGTTATGACAAATAAATCAGATGAAACAACCGAAGAATAAAATATAGAAACAGCCTCTATTTAGAGGCTGTTTTTTTGTCCTTCATTTCCTAAATCCAATTAACTTTCTCTCTGGTATTAAGTTTTCCTCCTTTTCTATCCATATTTGACGAGTGGTGCTTCTTGATTGATTTATTATTACTTTTTTTAATATTGCATAATTAACATCGGTAAAATTGATTTTATCAAGTTCTTGTATATAAAATTCCGTTCCTCCGCAGTTTGGGCAGAATTTTGTATCGGGGATTATTTCACCGTATCTTGTATGAGAAGTTCTTTTAATGTTACAGCAGCTGCAGCGGACTATATACCATTTGTTTTTGACTAAAGCTCCGCAATCAGGACAATATGCTTCATCAACATCAATTGGAACATTATTATGACGGCATTCGTGGTTTTGTTTTAGGAAATCGAATAACATATTTTATATATAATAAATTTTTTTATTAAGTCAATTGTTAAGATTGTAAAAATTTTAAAAAAATCAGCAAGTTTAATTTTATTATATACTTTATATATATAAGATATATAAGAGGTAGATAAATGAGAGTAGATTCAATATTTAATTTAAATAACTATATTATAAATAATAATAATGATGATGAAATACCTATGGCTGATGATAAAAATAATTCAATTTTTTCTTCCGGTAACGGTAAAGCTAACGGTGAAATTGATGTTGATTTTAGCCAGGGTAATATAGGAGATTGTGCTCTGTTATCTTCCGTATATGCTTTATCATTAACGGAAGACGGGGCTAAAGCAATAAAAGATTCAATTAAAATTAATAAAAATAAGAATGGCAGTATTACAAGTTATGATGTTCATTTTAGCGGTGTAGATGAAACATATAATGTAACTCAGAAAGAATTAAAAGAAGCAAAAGAATATAAAAGTCTTGATGAAAGAATATATAGCCGTGGTGATGATGATATGACCGTAATTGAACTGGCTTTGGAAAAATGCTTTAAAAAATCTAAAAATAAAGTACTCCGTGATTTAGTTGATAATTATACAACATTAAATACGGAAGATAAATTAAACGGAGTTAATCCTGCAGCAGTATCTTATTTATTTATGGGTAAAACTGTTGATACAGTTATTAAACACGATGATAATTTAAAGAAAAGATTTGTACCTTGTTCAACATATAGTATTAAAGATGTAAACGGCAAAGATATATGTTTTGAAGAAGGTTCTGAATACAGAGCCAGAGGTATAAAAGGAGATAATATTTATATTAATCAGCCGGGTGATAGTACTGATATAGTTATACCTGTTCAATCATTTTTATCCGGTATCTATATTCCTGATATCAAAGAAGCAAATGATAAATCTATTGAATTATTAAATGAATTTGAAAAAAATAGTGATGACTCAATGTTGGTATTTGCAACAATGGGAACGGAAAAAATAAAAAATACTGACGGTAAAGAAATTGAATTGTTTGGTCCGCATGCATATTGTGTATCAAATGTAAAAGATGGAATTGTTACTTTAATAAACCCGCATGATACATCAAAAGAAATAAAAATTCCTCAAAAAAATATATTATCATTAGAAAAATATTATTTTTACGGACTGGAATTTGATAAAGAAGAAGTTAATCAATAGAGAAAATATCCTGTAAGTCAGCATAAGTCAGAGTTTTTCCGATGTTTCTGTCTACGCTGATAACTGAGTCAACCAAGTTTCTCTTATCCTGTTTAAGTTTTTGAATTTTTTCTTCAACGGTATTTTTTGTTATTAATCTGTAAACAAATACTTTCTTTGTCTGACCGATACGGTAGGCTCTATCGGTTGCCTGATCTTCAACGGCAGGGTTCCACCACGGGTCATAATGTATTACGTAATCAGCTCCGGTCAAGTTCAAACCTGTTCCGCCGGCTTTTAGGCTGACCAAGAATATAGGAATGGAATCATCCATGTTAAATCTTTCGACAACTTCCTGACGGTTCTTTGTTGAACCTGTTAAATATTCGTGTTTAATACCTTCTTTAATAAGCCATTCTTTTATAATGTCAAGCATATCAACAAATTGTGAGAACAGAAGTATTCTGTGACCTTCCGAGATAATTTCTTCAAGCATTGATTTTAACTGCTCAAATTTACCCGAAGTTTCTATGCCTTTTTTGTCGTCTTTATCATAGAGCCTTGGGTGACAACAGATTTGACGCAATCTTAAAAGTGCCGAGAATATACTCATGCGGCTTTTTTCAAGCCCGTTTTCCGCAATTGATTTAAATAATTCTTCTTTTGTGGAATCAAGTACTTCAAGATAAAAGTCTTTTTGCTCGGGCGTAAGTTCGCAGTATGCAATATTTTCAACTTTATCAGGCAGGTCTTTAGCAACATCACGTTTCATACGGCGTAAAATAAACGGATAAATCTGTGATTTTAATCGTTTTTCAACTATTTTTTCGCCTCTGTCAACAATCGGCGTAACATAACGGTAATTAAATTCCGACAGATTAAGCAAAAAGCCCGGCATCAGAAAGTCAAATACACTCCAAAGTTCTTCCAGTTTATTTTCAATAGGTGTACCAGACAGTGCTAATTTATGCTGGCCGTTTAACAATTTTACCGATTTGGCTGTTATGGATTCGGGGTTTTTTATGTTTTGAGATTCATCAAGAATGATGTACCTGAACTCATATTTTTTAAGTTTTTCTATATCACGTCTGATAAGTGCATAGCTTGTAATAACGATATCACATTTAGGTATTTCTTTAAAATGTTCTTTTCTTTCGGTTCCGCTTAACTTTAAGCATTTTAAAGACGGTATAAATTTTTGAACTTCGTTTTCCCAGTTAAATACGACAGAAGTCGGACAAACAACCAAATTTGGAGCTTTTTTATCTTTTTCTTTTGCTTTTTGCAATAATGTTAGTGCTTGAAGTGTTTTACCAAGCCCCATATCATCAGCTAATATCCCGTTAAGTCCATATTTATACAAAAACCATAACCAGCTGAAGCCTTTATATTGATATTCTCTTAGTTCTGCATTAAGGTCTTTAGGAAGCGGTGCATTATCCATTGTTGAAAATGTTGATATTTGTTTCCAAAATGCTGAAAACTTACGGCTCATTTTAAGTTTAAAGCCTAAGTTCTGCATTTCTGATAGCAGCCCCGCTCTAAATGTTTTTACAATATATCTGTTATCATCATTTTTATAAACATCAAAAGTGTTAAATGATTTCAATATTGAGAAAATATCGGCACCGGGAACTTCAACAAAGCCGTAATTTTTAACTCTCAGATATTTATCACCCTCAACAATAAGGTTATAAATTTCATCAAACGGAATTTCTTCATCTCCGACTTTACCATAAAGAGAAACCTCAAAACTATCGGTTGAATCAAGTGAAAAATCAATATCAGCTATCATTTCAAAAGGTTTAGGCGATAATTTAAAGAAAGACATATCATCTTTTTCTTCAAATTTCCAGCCCTCTCCGGCTCGTTTTAAATAGTAATTATAAAAATCTATAGCATTTTCTTTTTCGATTGCAAGGTTATTTGTCTGCATAGGTGCGAATTTGCAGGCTAAAAGCATTTGATAAGCTTTTTCTTCGTGGTCAATATTTCTTTGAACCCAGTATAAAAGGTCTTCTTTAGGCTTTTTGATTGTTACATAAGGGCTTTTTGAAGCTAATTTTGAGTATGCAACTCTTGTGCCGTCGTAGTCAAATTCAAGTTCGGCTTTTAAGGCTCCGTCATAGTCTAAACCCATTGTTACAACATTCAATGGCGGTTTTTGTTCAAGTGTTAATTTGTCTATAATTTCAGAAACTTCGCAGGGAATAAGTTCTCTGAGTTTTGGTAATTCTTCGTATAAAAACTTAGCTCCGTCGGCATCTTTTACATCTGTAAATGTTGATTTTATGAGGTTTTGAGGCAAAGCAGATAATGCAACATTTATAGGGAATATTTTATTTTTATATCTGCCCCATTTTAGTTGGCGTGAAAAATATCTGACTTCTTCAAACGGAATAATGTCGTCTTTATCAGGTCTTTGCCAGTATAAAGATAAAAGAACATTACCAACCATTGAAAAATTCACAGCCATGGATAGTTTCCACTCATCAGGGCAGAATTGAAGCTTATTTTTTGTTTTTCCGTCGATAACGTCATCTGCTTTAGCTAATAACTGGAAAAAGCCGTCAAATTTAGCTATCGGTATATCATACCAGCCGGCTTTTTTATCAAGTCTTGAATTTTTTAACAGAAGTTGGAATATTGCAAGCTCTACTTTTTGTGAATTGTTTAATTCAAAATTTGCATCAGCTTTTTGAGCTGCAATAAATGCCTTTAAAATAGCTTCTATATCTCTTATTACTTTACCCGAGTTTCTATCCATAACCAGAATGGAAAAGAAATTCTGGCGTCTTTTTGCGTTAAAGTGAAATACATAGCCGCCCTGAGGATTATCATTCATTTGAGTATCCGTATCGGAGTAATCGGGTTTTATTTTAAATCTGCGTTCTAAAAACTCGTCATAAACGTGTTCGTTTATTGCTTTAAGAGCTACAGCAATAGCATGCTTGCACCATTTTTCTTTTAACGGGCATGAACATGATGGCTCAACTCCGTTTTTTTTAAATTTTAATTCAACATCATAAAACGATTTAAAATTGCCTTTAACTTTAGCTTTAACACCTGTTTTACCCGCCTCAAAAGATGCCACTTGCTCTTTTTGGTGGTATTCATAACCGCGTCTCCAGCTTCCCGGTGTTGAATTGTCTTTTAGATACTTGAAATTAAAGTTACACTCTGTCATGAAATCTCTTTAGTAACTCTGCAAAAAAATAATCAATTTCTTGAATATTAAGCAGAAACAACCAATAATTAACTTACATCAATTATTATACAATAAACCAAAAAAAAGGCAATAAAAATTATTTAAGTTTATTATATTCTTCGTCTGTAACGCTTTCAAGCCATTCATTAGCGGTGTCTGTACCGTCAACCTCTACTGCAATATGAGAGAACCATCTGTCTGGTGCTGCACCGTGCCAGTGTTTAACATTGGCGGGGATATTTATTACATCTCCGGGGTTCATTTCAATCGGGTCTTTTCCCCATTCCTGATAATATCCTCTGCCTCCGATGGCAACTAATATTTGTCCGCCGCCAGTTTTGGCTTTATGTATATGCCAATTATTTCTGCATTTTGGCTCAAATGTTACGTTATACATTTTTACCTGTGAAGTTGAAATCGGATAAAGGTAGCTTTGTCCCGTAAAATACTTCGCAAAAGCATCATTTCTCTCACCGATTGGAAACATTATCGAATTTTGATATTGTTCTTTTTCTGTTAAAGGGGTTGTATCTTCTGTCCAAACTTCTTTTGCAAGATTAAAAGCAGCCCAAGCTTTGGGCCAGCCCGCATAAAATGCCGTGTTAGTTATTATTGAAGCTATTTCTTCTTTTGTTACACCGTGATTTTTAGCATTTTGCAAATGATATTTTAATGAGGTATCCGTCATTCCTTGGCTTATTAGAGATACAACAGTTATAATAGAACGGGTTTTTGTATCTATATCATTATTATTCCAGTTTTCCCCGAATAAAATATCATCATTAAAATGGGCAAAATCGGGTGCAAATTTTCCTAATGCGTCCCTGCCCGCTGTTTGTTTTATTCTTGCCATGTTATTTTCCCTTGCTTTTCCTGTTAACATTCCGTATGAAATATTTGACGAAATGAACAAAATTGTTATAAGTATTATTAAAAATTTTTTCATATTATTTATTATACCAATTTTTAGCAAAAGTGCTTTGTTATCTGTATTGTATTTTTACCCTTTTCAATATCTTAAACTATCCTATCAAATGAGAGTTACTATTAGTCAATATTATATAACTTTACATTTATTTTTTAATAAAATAATATATTAAATATGTAAATATGAAAGTTTTAATAGCATGAATGAAATTTCAGTACCAATGCCCTTTGAAAAAAATTTTATTGATAAACTTGTTTCAATAAATAATCAAATAGAAAAAAGTAAAATTACTAATGTATATTTTGCTTTGCCATTGACTGATAAAGACAAAAGTTTATTTGAGCAAACACGAACTTATTTTAAAAAAATAACTGATTTTAATTATTGGAAAGAAATTATATTATATGCACGTGATAAAGGATTTGAATTTATATATTTATTAAATTCACCAAAACCCTTGTTGTATGAAAGTCCTTATTTGTTAAAACAACTTGATAAACTGGATAAATTAATAAATAAACTAAGGAGTGAAGATTTAAAAAAGTTAAGGCTTTCTAATATACAATTAATGGCATATATAGCTAAACATTATCCGGATATGGAATTATATGTTTCAACCTCATTTGAATATACACAGATTCAGCAAATACAAAATTTAATATTAAAATTCCCTCAAATTAAACAAATAGTACCTTCTCATGATGTTAATAAAAATTTTAAGTTATTAGAAACGATTAGAAAACAATATCCTAAAATTGATGTTGAAATAATGTTAAATGAAGGTTGTATGAGAGGATGCCCTTTTAGATTTTGGCATGCAATGTCTGTATCTACAATATTCAATCCGCGAATTTCGGAATTGGATGAAGATTTGACTTCGAATTGGTTTACAAAAAATTGTTCGTATTTGAGAAATAATATTGACAAACTTTGCTTGGCGTCAAATATTTATCCTTGGGAGATAGAGGAATATAATAAGATTGGTATAAATCAATTTAAATTGGTCGGAAGAAGTTCACAATATTTTGCCAATGGACAATATTTTGATTACTACTTAAATTATCTAAAAGGTATTGATAACTGTGAAAAAATAGACGAAGTGCCGTTGAAAAATCTTGTTAATTATTTTAGTGAACAAAATTGGAATGTTAAAGTAAAAGATATAAAGCCGTATTTACCAAATATTAAACATTTTGTTAAAAACGGGCATTTATGTGCTTCTATATGTGGCAGTGAATGTACATATTGTTATCAATGTGCGGAAAATATAAGACAAAATTTAAAAAATTATTTTTAAATCTATATTTCTTTTTTCCATTTGAAATAAAAATAAATACCTAAACCAAGGTAAATCAGCCACATTATTAAAGTTGCATAATAGTGAGCTCCGTTAATACAAGCAATCAGCCACATTATGACAGATGCTAAATTAACGAAAGACCAGATATACCATTGTTCAATACATCTTTTTACCGTTAAAAACTGCCCGAGAACGGAAAAACCTGTTACAAAACTGTCCATAATGGGATTTTCCCCTCCGCTCAGCTTTAAAATTTCATATATTAAAAAAGTTATTAAAGCTGTGATAATTAAATAAACAATACGTTCCTTGTTATTCAATTTTGTTTTAAAAATTTCATTTTTTTCTTTATTTAAATGCTGTTTCCATTTAAAAATACCAATTAACTGCATCGGGAAAAAGTAAAGTCCGTATAATGCCATATTGCCGTAAAAACCGTTTTTATAGGCAATTAAACAATATAAAAAAGTTCCCGCCAGCCCTATATAATAACAATAAACTTTGCCTTTGCCCGCAAAAAGAGTGTAGGTTATTCCGCATATTGCAGAAATTAGTGCAATTTTACTGTCTTTTGTTAAAATTGAAATTAAAATAACGGATAATATTACAATTGAGTAAAAAATTTTCTCCGATATGTTAAAAAATTTTATTTCAGATTTTATATAATCAATGAATTTCATTTTTTAATTATAATTTAAACATGAAAGTAACGGAAATTAACAGCAATATAAATTTTAAAGGCGGTTTAAACAATAAGCTTCTTCTGAAAGGATTGGAAACCGTTGCAAATCATCCCGCAAGTTTTATTGCAGGTACTACGCTTATAATGTCATCGGTTATAAGACCTATTGCAATTGCCAATACGCCTAAAACAGATAAAGAAAACAAAAAATACGCCATAGCTGATTCTATTTCATCAGGTCTTATTAAATTCGGTATAACAGAGCTTGTTGCCTTGCCCGTTGAAAACGCAATTAATCATATAAATAAAAACCCTGAAAAATTTTTAAATTCCAAAACAATTAAAAATTTTACTCAAAAGGGGAAAACTCTTTTAGAGTCTGAAAACTATAAATTTGCTCAACAATTGGTTAAAAATACACCAAGCCTGATAACTGCCATCCCAAAGTCAATGATAGCAGTTGCTTTAATTCCTTTAGTTATGAATAAATTATTCCCGGAAAAACAAAGACAAGAAAAACCAAATTATACTCAACCTTTTGGTAATAGTCCGATTTTTGCTCCGTTTTATAATAATCAGATAAGTTTTAAAGGGCTTCAAGACACAGCTGCAAAGGGAATGAGTAAAATTTTTAATGCACAAACATTCCAGAATTTTGTAACAAAACACAGTTTTAACGATGCGAATATTGCAAGAAATATGACTATAGCAACTGATATTCTGCTTGCGGGGTCATCTGTTATAAGTACAAAAAAATCTAAAAAAATAAAAGAAGATAAGAAAAAACCGCTAATATATAATAAAATAATAACAACTACCCTAAGCGTTTTGGGCGGATATAAAATTGATAAAATGATACAAAAAGGCACAGCATCTTTTATTGAAAAATTCAAAAAGGCAAATATAAATGACCCTAAACTTGATAAATATATTCAAGGGATAAATGTTGTAAGACCAACTTTGGTATTTGCACTGATATATTATGGTATTCTTCCTATACTATCAACCTTTACGGCAGATAAACTTGATAAGATAAATAATAAAAAGGAAAAAATATGAACAAAGAACAATTAAAAGAAAAAATAAAAAAGTTTGAAACAATGATTAATACTGCAGATGAAAAATTAGCTAATGAGTTAATTGCATCTGACGCTTCATTTTATACTCCCGTAAGCCCTGAACCATTGTATGGCGGAAAAGGTTATTTATCCGTTGTTCATTTTATGAGAAAAGGTTTTAGTGATGTTCAATGGAAATTGGAAGAAATGATTGTTGATGATAATAAAATTGCCGTTCGTTGGACTTTGACGGGCACTCATGACGGTGAATTCCTCGGAGTAAAACCTACGGGTATAAAAATTAAAACCGGTGTTATGAACTTTTATTATTTTAATGATGACGGGAAAATCATTAACGATATTGCCGCAGAGGGTATGATTGGTATTCTAAAACCTTTAGGATTATGTAATTAATTTATTTGAAAATAAATTAATTCAAAAAAATAATGCTTATAATTTTTTATTACCTTTGTATGTTATTAAGGAATTGAAATCTACTTCTAAAGCTTCTAAAAGCGAAATTATTGTTAACAAGGTCGGTGCCATTTCGGCTCTTTCTATTTTGCCTATATGGGTTGGATTAATATTAGCTATCATAGCTAATTTTTCCATGGAATAACCTTTTATAAGCCTTGCTATCCTTAAATTTTTTCCAAATTCAATTAATTTAGGATACTTCATTTTTAAATCATATCACTTGACAATGCATATATTAATCATTAAAATGATTATAATTATCATAATAATGATTAAAAAAATAATAAAAATGGCATATTTTATATCTTTTATGATTGATAAATTATAATATCGGAGAGTTTATGAATGGCTTTGTGCAATTAGTTAAGAATCTTGTTTATTTATCAAAATTCAGCTTAAAAAAAACTGTAATGAAATTTCCATATTTTGGAGCAAACTTACAATATCTTTATGATGCTGTTATTTTTCAATCTTTTGATATGAAGCAACCTAAAATATATAATTTAGATGAAACATTAAATTTAATCTTAAATACCCAAAAAAGTCTTGCCAGATTTGGAGATGGTGAAATTAATATAATACAAGGAAAAGATTGTATATATCAAAAATATGATAAAAAACTTGCCGAAAGATTAAAGGAAATACTTACTACATCCCAAGAAAATCTTATTATTGGTATAAATTACTGGTATTTTCATTATATAAATTACGAAGAACTTGATGATGTCAGTAAAAATTTTTCTCTTTATAAAATGCCGTTATTCCGTAATGAATTATTAAAGTATATCGATTTTGAAAAACAATACTGTGATGCCAATATTTCTACATTAAAAATAGATAAAGAAAATTACTATGAAAAATTTAAAAATGTTTGGAAAGAAAAAGAAATTGTAGTTGTTGCTTGTAAAAACGCAATTGATGCTTTGCAATACAATATATTTGATTGTGCTGCTGGTATTGACTATGTTTTTGTACCTAATATAAATTCTTTTGAAAAATATGATGAAGTATATTCAAAAGTAACAAACTTTGAAAAAACAAAATTGATAATTTTAATGGCGGGGCCTCTTTCTAAGGTTCTTGCATCTGATTTAACATATTTAGGTTACAGAGCATTAGATTTAGGACATCTTGCAAAAGGATATGATTTTGTTAAAAGACATTTACCCGTGAATGAAGAAAATGCAATTTTATTTAATAGTATTGATTAATTTATAGATAAATTTTCATCCTGACTTTTTTGATGGGTGATATGCTATTTTGTGTTTTACTAAATCTTATATTTTTACTTTGTTTAAATTATGATTGCAGTTTATCAAGCAGATTTTTAATTTCTTCAATTTTTTGCTTGGCATCATCCCCGGTTAGTGATGAAGCTACACAGTTTTCAAGATGAGTTTTTAAAATATTGCTTTCAACTCGTCTTATTGCAGATTGTACTGCTTTTAACTGAATAATAATATCAGGGCAGTACCTTCTGTCCTCTATCATTTTTTTAATTCCCTCAAGCTGTCCTATGGCTCTGTTAATTCTGGGTATTTCAGCTTTATGACAGGGATGATTATTATCGTTTTCTTTTTTCATAGGTTCATTATAACATAAAAAGAGGCTTTCGCCCCTTTTATTCCTCTTTTTTATCTGCACAATCAGGACAATTGCAATTTTCACCGTCACATTGGCAGTTGTCACCGCAGGTACAGTTTTCACATTTACATTTTGGATTAGAACACTTTGCCATATTTAATCTCCTTGATTTTCTATACTTTTATTATACCCCATGGGGGTATATTTGTCAAGCCGGATGAGATTAATTTGCATATATGCAAAAAGATGTCAATAAAATTAACTTAAAATTAAAACTATGGATGAATTTCTTGTTAGTTTAGGAAAAAGAATTAAAAATTTAAGAACTTCTAAAAAATTGACATTAGAAGCTCTGTGTTATCCTAACGGTTTAGAACCTTCAACGGTTTTACGAATTGAAAAGGCACAAACAGTTGCAAAAATAACTACGTTATATAAACTTGCTCAAGCTTTCGATTTATCACTGAGCGAGTTGTTGAATATTCCATAGGATTTTTAATATGATACGAAAGCCGCCTCGATAGGGGCGGCTTTATTTGTTTAATAATTTAAGAAATCTAAAGGCGGAATTTCCGATATTTCTTCATATTTTTCGGGGCTTACGGTATTTGGTGCCTGATATTCTTCTTCAAACGAGTCCTCTAAAAGTTCAGACTGCATTTCAAGCAATTTGTCATCAGCACAGGCAATATCTCTGCCTATTGATTTGATTGAAAGGTTTATTGCTTTTTCGGACGGTGCACCGTCTTCATTTACTTTTTCCTGAACTTTATAGCTTGCCCAATCATCATCAAGTTCATCAACAAAAGCATATTCGCCGTCTTCAATTACACGTTTTCCGACTTCTTCTTTTAATACTTTTGTTACATATTTCTTTTGAGACATAAATCTGCAAGGCAGAACAAGTTCTGTCCCTATTACTTCCTCGGGGTCACGGTCTTCATATTTTTTGAACATCTCGGCTGCTGCCTGCAAATGTCCTATTTCCATCTGCATCATTTCTTCCCAAACGAGTTTTAATCTTTCATCAACTTCATCTTCGTAGCAGTTGTAGTAATTGCAAACTTCAGTAAACTCGTGAAGCAGCCATTTTTCAAACATAGTTTCATTAGGGTCAACCAAAGTTTCATACATGGTAACGTGTTCTTCTTCAACGTCGCAGATTTCGGCGTATAAACGTTTTAAGTCGGTATTTCCGTACATAAACCCGTGTTCTGCGTAATAGTTATGTGTTTGTTGTTCGCCCGAGATTAAAGTTAAGATGTTTACTTTTGTTTGCGGTGATGCGGTTTCCCTGTCATAAGGTTTTCTTATCCTTAAAGCATTGCAGTTGTGGTGGTACTGTGTCGGTCTGCCGATTACAACATCAGTCATTTTGTGCAAAATCTCATTAGGGTCTGTTTCTTCAATCATATAAGCGAATTGAGAGTATCTGTATAAATGGTCAAAGTCTTCTAACAGCCCGAAATCAAAAGTTTCTTTTACGTATTTATCGGGTTCATTTTGTGCAAGCCAAGCTGTTAAATCTACAGCGACTTGTTCATAGCCTAAAGTAGTATCTAATACGGTTTGATTTACGGGTGATAACCAGTTAACGGTTGTCTGCTGCATATCTTCAATTCGTCTTGTACGAACTAAAAGTTTATTTAACTCCATATCATCTGATTTTCTGACAAAACAATGTTTAAATGTCCAAGCTTCTGTTTCAATACCGTTCATCAAAATTTGTCTTGTTCTTGTGTAGTTATCAACATCCGTTCTGTTAAAAGGACGTTTGACTATGTCGTGCCAAGTCCTTATTTGTTTATCTATCGGAATACCTTTTTCTTTTAAAACGTTCATTATTTTTTCCTTTCTTGTTTAAGAATTATAAGCAGAGTGCGTGAGCAAAAAGTTCGCCCACTTTATGGTTATAAAATCGTCCGTCATCTTTAGCAAACAGGTTTTCCCAGTGGCTCTGGGGTGTGCCGTCAGTTGAATAGGACGGGTTTGTCATCATAATATGATGTGTATTTGTATCGTATCTTAACGGAAATATATCATTTGTCTGCATAAAACTGGGGAGCTTATCGCTTGCTTGGTAAAACGCAAACAGTGCGGTATTTATCCTGTGAAGCCTTTGTTCATAAGAAATACCGCCTTCATAATTATCGTTTTCTATCTCAACTCCCGGGGCATAAACTCTGTTATATTTAAGCTTTTCAGATAATGCTTTTACGGCTTCAAAATCATCGCCCGTTATAAAATCCGTACCCGTATTAAGTCCCATATTTTGATAACGGTCAAAATCATCGGTGCTTTTTTCACCCGCAAAACTTATTGTTGTTTTTCCGCTTCTATGGCGAATTTCGTTTAAAATATACTGCATTTGCGGGTAATCTGGCAAGGCTCCTACTCCCGTATAGTTGCCCATATCATACCCTCCTATGTGTTTGGCTGAATCTATGAACATAGCTTCAAACCCTAAATTCATCAGCTTTACGCTTTCTTGAATATAAATTTCAACGTGTTCAGGGTTTTGCCAGCTGAAGGTTTCATCTTGGCGGTCAGGGTATGCTACTTTTATTTGGTCTGCAGAAATTACGGTCCTAAACCCTGTCTTTATCCCTCTAAAATGTGCTAAATCATTAAAAGCACGAAGCTGTTCTTCCGCTGAAATCTTGTCTGTTAAGGCAGTTGAAATTATGTTGTCGCTATACCCTGCATTCAGCTTTATTCCGTAAATTGAATTTTCTTCAAAAGGTCCCTTATTGTAGCTGTCGCCGAAAATATTGGGAAAAATCTGTGAAATAATTATGCAGTTTGCCCAGCTTCTGGCTGATGGCGGTATTGCTGGCAATAATTTTATACAACTTAATGTTCCGCAGCAGGTTCTGTCTTTATCCATTTGTGCTATTGCTCGGTTATTAAGTTCTATATAATTAGCAAGTCTGCCCCAATTATCACCATAATTTGGGCTTTCTACATTATCGGGAAATTTCTCAAAAAAATAATCATTTTCACTTAATGTAACTATTGAATTTATTGCTTGTTTTACAGTCCTTTTTAATAATTCGGACGGTACTATACTTGCAACCCATTTTTTATTTGGATAACACCCTATTGAATAATAAGTTCTTTCTTTTGTCCAATTGTCCGCTTTTAACTTGGTATTTTCGCCTAAAGCTTTTAATAATTTATTTACCGAATTCATTTCCATAATGCTTATTAATAAACTCATCAGATGGAAATTTCATTATTCTTTTTGCTGGACTGTTCGGTAATTTAATTTTTTTCAAAAAGACAAAAAGGTATTGTAATTTTTTTTTTAGCATATAATAATAAATTAACCTTTTGGCTGGGTAGCTCAGCTGGCTAGAGCGTACGGCTCATACCCGTGAGGTCGAGAGTTCGAGTCTCTCCCCAGCTATTT
>CANRMD010000032.1 GCA_947631645.1 Candidatus Gastranaerophilales bacterium
ACAAAGTTTTCCAGCACCAATACGTCTAAATCCGTATACATAAAGCATTTATAGGCATTTTCGGGAGTGTTTACAATAGGTTCGCCCCTTATATTAAACGAGGTATTAACCACAACAGAACAATCAGTTAATCGTTTAAACTCGTTAATAATATTCCAGTATCTGGGGTTTACTTTTTTTGAAACCGTCTGAATACGTGCAGAGTAGTTTACATGCGTAATTGCAGGCAACGTTGAACGGTATGCTTTTAATTTATCAATACCTTTTAAATTTTTTTCTTCTTCTGTCAATTGAGTCTTAATTTTATCCGATATAGGCTGAGTTAAAAGCATATAAGGCGACTTTTTGCCCTCCTTAATTGCAAAAAATTCTTCAACATCTTCTTCAAGACAGCTCGGTGCAAAAGGGCGGAAAGACTCCCTCTTTTTTATTGCCAAATTTAAATTTCTTTGCATTTCTCTGTTTCTGGGGTCAGCTAATATACTTCTGTTGCCCAGAGCTCTTGGGCCATATTCCATTCTGCCCGCAAAATGACCTATACTTTTGCCCTCTGAAATATAATTGGCTACTACTTTTACTACTTCATCTTCGGTATCATATTTTGTATATTTAGCTCCATATTTATTTAAAGTTTCAAGTATTTCTTCATCGGAATATTTTGGACCTAAAAGGCTTCCCTTTTGAGAATCATCAGGGTTAATCGTTCTTTCATTATTCAACCCCATATAATAAACGGCGAGTACTGCACCTAAAGCACCTCCTGCATCTCCTGCTGCGGGCTGAGTCCAGATATTTTCAAAAGGCCCGTTCTTTAATATGTTGCCGTTTGATACACAATTCAGTGCACACCCGCCAGCCAAACACAGATTTTTTAATCCAGTTTGTTTATAAACATATTCTGCAAGTTTCAATATTATTTCTTCCGTCACCGCCTGAATACTTGCTGCCATATCCATATCACTTTGAGTTAAAGCCGTTTCAGGCTTACGAGGCGGACGGTTGAAAAGTTTTTCAAATTTTTTATTATACATATAATCCGTTGTACAATAGCCAAAATACTCTTGATTTAACCAAAAAGACCCGTCTTCTTTAACATCAACAAGTTTTTCAAGAATTAAATCTTTATAAATCGGTTCGCCATAAGGAGCCAGTCCCATTACTTTATATTCGCCGGAATTAACTTTAAAACCTAAAAAACCTGTAAATGCACTATACAAAAGTCCAAGAGAATGCGGAAACTCGATTTTTTCCTTTATTTCAATTTTATTTCCTCTGCCAATACCCCAAGTTGTTGTATCCCATTCTCCCACGCCATCTAAGCATAATATTGCCGCTTCCTCAAACGGGGAGGGGAAGAATGCACTTGCACAGTGTGATTCATGGTGAGTTGTGAAATAAATAGGACATTTTAATCTTTTATCAAAAAATTTATCAATTTGATTTGGAATAAACAATTTTTTATTAAGCCATACAGGCATGGCATTAACAAAACTACGCATACTAAAAGGCACATATGCCATAGCAGTTTCAAGTATTCGTTCAAACTTAACAAACGGTTTTTCATAATATACAACCCCGTCAAGCTGTTCAGGTTCAATCCCCGCTTCTTTTAAACAATAATTAACGGCATTTAACGGGTACTCACTATCTTGTTTTATTCTTGTAAACCTTTCCTCTTGAGCTGCAGCTATTATTATGCCGTCTTTTATTATTGCCGCCGCACTATCGTGGTAATATGCACTTATTCCTAATAAATATGTCATTTTTCACCTAAAATTGATATTCGTAATTACTGTTATTATTTTCAAATTTTTTCCAATACGTTTGGACTTTTGGTTTTTTTAATACTAACCTGTCTCTTTTAACAAGTTTCATTAAAAGACCTGTAGGCACTACAGCGATTATGTATCCGATAACCAAAACAACTATAGCTAAATATCTGCCGAGAAATGCTCCGGTTTTATCCAATGCTTTTTTAAATACCGATGCAAAACCTTTAAACATAAAACATAGCAGGGACAGGAAAATAAATACGCCTAAGAGTCCGAGTGCTATAGAATGTAATCCATGTTTATACAGTATAAATGCGGGTATCCAAGGTATCAGTCCCAAAGTCAATGCGAACTTTGTTAATTCATTTATTTTCATAGATAACCTCTATATTATTGTATAAATAAACGGTGATACCGGAGATGTACCAACTGCAATAAGGAATATAAGCATGATTAAAAAGAATATAACAGGAACAATCCAATATGCTTTTTTACTCCATAAAAATTTTAATATTGATATCAAAAAATTTTCTCTATGCATTTTTCACCTCTTTATTGATTTTTTCTGTTAATTCAAGAGCATCTTCAAACTCGGGTAATATTTTCAACACTGTTTCAAGATGTTCTTTTGCTTTATCATATTCTTTTTGTTTATATTTACACTCTGCCATACTCATCAAAACGGAGATATTGTTAGGAACAGAAAGATTAACTATATTTAATAATCCGTATGCCTGATTGTATTCACCCTGTTCAATTGAAACTTTTGCCAATAAATTTGCAATATCCGAGTTTGGAGAAATTGTATACGCATCTTCCAACAATTGCCTTGCATTATCAAAATTCTTTTCCGAATAATATATTTGAGCAAGATTAAACAAAACTTTTATATTTTGCGGTTCTTTTTCAATTGCTTTTAAAAGTAACTCTTTTGCACTTTTGATATCATTTTGCGACATATAATTTTCCGCAATTGAAACAAGTACGTTAACAGGCAATTCATTTTTAGGCAGTGTTTCATATAATTGTTTTGCATTTTCAAAATCATTCATTAAATGATAGTAATTAGCAAACTCAAAAGTTATATAAACATTATCGGGAGCTAACTCATGAGCTTTTTTAAAGTTTTCAAAAGCTCTGTCAAAAAACTTTTGAGATAAATAAATAACGGCTAAATCCTTATATGCCGGAGCAAAATTAGCATCCATACCTATAATTTTCTTTAATAATTCTTCCGCTTTATCTGTTTCTAATGCTTTTGCACACAATATTGCATATTCATACAGAATATTAATATTTACAACTCCCGATGCAATTAAGTCTGCATATAATATTTTTGCGGCCTCAATTCTGTTTTGTTTCGTATATAAAGAAGCCAAATGAAGTTTTAATGGTACGTAATTTAAATTAAAAGTTAATAATTTTTCTATAATTTTAACCGCATTTTCATAATCATTCATTCCGTCATAAGCACATGCTAAATAATATTGATAATTTTCTTTATCCAAAGAAGTCTCACAAAGCTTTTTATAAGCGGAAATTGCATCTTCAAAATGTTTTGATTTTAAAGAAGCCAATGCAAAAGCACTTAAAACACTTTCTCTGTCTTCTTTTTCGGATGATTTTTTTAAGAATTTATACGCTTCATCAAAATTTTCGACGGCAATGTATGCCATACCCAAATTATAAAGGACATTAGGTTCTTCGGGATTGGACTCCAATGCTCTGTAATATATATTTATAGCACCTTGAATATTCCCCGAAGCAAAATACAATATACCTATTTTATTGTAATATTTAAAATTATCGGGCTCTATTTGAAGAGCATTTTTTAATTTTTCAATAGCCAAAGAAATATTTCCGCTTTCTAATGCCGCAGTCGCCGTTAAATCATAAATTTGAGCATCATTATCAGCTATCTCAAGCATTTTTGGTTCCAGATTTAAAGCCTCATCATATTTTCTTTGTTTTGTGTAAACAACCACAAGACTTTTGTACGCATCAATATAATTTTCTCTTAATTCTATTACCCGTTTTAACTGTTTTTCAGCTTCTTCCAAATTATTTTTTTCTATTGAAATTTGTGCAAGATAATATAAAGCTAAAGCATCATTTTCATCATTCTCTATAAGCTGTTTAAAGTTAACTTCAGCATCATCAAAAAAACCTAAATTTATATTACAAAGTCCTAACAGTTTTATAAGTTCAAAATTATCCTGATTTCCATTTAATTCATTTAAAATAAGCGTTTTAGCGAGCTTATATTCTTTATTATCTAACAACTGCAGTATTTCTTGTTTATTCATATTAAAAAAATCACTCTCCAAAGTAAATTATACCACAATCTTAACAATTGAAAAAAAAGCATTTTTATGTTCTAATAATTAAGATTAACCAAAATAGACGGGGAGATGTAACATGGCCGAAAGAACTTTTATAGCTATAAAGCCTGATGGAGTTAAGAGAAACCTGATTGGCAGAATTATTTCAAGATTTGAAGAAAAAGGCTATAAAATTATCGGTTTAAAGCTCATGCAGCCGACAATAGAGCATGCGAAAAAGCATTACGCAGAGCATGAAGGTAAGCCGTTTTATCCCAGATTAATAAAATATATTACATCAGGACCTATTGTTGCTATGGTCGTTCAAGGTCCGAATGTTATAGCAGAATCAAGACGAATGATGGGGGCGACTAAACCTGAAAACGCTGAAGCGGGAACAATTCGTTTTGAATTTGCAATAAGTCAGGAATTTAATATTATTCATGGTTCAGACAGCCCCGAAAGTGCAGAACGTGAAATAGCTATTTATTTCAAAGAAGAAGAACTTTGTTCAAACTGGACAACCATGTTAGAGATGTTAATGAATGAAGAACAACAAACACTTTAGTTTTGAACTGTTAAAGGAAGATAAAAAAACTCATGCCAGAGCGGGTATTCTGCATACTCCGCATGGAGATATTGAAACACCTATTTTCATGCCTGTGGGTACTCACAGTTCCGTAAAGATGCTTACAAAACATCATCTTAAAGAAACAAAAGCACAAATCATCCTTTCTAATTCATTTCACTTATTTTTGCACCCCGGAAACAAACTAATAAAAGAATTCGGAGGACTTCACAAGTGGATGAATTGGGATAAACCTATTCTTACGGATTCAGGAGGATTTCAAGTTTTCAGCTTGGCTCATTTGAATAATATAACAGAAGACGGGGTTAAATTTAAAGAGCCGAAAACAGGTGATGAATATTATATTAACCCTGAAATTTCAATGGAAATACAGCAAGATTTAGGGCCTGACATTGCAATGGCTTTTGACCAGTGTGCTCCTTATCCTTGTGATTATGATAATGCAGTACAAGCAATGGAAAGAACTCACAGGTGGCTTGAGAGATGCTTTAAAGCTCATACCCGCGAAGACCAAGCCTTATTCCCGATTGTTCAAGGAGCTTTTTTTGATGATTTAAGAAAAGAAAGTGCAAGAGTAATTTCATCTTATGATGCGGTAGGTTATGCTATAGGCGGTGTAAGTGTAGGAGAACCTGCCGAACTTAAAAACCATCTTGTAGAATTAACTGCACCATTACTACCTGACAACAAACCCAGATATTTAATGGGAGTCGGGACTCCTATCGACCTTTTGGAAGGTGTAAAACGCGGAGTAGATATGTTTGACTGCGTATTGCCGACTCGTAATGCCCGCCATGGTTCTTTTTTCACTTATGAAGGCAGAAAAATCATTAAAAATAAACAGTTTGAAAAAGACCCATCTCCGTTAGACCCGAACTGCGATTGCTATGCATGTCAAAATCACTCAAAAGCATACATAAGACACCTTTACAGAATGGGGGAAGCTACCGCTTCAATTCTTCTCTCAATTCACAACACCAGATTTTTAATTAAATTTATTCACGATATGAGAGATAGTATTCTAAACGATTCTTTTGAAGATTTTTATAATAAATTCTCTAAAAAAGTATAATTTTATTAGCTTATAAATATTTTGATTTTTTAAATTTTTTTTAAATAATAAAAAATATTTTTAATATTAGGAAGCACTAACGGAGAATAATTGAAAATCTTATTGAAGAAACATCAGAGCGAGCGTTGTTTGAGCGTAGTGAGTTCGCGAGCCTTTATCTGAAATTTAGATTTTCTTTATTCGCAGTTGGGTGCTGACGTTATTAAAAATATTTTATTTTTATAAACATATTTTTTTAAATAATAAAAATAAAAAATCTTCCGCTCGATATTTGTTTCTGTATTGCTAAATTCAGCTTGAGCTCAGCTAAAGAGAGCTTCGCTTGATATCGCTTCATAAAGCAATAAGACGAAACAAATATAGGCTTTCAGATTTTCTATTTTTTATTTTTGCTTGTAAAACTACATAATTTATTCAAAAAAACAAAGTTTGAAAACCATATACGGAGTTTCGTAAGTTCACTTACTGAAATAACATCGTGGCTTCGTCTGTTTGAGCCGATTTTTTCGGTGAGTTACGAAGCCTTTGGTTAAAGTTAGTGAAATAGAAACGAAGTATCGGTTTGATAACTTTGTTTTTTTGAATATTTTTTTAAACAAATTTTTTTAATAATTAAAAATAAAAATTATTCTGCTCGATATTTGTTTCCGCATTGCTAAATTCAACTTGAGCTCCGCTAAAGAGTGCTTTGGTTAATATTTTCATTACTTGTAAAAATATCAACAATCTCAATTAACCCTGCAATTTCAAATATAATATTTCTATAAACAGAAAAATTTTCAGGATTTTTAAAAACTGGTATATCAAACCAATTTTTATCTGAATATATAAAAATATTCACATTTCCTAATTCAACTGAAATATCAATTTTTTTATAATCGGCTTTTTTATATAAGTTATTCAATTTATTTATTATATCATCAGTTATAATTTTATCCGCTTTAGATATATCATTAGTATAAATCTTATATTGTCTGTTTAAATTAAACTTGTTATATTCAATTGTTCCAATTGGTTTTTTCTTAAATATTTCATTTTTTATTATATAAAGTTTAAAGTTATTATCATTGTTATTCGGCAAATTAAAAGTAATTACTACTCCTTTAAATACAATATATTTGAGTAACTGCTCATGTGTAATCTGTATTTCTGAAATTTTTGCTGTAGTATTATTGTAATTTATTTCAAAAGCATCATCACATAGCAAAAAATTACTTTCAGGTACAACTTGTAGTTGTGATAAATAATTTTTATATTCATCGAGTTTGTAATCAATTGTATTATTATCAATCTCATTATATATATCTTGTTGTTCTTCATTAAAATTTAAAAAATCAGATAATGATTTATTAATAACTGATTCATTTTCTATAACACCCCATTTAATGTTACCTATAAAGGAATTAATTCTTGGTAATACTATCCTTTTCACTTCTTTTTTATATGAAGATTCTAAAGTCATCAAATAAAATAAAGAAATAACAATAATCAACATAAATAAAAAACGAAATAATAAATAAGATAAAGAACTTTCTTTAAAAAATGTTTCTTTCATTAAATAATTATCTACAAAATTCGAACCATAAAACATTAAAAGCAGCACAAAAATTAAGACGAAAATACATAATGAAATTTTGATTAATCTTTTTTTATTAATTTCTTTTAATTTAAAATAAATTAATCTCCCAAAAAAATGATAAGTATCTTCTTTTTTTATTTTATTTTTAATTTTATTATATTTTTTTATCATGAAAATATGCCCCTAAAAAAGCTTTTTATAAGAAAAAAGTATTTTAATTATTTAGTGAAAGTATAAAATCTATATCTTCAAATATTTTTTCAATATAATCAATTACTTGAGTATAATTTGATATATTTAAAGGTTTTTTGTCAAAAGAAACATCAAATAAATCAATTTTAGAATTGAACTTTAAATTTATTAAATCACGTTCATAAGAGAAATATAGTTCTCTTTTTTTAGTTTGAACATAATTAACAATTTTATTCATTAATGCAGGTGTTAAGAAGTTTCTTGCTTTAATTTGATCATCGGAATATACATTGTAGAGTTTTTCAAACACAGGATCTTCAAGATTTACTTTGTTCAATGTACACAGAAGAGTATCTTTTGGAGCTTCCTTTATTCTTTTGGAAATAGCGTCACGCATCTCATTTATATTTTCAGGTTTAAGTAATTCAATTGCAGCCTTTAGCGGTTCATTAGCTGATTTTTCCAAAAATTTTCGTTGCAATTCTTCAAGTTCATCATTGTATTGTTCATTGCTGTATACATCTCCTGTAGATGAAGATTTATTACTGTTAATTATTATTGTGGTTGTTTGTTGATTAGGATTATCAAAACTGACTAATGCACCTCTAAATACTGTAATACTTTGTTTCTGTCCTGAATTCCTTCTTTCCAATAAAAGGTCGTATATCTTTAATTTTATTCCTTTATACTCCCCAACTATATAATTATCACAATCTAAAGAAGTAAAATGAGGTAAAAGTTTTAAAGAATCTGCCAAATTCCATACATAATACCTCTCTTTAGCAGCATCTTTTGCTTCAAGATTAACGAATTTTAAGACTTTAGTCGTGATTGTTTGCTGTACTTTTTTATTATACTTTTTTTTAAAATATGTTATAAAAAAACCTCTTGCAACAATTCCCCAAATAGAAGATCCGAATATTAAGCATATCAATGCAATTAATAAATCATCTCGACCATTTTTTATTTTTGAAATATCCAAAACATTCATCCCGTTGGAGGAGAATAAAAGCATTAATAAAAAGAATACAATCAATGCTATAATTAAAGGCACCGTATTTATTACTATTATTGCTTTTTTTCTTAATTTTTCACAACTTAATGCGTCTTTATATATATTACTTTTATAATATGCTTTAAATTTAGATGCTGTATTTTTATTCATTTTGAATTCCTTTATACATAATAGATACCTATTACAATGAATAGCTTATTCAAATTATTATATATTTTATTCCGCAGAATATTTTAATGTATCAATAATAGAAAGTATTGTCATAAAGTTTTTAATTATAACTTTATAATTTTCATAATGCGTAACCGGTTTAAAAAACGGAACATCAAACCAAGATTTTTTAGAAGCAACCGCAATATTTACATATCCGTCCATAAATGATACGGACATATTAATTCCTACTTCATTTTTTTCATTATATAATGTAACAATTCTGTTTATAAAAGCAGGTGTTAATAATGTTCTTGATTCTATCTGATCGCCTGAATATACATCATAATATTTTTCAAATATCGGATCTTCTAATTTAACTTTTTGTAGTTTATCACGATTGTAAACGGGTAATTGATTATTTTTCAATACAAGAGTTTGTGTGGTGATTGTTTTTGGACACTTAAAATTAAACACTACACCGTTATACTTTTTCTGAGGCATGTTGACATTTTTGTTTTTGTCGGAGGAATGTCTCATTTTATTTTTAGAACTCGGCAGTATATCACTATACCACAATTCAGTCTCATATATATTTAAATCAATACCTTTATATTTACCGATAATATGTTCATTAATATATGCAAAGTTAAATTCGGAAAATAAATTTAATTTGGTAAAATAACTAATCATTCGAAGTAAATTGTCAGCCCCGCCATTATAATCTGAATTTACTTTTTCTTTTTTATCAGATGATAAAAATTTATTCAAAGTTGATTTTAATGTCGGTTTAACTCCGATTTTAAAATCACCGGCATATGATAAAATTTGTGGTAGTACAATTGCACGAATTTGATTTTTATATTTTTTACCCATTAAAAATACTGCAACTACGATAGGGATAAAAGCTCCTATCATAATATTTAAGTTATAATGGTTATTAGCAAAATACTTACAATAAATGAAATCAAACACACAACCTGCAATAAATAAAACAAATGCAATTATATATGCCGTTTGCACCATTTTCTTTCTTTGAGCTTCTAACGGCTTTACTTTAGGTCTAATCTCATTCATAAATAATTCCTGAAAAGATGAAACCTGTTTTTTTTGCTTTACACCTTGTGTAGATTTATTTTCAGACATTATAATTCTCCTTTATTTAATAATTAATATAAAGGAGTTCTTTTAATAAGAACTCCTTTTGTAATTTTTTTATTTTTAATTTAAAGGTAAATTCTTATTACAGATATTGACTTGCATTAATCGGTTGTTTACTTGCAACATCAGTTTCAAAGTAACTAAAGTTTGCAACTTCACCTGCATAACTTCTAAATATAGAGCCGGGGAATATTTGTACAGAATTTCTTAATTCAGTTAAAGCAGAATTATAAAATCTTCTGGCAGAAGAAATATTCTCCTCAACTTCTTCATATGTTTTCATAGCTTGAACCATTGTAGCATCAGATTTAAGTGTAGGATAATTTTCTACATTTACCATCAATGTTTTTAACTGAGTATCAAGCTGAGCTTCCGCGTCAAATTTTGCCTTTGAACCGAGTTTTCCGTTTATTGCCTGAGTTCTTAATTTAGTTATTTTATCAAAAAGCTCAGTTTCATGTTCCATGAACTTTTTAGCAATTGTCAGTACGTTAGGAATTAAATCATAACGTTTTCTTAATTGAACATCAATACCTGACAATGCTTCCAATGTAGTATTTTTATTTTGTATAACACGTACATACAAACCATAAATATAACATGCGATGATAAAAACAAATACAAGTACTGTGATTAATATTACAATCATTTAAGGTTCTCCTTTCGATTATTAAAATTATACATTCTACTCTTTCTTTTTTTTTCAGTAATATAAGATTTATAATACCATTTTTTTTTAAAATTTAAACATACAAAAAGAGGATAATATATACAAACACTTCATTTAGCTAAATTTAAATTCGTAAATAATTAAAAAAATTTTTCTTGTTTTTTTCTCTTTTTATTCAAATTCCGGAGTTGTTTTATTTTTTCTTTCATATTTATATTTTTTCTATCTCTATAAGAAAGTCTATAGCTTTAAATATTTTTTCTATATCTTGTATAATTTGGGTGTAATTTGAAATATCCGTGGGATTTTTGCCAAAATAAACATCAAACGGATCTGAAGGATCAAACGGATCTGAAGAATGATTTTTTATTACTATGTTAACAAAATCTTTTTCAAATGAAAAATATAAAGGAAAATTATTTTTAGTCCATTCATCTATTTTGTTTAAAATAGCGGGAGTAAAAAAATTTCTTGATTCAATTTGATTATCCGAAAATACGTTATATGCAAAGTCAGGATCTTCTATTTGTACTTCCTGTAATGAATCGCAACTTGAAAGATAATTTTTTACAACAATTGTCGTATTTTGTTTAATCGGATTTTCAAAACTGACTAAAATATCATTAAATACGCAATTATTTCCATGCTTTCTGTATCGTTCTAATATAAGGTGATAAATTTTTAATTTTATTCCTTTATACTCTCCATATATATAATCATCACATTTAAATTTTGTAAAATAAGGCAATATATGAAGTGAAGCCGCATATTCTTTAATTGTATTTATTTCAGAATTTATATCGCCAATCTTTATATTTAAATAATCTAATACTTTACTTAATATTTCTTTTTTTACTTTATTTTTATATAATTTCGGAAATATATTTAGAGAAAAATATACATAGCCGATAACATATCCTATTGCGAACAAAAAAATCACTGTAAAAGGGTCGTCATTATAGTTGCCAATACTATTTCCAATGGAATCAAAAAATCTAAATATGGGGACAGACGAAATAAAAAGAAATGCGACGATTAACGGAACAACAAAATTTACAACTATTTTAAACCGCTTTCTTACTTTTTCATATTTAATAGTATGTGTATATATTTTGTCCTGAAAATAATCATTAAAATTATTAAATTCTATTTCATCCATTATTATTTCTCCTCTGTTCCAAGAATTTGACTCGCATTAACTTGCTGTTGACTATCATCATCAGCTTCAAAAAAGTTTAAATTTACAACATCACCTGCATATTTCTTAAATAGTACACACGGAAATATTTGAATAGAGTTTCTTAAATCTTTTAATGCAGTATTATAAAATTTTCTTGCTGCAGAAATATTTTCTTCTACTTCTGCATATGTTTTCATCACTTTAACCATTGTCTCATCAGACTTTAAGGTTGGATAATTTTCTAAATTTACCATTAATTCTTTAAATTCATCATCAATCTGCATTTCAACTTCAAATTTTTCTTTTGAACCAAGTTTTCCGTTAATTGCCTCATCTCTTAATTGAGTAACTTTTTTAAAAAGTTCTTTTTCATGTTCCATGAAAACCTTTGCAATATTCAACACATTAGAAATTAAATCGTAGCGTTTTCTTAATTGAACATCTACGCCCGATAATGTTTCAAGAACTTTGTTTTTATTTGATATTACACACGAATATCCCAAATAAAGACTTAAAACAAAAACAGGTAAAATAAAGAATACAAAAACAAAGGCTAAAATTAGTAAAAAATAAATCAGTAATATAATAAACAGTTGCATAATTTTTGATACTCCGATTTGGTGGAATTTAACATTTTAATATTAATATACTTTTTATTTTTATAAACATTCATTAATATGATTTTTATTTGATTATTTTAAGTGAATCAATTATTGATAAAAGGAAAATTAAATCCATTATAACATCTTTATAAAGTGAAAGTTTCTCAGGCTGATCAAAAAAAGGAATTTCAAACCAATCTTTAGTTGATGATATAACAATATTTACATTACCTTTTTCAATTGAAAATCCGGTTTGATATTTATTGTCGATTTTAATAAGTCTGGACATAAAAGCCGGAGTTAGAATGGATCTGGATTCTATTTGGTCATTAGAATACACATTAAAATGTTTTTCAAATTCTGAATCTTCTAAATTGACTTTGTCTATAAATAATCTTAATACTCTAATATTTTTATTTTCTACAATCAATTTAAATTTTTTATTTTGTATTTTTTTTAAAGGAAATGTAATTAATATACTGTGCGGGCCTACATCATTACAATCTTTTTTCTTTCGAATTAAATCTGCAATGGAAATATCAATATCATTATAATTTATTTTAAAATAATCATCACAAATAAAGATTGAATAACAAGCTAATATTTCCGTATTCCATATATATTCTCTTAATTCATCAATTTTTCTTTTATTGCATATACGAACATTCCCAAAGAAAGAAAATATTTTTGGGAATAATGTCAACTTTATTTGTCTAACAAAGTAACTACAGAGGTAATTATAAATTAAATACAAAAGTACAAATAAATGTGGAAGAATAAATATAAAAATAAATTTTTGATAATTAATTATTAAGCACACTATTAAAAAACAAAATGTAATTGAAATATATTTATAAGAAATACAAAATTTTTGATAACTTCTTATATTGTCAATTTCTTTTTTAATTGTTTTTCTTAAAAATGATCTGAATTTTGAAGAAAATACAGAATCTTTTAATTTTAAAATTTCTTTTTCCATAAATGAAATTATAATAAAAAAAACGGTTTTTACAATTATGTAAAAACCGTTTAACAAATTTTATCTTGTAACAAGATCCATTTCTTCTGCGGAAGCATAAACAGCGTGGCATCCGCAGTCAACATGGATAACTTCACCGGTTACACCCGAAGACAAGTCTGATAACAAATACAAAGCAGTTTTGCCGTCATCTTCAAGAGTAACATTTCTCTTTAAAGGAGCTTTAGCTACAGCGGCTTTAAGCATTTTACCGAAACCGTCAATACCTGAAGCGGCAAGAGTTTTTACTGCACCTGATGATAAGCAGTTAACCCTTATACCGTATTTCCCTAAATTTTCAGCCAAATATCTTGCTGATGCTTCAAGTGCTGCTTTAGCTACACCCATAATATTGTAGTTAGCAACAACTTTTTCTCCGCCTAAGTATGTTAAAGCAAGGATTGAACCGCCGTCTTTCATTAAAGGCTGAGCATTTCTTGCCAAAGATACTAACGAATATGCACTAACGCCCATAGCTAAATCCCAGCCGGCTTTAGAAGTATTAACAAATTCGCCTGTTAAATCTTCTCTGTTCGCATAAGCAACAGCGTGTACAACAAAGTCTATTTTGCCGTATACTTTTTCTAACTCGGCAAATACAGCTTTAACTTCTTCTTCTTTTGTAACATCACATGACATTATAACTTTTGCATTCATAGATTCCGCAATAGGGCGGACTCTTTTTTCCATAACTTCGCCTGCATAAGTAAATGCTATATCCGCACCTGCTTCAAAAAGCTGTTTTGCAATCCCGTAAGCGATACCATGAGTATTGGAAACCCCAAAAATAACGCCTTTTTTTCCTTCCATTAGTTTCATAAATTATCCCTCTTTTTTCTATAAACTAATTTTACAATTAAATTTCATTATTTTCAATTATTTATCATTTTCTTGTTTTGCCAGTTTTTTATTGTGTACAATTGAAGAAATAAAAGCGGCTCCCACTATTACTAAACCGATAGAACCTGTTATAACTTCGGGAATTTCCACTCTTGTACTTATAAACATAACAACAGCAAGCAATCCGATTGCCCAGTGGGCTCCATGTTCCAAAAACAAATACTGTTTTAAAGTTTTCATATCTACCATAAATATTGTTAAAGACCTTACAAACATTGCTCCGATTGCAAGTCCTATTGAAATTATTATAATGTCTTTACTTATTGCAAAAGAGCCAAGTACCCCGTCAAGAGAAAATGAAGCATCAATTAATTCCAAATATAAAAAGCCTATAAATCCTAATTTCGCACTGCCTCCGATTAAAGCGGCTTTTCTTTCAGCAATAAGTTCTAAGAAATTACTTACACTATCTATTACAAGATATAATATTACTCCCGTAAAACCGGCCAGAATAACTGATACTTTTTGGCTTTCAGGAATAAAATACTGCAATATCATTATTGAAATTAACGCAAAAATTATATCTATATATCTGATACAATTCAATCTTAATAAAGGTGCTTCAATACAGGTCAACCAGTGAGTTTCTTTATCCTTATTAAAGAAATATGCAAAGAATATCATCATTAAAAAAGCACCGCCGAATGTAACCAACGGAGCATGCACCTGATGAAGATAATAAGCATATTTATCAACATCATATAAAGCAAGTTTTGTTACGGCAAAAACAGTTAACCCTGAAAAAGCGGCAACAACAATTATCGGAAATAAAAACCTCATCCCGAAAACAGCAATGATTATACCCCATGTTATAAATCTGTGACGCCATTTATCGTCCATTTTTTCAAGCTTCATAGCATTAACTACGGCGTTATCAAAAGACAGCGTAACTTCCAATATTGACAGAAATGTTACAACAAATAAAGCCAAAAGCCCGCCGCCATGATGAGTATGTTCTCCCCAAAAGTAAGCTAATACAAGCCCTATAAGCGTAACAATAAATGAACCTTTAAAATATTTAATCATAATATCCTCTTTTAAATTTATTATACAAAAAAACGAGATAAAGCAAAAAACTTTACCTCGTTTTTACAATAAATTTTAATTAGTCTTTAGCATGGCCTGCAGTGCCTAAAACATCTCTCATTTTATGCATTACCATTTCTTTAACCGCAGTTCTGCCTGGACCCATATATTCACGCGGGTCAAACTTTTCAGGATGTTCAATAAAGAATTCTCTGATTGTTGAAGTCATGGCTAATCTTAAATCAGTATCGATATTAATTTTAGCAACACCGTGTTTAGAAGCATAGTTAAGCATGTCTTCAGGAACTCCTTGAGCATCAGGCAAGTTACCGCCGAATTTATTACATTTAGCAACAAATTCTTTCGGAACTGATGATGAACCGTGTAAAACAAGCGGATAATCATAACCTACAACTTCATTAACAGCTTTTTTAATTTGAGCCAATCTTTCAAAATCTAATTTAGCTTCGCCTTTGAATTTATAAGCACCGTGTGAAGTACCGATAGCAACAGCTAAAGAATCGCAGCCTGTTTCTTTAACAAATCTTGCTGCTTCAGCAGGGTCTGTATATGTAGAATCAGCACTGTGAACTTTAACATCATCTTCAACACCGGCTAATTTACCCAGTTCAGCTTCAACTGAAACGCCTCTTTCGTGAGCGTATTCAACAACTTGTTTTGTTAATTTAATATTTTCTTCAAGCGGAAATCTTGAACCGTCTATCATAACAGATGAGAAACCGCCGTCTATACATGCTTTACAAATTTCGAAATCAGCACCATGGTCTAAGTGAAGTGCTATAGGTACTGTAGTTGTAGCAAGAGCTGCTTCAACCAATTTTATTAAATAAGTTTGGTTAGCATATTTTCTTGCACCTGCTGAAACTTGTAATATGATTGGTGATTGAGTTTCTTCAGCAGCCTCAGCAATACCTTGCAAAATTTCCATGTTGTTTACATTGTACGCACCGATAGCATATCCGCCTTTAAGTGCCTTTTTGAACATTTCGCCTGTTCCAACTAATTTTCTTTCGCTCATTAGTAGTCTCCTCTTGTTTATTCACAGTAATTAAATTACATCAAAAAAAATTTCAATACAACTGTTTGTGTTTTTTGAATATCGGGTACTCTAATAAAATAGTATAATTGAAAAAATTTAAAAAAAATGTTACAATCACAAACATAAAGTGAATGGAGGACGAAATGTCAAAAGAAGACAGCTCAATCAGCTTTGGAGTAGGTTTACTTGCGGGCGTTGTAGGCGGTGTTATTGCTGCTATATTGTATGCTCCCAAATCAGGCGAAGAAACACGCAGAGATGTTGAAAATGTTATTACCGACCTTGCTCAAAAATATACGCCGGAAATTACGGAGGTTAAAAGACAAGCCCTTACATCAATTGATGTTATGCGTTACCGCTTAGAACAACAGTACAATAAAATCAACGAAACTATTAAAGCTAAACAAATTGCTAAAGCAAAACAAAAAGAATCAATTGATTACGAGGTCAACTAGGAGATAACAATGACACCTGTATTAGAATGTATTATTGCTGTTTTCGTTGTTGTGTTAATAGTGGTAAGCGTTGTAGTTTGCGTTTTTCTTGTAAAATTTTTACAAGAAACAACTCAAACAATGGTTTCCGTCAGAGAATTATCTGATTATGTAAGAAAAGAACTTGAACCCATAGTAAAATCTTTAAACGGTATTTTATCAACGGTAAACAACGTATCAACGGCAACAAATAAACAATTTGAACTTATAAAGAAAATTTTGACAACTCTTTTAGGTGCTTCTTGCGTAGCATTCGGAAGTGCAAAAAAAGGCGGTTTCTTTAGCGGGTTCTTAAACGGTTTTAATTTTTTTAAAAAAAAGGAGATAAAAAATGTCAATAGGTAGATTTATAGCAGGCTTCGCTATCGGAAGTTTAGTAGGCGGATTAATCGGGGTTCTTTTAGCACCTCAATCAGGCGAAGAAACAAGAGAAAAATTAGTTGATAAATCTAAAGAAATCTGCGAAAAAGCTCATTCCACGGTTTCTGAAATTCAAAACAAAGCCGACGGCATCGTAAGCGATATGCAAGCTAAAGGTGATGAACTTATTTCTAAACTTCAAGATGTAATTAATAAACAAAAACATTCTGAAGAAGTTTAATTTATTAATCAAAAATAAAAAATCCCGATAAAATATCGGGATTTTTTGTGTATTTTTTCTTAAAAACGCATCTTGAATTTACTTTAACTTCATTAGATAATAGCGTTGTGTTAATTAATAAAAAGGACTGCAAAATGACAGAAACAATGATATCCGATGTAACTTTAAGAGTTGACATGTCTAAACTGAACAAATATGCGGATAATGCAAAAGAAGCCGTAGAAACCATTAAATCAAGAGCCGGAAAAAAAGGTCAGTTTTTAAACTGGATTAATTTTTTACCGGAAAATCAATTAAAAAATATCGATAATTTATACGATATGGCACAAAAAGCTAAAGCCGATAAATATACAGACTTGGCTGTCTTAGGTATTGGCGGTTCAAGACATACAACAGAATCTTTAATAAGAATGATAGGTAAAGAAGCTAATATTCATTTTTATTCATCCGTTGACGGTGAAAGCTTCAGAAGATTTATAAACTCTTTAGATTTATCAAAAACTCAATTTTTAGTTGTTTCCAAATCGGGCGGAACTATTGAAACAACTGTTGCTTATGAAAATGCAAGAAAAGTTATGCAAGATTATCTTGAAAAAGAAGATGTTTCTGACAGATTTATTGCAATGACTGATATATCTTCCGAAAAAAGTAACCTCAGAAAATTGGTTGATAAAGGTGATATAAAATTATCGGGTTATGTTCATGATGATGTGGGCGGAAGATTTTCCATCTTTGATGATGCAACTATATTTACATTAGCATTTGCAGGTGTTGCAAAAGATGATGTAATTGCTATGTTAAATGCTTCATTAAATGCTCAACAAGAATATTTAAACCCTGATTTAAAAAGCAATATTGCATTACAACAAGCTGCTTTCAACGTTCAATCAAGACTTGACGGCAACCAAAAACATTTTATCGAATACTTCGGTGATGCGTTTATGGGCACAACTTTATGGGAAAAACAATTAAAAAATGAATCTTTAAAAGCAAGAATTTCAACGGATACAAATGTAGGGCCGGGATATCTTCACTACAATGCGGAAGCTGACTTAGACAGCAATAATAAAGATTCTTTCTTTACTTTTGTATATGTTACTCCGCAGGAAAAAGTCACAAAAGCGGTTCTTACAGGGGTTATAAGTGCATATTCAAACATGCATCCCGTCAGCGTTATTGAGTTAAAAGATTTATCTTTAACAACTCTTGCTAAATTTATTGAATTTAAACATTTTGAAACTTTATACACAGGTAACATTTTAAGACAAATAGACGGCGATATTCCATCTGATGATGTTGCACTGCCTGAAGTATTACAGCCGAATGTTGAAATTTACAAAAAAGAAGTAAGAAAAGCAATGGCTGAATAGTTTATTTATTATAAAAAAGTAGGACGTTTTTGACGTCCTATTTTTTTTGCAATAAATCAATCATAGACCTGTTAATTTTTTCAAAATCTGCACTAACGGCACCCGGTCGCCCCATACAAATTACGGACATATATTTATATATATTATCAATCTGATTATTTTTAATAAGAAGTCTTACTGATTCTCGCATCAATCGTTTTATTCTGTTACGAACAACAGCACGCTTATGAGTTTTTTTACTGACAACAAAAGCAAATTTTGTATTCAATTCATCATCTTGTTTTTCTTTTCCGAAATAAATACATATATTTTCATCCGCAACTTTATTATTTAATTTATAAGTTGCGATAAAAGCGGAGTATTTTTTTAATCTTAAATTTTTTGTAAGCATAAAATTATATTAGCAAAAAAAGAACCGCCTGAGCAGTTCTTTTTTTATTATTTCAACAAAAATATTATGCACGTTCTTTTGC
>CANRMD010000033.1 GCA_947631645.1 Candidatus Gastranaerophilales bacterium
TGTTTAATCCAAAAGGTACAACTGATGAAGAAATTAAACAAGAGAGAATTAAATATCTTGAAGAATGGGTAAAAGAACGCAAGATATCTAAAGCTTATATAGAGCAGACCATGGAAATGTTCGGTATGGATTATGAAAGTGCTATGATGGCAGCTCTGGACGGGTGGTAAAAAGTACAAAATAGAAAGGAGAACAATATTAAAAAAGAAATGATAATAAAAAAATATTAAAAATAAGTTCTAATAGTTGGTAAAAGTATAAAATAGAAAGGACAAAATATGTTTGAATTTATAAAAAACTTGTTTGGAAAAACAAAAGAAAAAAAACATGTATATACCGGAGAAGATTTTAGAATTAAAAATATACAAGAATTGTGCAGAAATCAAAAAGGAATTATTCAACCATACATTTTAAACATTATTGATAAAAAATTCTATCAACTGCCTGTTTATGTTCCGTGTCCGCAGATTAAAATAGCATATGCCAGATTTGACTGGAAAACAGATAATTATATTGAATTATTCCCTGATTCAAGAGATAGTGCGGAAGGGTTTATTGATTTATTTGATGAAAGTTTAAAACTTTTAAGAAATAAAGCTGCTCATGTTTATAAATATTCTATAAAAGAATATAAAAATATGAAACTTTATATTTCTGACAAAGAAACGAGCGGTTTCGCCATAAAATCTGACGGAGAAATAAATTCAATATTTTCATCAGAAAAAGGTTCTCTGCATGCAATGATAGAGCTTGCAATTCAAAACGGAGGTAATAAATTGTATTGCTTTGATACATTTTTGCCCCGTATCTTTGAACGTCACGGTTTTAAAGAAGTTAAACGTTCAAAATGGAATGAGACAACTATGCCTGATATTTTAGATAAAGAATATTTTAAACATTATGATGACTCTGAACCTGATATTATTTACTATGAATTAAGTTTAAATAAAGAAGAACCGCAAACATAAGATAAAAATTAATTTATTAGCTAAGACAATAAAACAAACATATAAATATAAATTCATTCCAACCTGTCAAGCAAGATAATGTAATTAATAGTCACTTTACATTATCTTGTAATTTGACCTCCTTTCTTGATTTTTATAGTGCCCTTTTTTAAGAGGGCACTTTTCTATTCTGATTTTTAATCCGGTCGCAAAGACTATTTCATAAAATATATAAGTTTACAAAGAAAGGGAAACGTATGTGTACAAGACCAAAAATGCCGGCTGTTCAGCCGGAAGTTGAAGTTATCAAAACTGCAGTTAGAGCAGATGCTTCAACTCAAAAAGCAAATGCTCAAAACAGAACCGATAGGAGAGGTGTAGTATCTGAAAATATTAAAACATCTAATAACGGGATAGAAGAAGATGTTTTAACTTCCAAGAAAAAATTGTTAGGGGAATAAAATGACTGAAACAAAATATTCTAAAGGCTATTTTTATGCACGAAGAGCAGAGTTAGAAGTTGCATACAATAATCTGAAAGCGGATTGGCAAGATTTGGCAGATTACTTTTTGCCTCGTTCCGTAAGATTTTTAGCTCGTATGGCAAATAAACAGCCGGTTAAAAATAAGAAAATTAAAGATTCTACTCCGCTTATTGCACTCAGAAACTTTTCTTCGGGTATGATGTCAGGGGCAACAAGTCCCGCAACCAACTGGTTTAAAGTTAAAATCAGAAACTATTCGCAAACCGATAACTACGAAGTAAAAAGATGGTGTAATAATGTGGAAAACATTTTTCGCGATATTTTTAACTCATCTAATCTTTACAGAGTCCTTCCCGCCGTTTATAAACAAATCGGGGTATTCGGAATATCCGTTTTGGGGCTTTTGGAAGATGAAACTTCGGTTCTTCGTTGTCAGCTTCTTCCCATAGGCTCTTACAGAATAGCTAAAAATTATAAAGGTGAAGTAGATACAATCTGCAGAGTTTTTATGGAAACGGCAAAAAATCTTTATGACAGATACGGCGAAGAAAATGTTTCTAAAGAAGTACTTGATGCTATACATTCAAACAGATTTGAAGAAATGTTTGAAATAGTTCATTTTGTGGAACCGAATAAAGACTTTATGCCTGATTCGGTTTGGGCAGAAAATAAAAAATATGTATCAGTCTACTATGAACAAGCATCTAAGGAAAATAAATTTCTTTCTAAAAGCGGGTTTGATAAATTTCCTTACGCTGTATTTGAGTCTGAAGTTAACGGCGAGGATGTCTATCCTTGTGAGTGTCCGGGAATTAACGCCCTCCCTGATGTAAAACAGCTTATGAGTATGGTTATTGATGAGGGTAAGGCTGTTAAAAAAATGATTAGCCCTACTTATAAAGGACCGGCAAGCTTGAAAAATAAAAAGATGATTGATGCACCTGCCGCCTTTATAGAAGAAGATGAAAACGGCAGAGGACTTTCACCTATTTACGAGGTAAACCCTCGTGTGTTGGAAGTCGATTCTATTATTGAAAAATTGAAAGATTCAATAAAAGAAATTTTCTATAACGACCTTTTTGCAATGATTTTAAATACCTCTGAGCACTCAAGAACGGCTACTGAAGTTAACGAACTTAAAGAGGAAAAAATGGTGCTTTTATCACCTTTATTGCAGCAAATTCATAACGGCTTAAATCAAGTTATGGATTGGGTTTTCGATGAATGTATAAAGTTGAATATTCTGCCGGAACCTCCTGTTGAAATAATGGGGGAAAATATGGACATTGAATTCGTTTCAACATTAGCTCAAGCTCAAAAAGCTGTTAAAATTTCGGCGATGGAAAGATTTACAACATTTACAATTAATCTTGCTCAAGCTCTTGATCCGTCTTTGGCTAACAAGCTTAACGCAAATAAAATTCTTGATGATTATGCTGATTTTGCTAATATTTCACCCGAACACCTTGTTCCGACTCGTGAAGCCGAACGGAAAAAAGCTCAACAGGAAGAAGTTCAAGCAAATAAAGAAAAAATGGAACAAGTTAAAAATACTTCCGAAATCATTAAAAATATTGCGGGAACTGATTCTTACGGAAGTGATTTGATGGCAAGACTGGGATTAACTTAAAAAAAAGGAGAATAAACATGTTAAATGACGATTTACAAACACAAAATGTAGGTTTAGGACAAAATGCCTACGCAAAAGAAGATTTACAGCCAACGAATAATACCCCCGTTGATGATGACGGGTATTTTGGCAAACCTGAATTTTATGATTATTCGGCTGTAAAACTTCCCGAAAATTATTGTTATGATGAAGCTTTATTAAATGAATTTAACGAATTAGCGGGAAAATATAATCTCTCTCAAAAAGGTGCTAATGAATTAATGTCTATGGCAGTGAAGCTGACAGAGTTGATGGGTAAAAATTACGCTGATACTATTGCGGAACAACAAAGACTGAAAGTTGAAAACTTTAAACATGCACTAATTAATGACAGAGAACTTGGCGGTGTTAATTTCGCTAAAACAATAAGGACTGCAGATCTTGCATATACTCAATTTGCTGATAATGAAGTTCAATCCGTACTTAATGAAACGGGGCTTAACTGCCATCCGAGTATTGTAAGAATGTTCTATAACATCGGTAAAAGAATGCAAAATGATAATGTTTATCAGGTAAATGCAGCTGCAATCCCAAAAGAAAACAGGGAAGATATTTTATTCCCTACAATGCAGTAATAAAATAGAAAGGACAAAAAATGGCTACTATTAGTGCGGGTTATTTAACCTTGGCAGACAGATTAAAAAGAACCGAAAACGGTAAAATGGCTGCCGAAATTATTGAAATGATGTCAGAAACAAATGAAGTTTTGCAAGATGCGGTTGCAATTCAGTGTAATGACGGTTCAAATCATATTACAACAATCAGAACCGGACTTCCGAGTGCAATATTCAGAAATCTTTACGGATTTGTTCCGACTTCTAAATCTGCTACGGAACAAGTAAAAGATGTTACAGGGATGCTTGAAACATTTTCTATAGTTGATGCTGATTTGGTTGATAAGTCAGAAAATCCTAAATTATTCAGATTGTCTGAATCTACTGCTTTTGTTGAAGCAATGAACCAAAAATTACAAGAAACTATTTTCTATGGCAGTATAAAAGAAAATGCGGCAGCATTTGACGGTTTAGCCGTAAGATACGGTAAAAAATCAACAGACCCGAAGAAAATAGGTTCTAATATCATTGATGCGGGCGGTAAAGGTGAAGATAACACTTCAATATGGTTTGTTACGTGGGGTGATTTACATACCGCTTTATTATATCCTCAAGGCTCTTTGGCCGGAGTTCAACATAAAGATGACGGTATTGTTACGGAAACAAGTTCTACCGGCGGTAAAAGAAAAGTATACCAAGATCATTTCAAAATGGATGTCGGACTTTCTGTCAGAGATTGGCGTTCTACTTGCCGTATAGCTAATATCAGTATTGCTAATCTTGCGGGCTCAGACCCTGCTGATTTAGAAGAACTTCTCAACAAAGCTTATTACAAAATCAGAAGATACGCTAAAACGGGTAAAACTTGTATTTACTGTAATTCTACTGTGCTTATGTATTTTGAAGCTCAGTTAAAAGCTAAGACAAACGTCAACTTCACTATAAAAGAATACTTGGATGAAAATATTCTTCATTATAAAAATATTCCTATACGTGAATGTGAACAAATTACTTGCAGTGAAGATTTAGTATCTTAATGGGAGGAGAAAATATGATATTAGATGAACAATGTATGTTTTCAAATAATCAGGTTATTTCGGAAAGTTGTGCTTCCGAAAATGTTTTGAATTTGGGAAAAAGAGAAGTGGCTTTCGGTACGCCTGTAGAACTTTTTATTCAAATAAGTGAAAAGTTTGAGAATTTAACAAGTTTAACTATTGCGGTTCAAACTGATGATGATGAAGATTTTTCTTCAGCTGTTACTCTTGTTGAACAAACAATAGCTGCGGCAGATTTGGTTAAGGGTGCTGTTTCTTCCGTTAAATTTCTGCCTAAAGGAAACTTAGGTTTTATGAGATTGTACTATACTGTTACAAAATCACTTGAAGAACCAGTTTCCGGTGCAATTACGGCTGCTGTTGCAGACGGTTTGCAAGAAAGTTTCCATAACGTTTAAATTCTATGTTGACTTTATTATTCGGATGCCCGATTTTTATCGGGTATCCTTTTTCTTAACAAGGAAAGGCGGAAATTATGAATTATACTAAAGCAAAAATATTTAATATAACTTTGAAAAATTTAAGAGTTAGTGTCGGTATTCAAAACACTAATCAAACTGATAAAAACACGGTTGTACTTAATGAATTCTACGATAGTGCACGTGAACAAGTATTAAAAGACTTTGATTGGAATTTTGCTAATTCCTACAGAGAACTTTCTTTAACGGGTAATATCCCTCAAAATCCCAAATTTTTATATGAATACGATTATCCGAATGATTGTATATTTGCAAGAGAAATTATTCCTTATACGGATAAAAAACAGGAAGAATTTGAAGTGGCTTCAAATATAACTGGGCAGAAAGTTATAAATACAAATGTCGTTCCTGCTGTTTTAAGGTTTACCAAGTCAGTTGATAATGAAATTTATTTTTCTACGGAATTTGTAATGGCACTCTGCTGGTATCTTGCATTTTTGGCTGCTCCGGCTATTACGGGAAACAGAGCCGTACAAAGTGATTGTTTGAATGTTTATACAAGTATTTTGGCTAAAGCTAAAGCAATAAATGCTTCGGAGGGTTTCATCTTTAATGATGACAGCTGTCCTTGGCTTGATGCCAGATAAAGGAGTTTAAAATGTCGCGTTATACTCAAAAATCTTTTACGGGAGGTGTTTTAAGCCCTGCCTTATTTTCAAGAAATGATTTATCAAAATATTCTATAGGTTTAAAAACTCTAAAAAACGGATTTGTAAGAGCGGAAGGTTGTGTCAGCAACAGAGCCGGTTTTGAACTTATTTGCGAAGTAAAAAACTCAAACGAAAAAGTCAGATTGATTCCTTTCTCTTTTAATACCGAGCAAACTTATATTATAGAGCTCGGAAATAAATATGCCAGATTTATTAAAGAAGGAGCATTGATTTTAGACCCTGAAACTCAATTGCCTGTTGAAATAGAAACTCCCTATGAAGAAAAAGATTTATTTAATATTAAGTATGCACAAAATGCTGATGTACTTACGTTGTGCCATAATGATTATGTTCCAATGGAACTTTCAAGACTTTCTCATTATGAATGGCAATTAAAACCGATTGATTTTCAGCCTCAAATAGATGCTCCGACAGGACTAAAAGCTTTTTGGAACGGTGGAGGCGAATATACTACAACTTATGAATATGTTGTTACTGCGGTTAAAAAGGAAACTTATGAAGAAAGTAACCGTTCGGAAGTGGTTTCCGTTGTGGGAGAAATTGAATCATATTGGGGTGCAACGGAATATATTACAATAACTTTTGATGCGGTTGAAAATGCTGCGGAATATAATGTTTACAGAAATGTAAACGGAATATACGGTTTTGTCGGAACAACCTCTACAACTACATTTAAAGATGAAAAAATAGAACCCGATTTGACTTCTACCGCACCTGTATTTACTAATCCGTTTGAAAATAATAATAATCCTGCTTGTGTTAATTATTTTCAGCAAAGAAAAGTTTATGCTTGCCTTAAAAACAGTCCGCAGCAGCTTGTAACTTCACAAACTTCCACAAATAATAACTTTAATATTTCAAGACCGTTGAATGATACGGACTCGATTAATATGACCTTGTCGGAACGTGAAGTAAACGAAATAAGACATATTATAGCTCTTAATGATTTAATTATTTTGACTTCTGGCGGGGAGTGGAAGTTAAACGGTTCTGACGGTGCTTTTACCGCTTCATCTTCTCTTGTGGCTTCACCGCAAAGCTTTTACGGATGTTCTCATGTTGCACCTGTAGTTTCGGGAAATATGATTTTGTTTGTTCAATCAGGCGGCTCAGTTGTAAGAGATTTAGGGTATACTTATGTTTCTGACGGATATGACGGAGAAGAACTTTCAATTTTCGCTAATCACCTTTTTGAAAATAAACAAGTTATTGATATGGCTTATTCTAAAGAACCATACAGAATTCTTTGGTGCGTTATGAGCGACGGTACAATCAATGCTCTTACTTACAATAAAAAACAAGAAGTTTCAGGCTGGCATCAGCACATTACAAAAGGAAAATTTGAAGCGGTTGCTGTTATTAGAGAAGAATATGAGGATGCTGTATATGTTTTGGTTAACCGTCAAATAAACGGGCAAGTTAAAAGATTTATTGAGCGTATGGCTTCAAGATATGTTAATAAAACACAAGACGGTATTTTCTTGGATTGCTCTTTAACTTATGATGGTGAACCGATTAAAACCGTTCACGGACTTGAACATTTGGAAGGTGAAACACTGAACTTACTTGCTGACGGATGTGTTGTTTTGGATAAAAAAGTCATTAGCGGCTGTATTGAACTTGATTATCCCGCATCAAAAATTGTTGCCGGTTTGCCTTATGAATTTGAACTTGAAACTCTTAATTTGGAGGGAGAGTTTACTCAAGGACTTACTAAAATGGTTAATACGGTTAATGTTGCTGTAGATAAGTCAAGAGAAGACTTTTTTATTGTAGGAACAAACGGTGATATTGTTCAAAATTCAAGAAGTGTTAATAGTGCTAATGATGCAAATTACTTGCACTCCGGTAATGTCGAAGCTTTTGTTTTTTCTAATTATTCAAGTGAAGCTAATGTTCATTTGAAACAAATTTATCCATTGCCAATAACTATTAATTCGATTTCTTTAGATGTAACGGTGGCGGATCAAAATGATTAAAAATATCGAAAGTAAAAATGAAATTATGTTTATTTTAAATAACATAAGACAAGAAGATAAACGTGAATTAAAAGCATTATGGGGTAAATATTGGAAACGTTTAACTTTTGAAAGTATTCAGGATAAAAACGGTTTGGTTTTGTATGGTAAAAACTATGAAGGGGATACTGTTCCGATTGCTATAGGAGGGTTTTATGATTTATCTGATGAAACCTGTTCTATTGCTTGTGTTTGGCTCTTATCTTCCGTTTTTGTATACAATAACAAACATTTATTTATGAAAACTCTCAAAAATCAAATTTTGGCAGCTTCAAAAAAATATAGTATTTTATATAACTATATTTATGAAGCAAATCATGATGCAAAAACTTGGTTATCTAAGCTGGGTTTTTGTTTTGATAATCCTAACCCCATCTTAATAACCCCTAATAATGGGTTTCAATTTTTTTATAAAACTGTTTAAAAGGAAAGGAATAATATGTGTACAATTACACCGCAAGATGTCGTTTCTATTGTTACAGGAATTGTTGAAGTCGTAGGAATGGTTCAATATAATAAAGCTCAAAATGTTAAAGCAAAATATAGAGTTGAACAATTAAAAACCCAGGCTAAAAATGCACAAAAAGAAGCTGCTTTTGAAAGGCAAGAGGGGATTGAAGACTCAAGACGCAAAAAACTTCAATCTATTCTTATGATGAGTAAAGAAGCTTCTAAATTTGCGGCGGGAAACATCGCTTTATCATCTCAAACTGCCATTAATGCAGTGGATGATGTTAAATTATCGGGTGAACTTGATGCTTTAAATACTCTTAAAGTTTCCGAAAAAAGAGCTGAAGCTTATGAAAGACAAGCTAATGAATATTATAAAAATGCAGCTTTAACTGCATTTAATGCCAAAGTCAGTACAAAAAATAATATTTTTTCAGCAAGTACAAGGATTTTAAACTATGGAAAAAATTATTATAAAAAAAATGAAAAAGTTATAAATCAAAAATTTAAGGAGTGGAAAAATGCAAAATAATAAATTTAATTCTTTTTCAATGCGTCAAATTCCTGTGTATGACAAGAAAGAAGAAGAAATCGACGATAACAATCTTGATAAAATAAAAATTTTAAATTTATCTAATTCTATTGATAAATGGGAACAAGAAATTTTATTTTCAGACAAAGGTTTTTATACGATTAAAGGAATTGATGTTAAAGAAAAACTCCCTGAATTTCAAAAAGAGCTTGAAGATTTTATAAGTTTAAAAATATCTGAAATTTCGTTTTCCAATATTTCAATGAAAGAAATTGCACTTGATATTAAAACAAAAAAACTTGAAGCTATAAAAAAACAAATGAAACTTTATGAACAAGAACAGCTTAAAGAGTGGGAAAATCAAGTATTTGAAGATGCTATTGTATCTTCCGTATCAAGAGCTGTTTTATATAAAGAAGATGACAATATTATAAAAACTTCTTTATATAACGGTATTCAAGTTATTATTGCTATGGCACAGAGCGAAAATTGGAATTCTAAAATTAAAATATTTAAACTTAAAGAATTTAAAAACCGTTTTTATACCGAATTAATTAAAGCTTTTATTAAGGATAAAAATGTTAAAGCTTATGCCTTTTTTGAAAAATATAAAGATTTTTTATCTGATGTAGATAAAAAAGAAATTGAAAATTCAATAAAAGAGCTTAAAGTTAATATTATTGCTTATAATTATTCAAAAGAACTTTTTTCGTATAAATTTTCTGTCTCAGAGCAAGAAAAAGAATTATCAAATATTAAAGATAAAGAAATTCAAAAGGCTGTAAGGCAATATCTTACTGATTTTAAAGTTTCGGAAGAAAAACAAAAAAAAGTTAATAATAAAACCAAAAATTTTAATAATTGGCAAGAAATTATTAACCTTGAGGAATTTGATAAAGCATATTTATATATTGATTATTCTTTGTCCGATGAAAGCATTAAAGCTAAAAAAAATTATATTAAACAAATACAAAATAACGAAATTATTACAACGGATAAAAATAAATTTTTAATGTTATTTTCAAGTATTTTTGAAAATTTTAACGACTTTATACAAAAAGATTTATCAGATTACAATGCATATTTATCAAAAGAAGATTTTGATATGATTAAAGCCTATCAAAGCATAAAAGATAAAGATTTTATAGCCTTAAAATCAGATTATCTGTATATACAAAGTAAAATTGATGAACTTAATTTAAAAGATGACGATGAAAAATATAATTTTATAAAAATTATTATTTCGTCCGTAAACAACTATAAAGAAGCAAATAAAAAAGAAGCTGATATAGAAGTAAAAAATAAAATTATTGATTCAATAATTCAAAGATATAAAAAAACAGATAAAACTTCAAAAAAAGCTTTTGCCCAAGAAGATAGTAAAACAAAAGAAAAAAAGGAGTAACTAAATGACTGTATCATCATTAGTACCCGTAAATATTTATGCGGGGAATTCGTCGTGTAAAAAATTTGATTTTGATTTTTTAATCGAATCAGACTCGGAACTTGTTGTTCAACATACTGATAAAAACGGTATAACAACAATCTTAAAAAACGAAATAGACTATTCTATAGGAGAAATAGGAAACAAAAACGGAAGCTATATAATTTTTCCTCTTGAAAAATCATCATATGGTGTTTTAAAAAATGATGAAAAAATATCATTATTATTAGACCTTGTTATTAAGCAAGAGAGTGAATTTCGAAATTCATCTTATTTTAATTTTAATATTTTAGAGTGGACTTTTGATTATATAGTAAGAATACTTCAAATTTTAAACAGAAAAATTGAAAGATGTATAAAAGTTCGAGAGGGTGATGCAGTAAAACCCGATGATTTACTCAATGAAATAAAACAAAATAAAAAAGAGGCTCATAATTGGGCAGATTATTCGGAGAATAAGGCAAATGAATCACAAGAAAGTGCAAATCTTGCCAAAGATTGGGCTATTAAAACCGAAAGTAAAGTTCAAGATATCGATTATTCCGCAAAATATTATGCCCTTGAAGCATCGGGATATGCTCGTCAAGTCCAAGCGTATTCTACTTTAAAATACAATGTTTTCTGTGTGAATACGGGGCTTGTTGAAAACGGGACCCCCGCTTTTTTAAAACTGGAAGATAATATTTTAAAAACGGTAAGTAATTTTGATATTACAAATTCAAAAGGTAAAACCTTTACTCAAACTGAAGAACTTTCGTATGATATATCAAAACTTCAAAACGGAGTATATAATATTTTTATTAATCCTGAAAGCAAAAATATTAATGTTATTTCAAATACAATTTATGCACAAACGTTTTTGCCGGAAACAGCTTTAGACGGTGATTACTTTTTAAATATTTCAAAAGTACCATATGAATTGTTTGAAAAAACTCATGATAATATGAAGCTGCTTGAAAATGATGTTTTTGCTGCGGTTCTTATTATAAAAGGTAATAAAAAAATATTAAATATTAATCCTTATAATAAAAATATTGTTGATTTAAAAATAGAAGATGAAATATATAAAAGAAATAACTCTTACAAATTTTTTGACCTTATCCAAAAAGACCACAAATTAACATTTGAGGAAAAAGAGGGATTAGAATTATTAGGCGAATATGTATATAAAGAAGCACAAGAGGGACGTTACGGATATCCTGATTTTTACAACAAATGTTTGGAAGAATATCAAGAAGAAGATAATACCGAAGAAGTCATAGGATATGAAAATATGACTTTTCAAGGTAATTTAACCATTGAAAATGATTGGGCTTCAAATTTTAGTAATGACAACTTTATTGAAATTCCTGCACCAAGTGAAGAAATTCAATCATTTAGAATTGAATGTGAATTTACACTGCCGCAAGAAATTTCCGGTAACCAAGCGGTATATGGTCAAAAAATAACCAATATAACAAGTCCGCAACTTATATATAACAGTAATGGGTCATTGAACTTTAATGTTCCCGAACCAAATGAAGAAAGAGCAGGAAAATGGCCCGGTAAAACTATTAACATTCCATACACATTGGGAGCAACCTATAAAACCATATACGAGTACAAAGACGGTCAAGTAAAAGCTTCAGTAAAAGAAGCGTCTGGAGAATGGCAAGAATACGGTCCTATTGATTTGACGGAAGTTTTTTGGTCCGAACCGTTATGTTTTGGTAAAGACCAAGATAATGTTATCTTTAACGGCAAGCTGAATTTATCTAGTATAAAAATAGAAGTCAACGATAAATTTTATGCAGGGGCTGTAAAAGCAAAGGTTAACAAAAACGGACATAAGTTTTTTAATATAGCAGACAAGGCGAAAGTTGATAAAATATATCAAGATACCGGTGTTGCCTGGTACTATGGAGTTGATGAAATAACTAAAAGAATATTTTTGCCAAGAAATGATTTTTATGCTGCAACATTAACCGAAATTCCTGTAATCGGTAACGGTATAACTTTAGGCTTTACTTCTGGTAAAAATCCTGGTAAATCATATGGCTTATTAACACAGATTGCATCAACTTATAATTCTATTTCATTATGTGAAGGTGCTTATGGGCAAACTGTTGAAAGTAATAAAAATGATAGTAGATTACCTTCAAACGGTTCAAACATAGGTTTGACTTTAGACCCTGAAAATTCAGGAATGGTTGCACCCTTAAATATCGCTAAAAAAGAAAACGACTTTTATATTTATATAGTAGTAGGCAATGTAAGCATAAAAAAATACAATACCGAAATAACCGAAGTTACAACGAGTGAAAATGACACACTGCCTTTATTTACTGGAATGTATTTTGACTTTAAGCCTAATCACATAAGCTGGTTAAAAGCGGGTACAAAATTGAGCGGACAAATCTATCCGAGTGCGTATAATGACCTGTTAAAAATATTAAAAGGTGAAGAAACAAAATACGGGGAAGGGCTTAAAGTAATAAAAGAGCAAGAAAAACTTCCCGATATTGACTATAGTGAATATTGGATTGTTGATGAAGATACTCAAACCTTTAGAACCCCTCTTAAAACATCTTTTTTAAATACTATTTCAAACGCAAGGATACTAATTGATAAAAAGGAACCGACAGATGATGACCCAAGCTGGTACAATCTGTATTCTGACGGGTGGCTGGAACAAGGGGGTTTAACCGAAGCCGTTACTGATGCTAAAATTGTATTTCCTAAAGCTTTTAAAGACAAAAATTATTTCTTTGTTATTGACCAAACGGGCAATGATGTAAATAGTGATAATTCTTCGGATCAAACAAGATATGACTTACGCACAACAAAAAGTATATCGGTATATAAATATCTTGCAACTGAATCATCTTGGACGGCGAAGGGGTACACAACAATTAGTGCAGAACAAATCGCCAAAAATGAAAACACGTGCTTATATTTTAAGGTCGGAAATGCGGTTCAAAATCAACAGATAATAGATTGCGGCGAGGTTTTAGAGGAGTTAAATAATAAAGTTTCAAAAATTGACTGTAAAGCATATATTATAAATTCTTACGTAAACGACACAAGCGGCTACAGAGTGTGGTCTGACGGATATTGCGAGCAGTGGGGACATACAAATTCAACCGCCGGTACAACGATTGTTCTTTTAAAGGCTTATCGCAGCAGGTCATATAATATTTTTGTTATGCCTTTTGTGAATGCAACCGCGGTATCGGTTTCAATTAAACCCGAGCAGACCGAGAACTCTTTTACGTTTGTTTGCGGCTCAACATCCACAAACGGTTATTATTGGAAAACATCGGGATTTTTGAGTGAAAGGAGCGTTTAACCATGCAAATAAAAGCGATATTGAATAAACCGTATACGAATAATCAAAAACTTGATTTTATCGTTAAATATAATCATAACTTTGGTTATGAAATTAAAGAAACAAACTCCTCTCTTGAGGCTTGGGGTTATACGGATGAAGAAATAAAACAAGCCGAAAAAGAGCGAGTTGCAAAATTATCGTTAACCGCAGCCGACGTTGAAAGAGCTATATATAAAGCTAAAGGTATAGATTTTGAAGATATAGTAGGTTTGGTTCAAAAATATAATCAACAGTTAGAAACTTTGAAATCGGATTATGCCCAAAAACTTGCACAATATAATGAATTAACTCCCGAAATGCAAGCGGAACAAGAAAAACCTATTGAACCCGAAGGCTCTTTTATAGATGTTAAAGCTCTAAAAATAGAATTGAAAGCTAATAACTTTTATCGGGGAAATTCTTACGTTGAACGGATAGGAGTACTTCTCGGGTATTCGTCTATGGACTTGGATTATTTATTTATGAATAAAGAATTACCGATTTTAAAAGGAGAAGATGATGTTTAAAAAGAAAGAAAAAGTTTCGGATGTTATTTTTACTCCTAATCCTCAAGTTAGAGTCAGAGCAATTAACAGCTCTGACTCTAATAACGTTATATTAAATAAAAAAAAATATCCTTTTGAATTGAATAATTCTATAAAAATAGATGTAATAACAACAAAAAGAAAATTTGAAATATTTATTTTAAAAGGTTATATCTGGAATGGAGCTGATATACCAAGAATTTTTTGGAGAATAATCGGTTCAAGAACCGATAACGATTTTTTAATAGCCTCAATGGTTCATGATTACTTATTGGACTTTAAAGTCTATATATTAAATGAAATATTAAAAAATCAAATTTCTCCGCGGGAATATAGAAGATTAACATCATTAATATTCAGACATATAATCAAAAAACAAGGAACTAACACAATTAAAGCAAATGTGATGGCTTGGTGTGTAGATATATTTCAAATGTTTAATAAAAGGGGCTGGAAGTGTTTATGTCGTATGAATTAATGTTTTGTATAGTTGTACAGCTTTTAACTGCGGGAATTTGTATCGGTGTATATAAATGTACTGTTAGTTTTATGCAGCAGCAAATAATAGAACTAAAACAGGATATGAAAAAATATAATAATGTCCTTGAACGGCTTATTCGAGTTGAAGATTCAGTAAAATCCGCTCATCACAGAATAGACAATTTCGGTTAAAAAAAGCGTCAGAACAATTTTGTTCTGACGCTTTTTTATTGGTGTAAAAATTAAATATTAGGCAAATCACCTTTAACTATAGCTATTTCTTTTGATTCAAGTCCGAATTCTTTACAAAGAATTTTTATAGCTTCATTGGCATTTTGTCTTTCAACTAAACAGCTGATTTTTATTTCACTTGTTGAAATCATTTTTATATTAATATTTTTTTGAGCAAGAGCTTTGAACATATCAGCGGCAATACCGGGACGATCAACCATGCCGGCACCTACAATAGAAACTTTTGCAATATCTTTATCCGTCAAAATGTCACCTGCTTTAATGTTGTTTTTTTCGTTATCCAAGGTTTTAAGTGTTTCATCAAGATCATCGGCATCAACAGTAAAAGCAATAGAGTTTTTGCCGTTATTAGCGAGAGATTGAATAATCATATCAACACTTATATTGCTTTTTGCAAGAGCACCAAAAACATTTGCAGCAGTACCGGGGGTATCGGGCAAATCTGCAAGCAGAATTCTCACTTGTGAACAATCGGCGGCAACGCCTGCAACCGGTTTATATATTTCCATATCATCAACTCCTATAATTAAAGTACCTTGATTATCCAATTTAAACGAACTTCTTACCCTTAAAGGGACATTAAATTGTTTCGCAGTTTCAACACTTCTTGGGTGAAGGACATTAGCTCCGACTCTTGCAAGTTCAAGCATTTCCTCATAAGAAATAACATCAGCTCTTTGAACATTCGGGACAATCCTTGGGTCAGTAGCATAAACTCCTTCTACATCTGTGTATATATCACATCTATCAGCCTTTAAGGCTGCTGCAATAGCTACGGCTGATGTATCAGAACCGCCTCTGCCAAGTGTTGTTATTTCTCCATCGGGAGTAACTCCCTGAAATCCCGCTACAACAATTATATTTCCTTCTTTTAAATATTTTTGAAGTTTTTCGGTTTTAATATCAACAATTCTGGCTTTTGAATGAATACATTCAGTTATAATACCTACTTGCTGACCATTCATACTTATTGCTTTATAACCGTTAGATTGAATAGCCATTGTAAGTAGTGCAATAGAAACCTGTTCTCCCGTAGATAAAAGCATATCCATTTCTCTTGAATCGGGATTGTTTGTTACTTCTTTAGCAAGTTTGATAAGATAATCTGTAGTATGCCCCATCGCAGAAACTACAACTACAACATCATTCCCGTTATTTTTTTCTTTTATTACAGCCTTTGCTACATTATGTATTTTTTGAGGGTCTGCTACCGATGTCCCTCCGAATTTTTGTACTATAATTCCCACTTATCTTATCCTTTATTAATGTTCAGTGTTTTTCCTATGTAATCGCTTAATCCTTCGCTATTGATACTCAGTGAATTCATTTCTTCTATTTTTTCACTGTATTGATTGAGCATGTTTTCATTATAATTCGACGGGCTGTCTTCTACAAGTACTTTATATGCTAAATACGACAAGTAGATGAAAACATATGAACTTTTTTCATTTTCCGGAATTGATGATAATATATCTAATGCTTCAGGTGCTTTATGAATGTTTATTAATGCTTGAGCTTTTAACATTTTTGCTTGAATATTGTTTTCATTTATTTCTAACAGCATGTCAGCTTTTTCAATTACATCGGCATATATTCCTGATTTCAAGTTTGTTAAAGCATATATCATTATTACTTTTTCCGATTTTCTGTTTAATTGATATGCCGTTCTTATTTTTCTTGATGCTTCTTTATAATTTTCTGTTTTCAAAAGACACATTGTATAATTTATATATGCTTCTATATGATTAGGATAGTATTCAATGGTTTTTTCATAATAATCAATTGCTTTTTTCAGCCTGTCCATTTTATAGTAACAATTTGCTATATAAAAGTATAAATAAGCTTTTTCTGTTGATATATCTATAGCTTTAAAGAATGTTTTAATTGCATCAGTGTAATTTTTTCTGTCATAAAAAATAATACCTAAATCAGCGATAGCTGAAGAGTTTGATGAATCTTGAAATATGGCTTTTTTATAATATTCTTCCGCTTTGTCTAAATCATTTTGCTTATAATAACAATAACCAAGTCTGTATAGTGCAATAGAATCATTATTTTTTATTTCTAATGATTTGTTAATAACATCAATTGCTTCGGGAATTTTTTCCGCTCTTATAAGTGAAATTCCCCATGCAAGAAAATATTCGGAGTCTTTTATCCCTTTGTCAAACCCCTTTTCAAAAATTTTAAAAGCTTCATCAATTTTATTTAAATCTATGTAGTTTTGAGCTAAAAGCATGTAAACAGAAGGATTATATGGTGTTTCATTAAGTGCCCTTTGCCCGTATTCAAGAACTGCGGAATAATTTTTTTCTTTTTGATAACAAAGTGCCATATAATAATTTAAATTTTTATAGTTTGGATTAATATTTTCAAGATTTTTAAATTCCATAAAGGCATCGGAAATATTATCCGTATCAAATAACATTACTCCCAAAATGAAATATATGTGCCCGTTTGCCGGATTTAATGACTTTGCTTTTTTAAGCATTTCAATAGCTTTTTGTTTTTTATTTGTTTTTGCATAAAAAATACCGTAATTAAGGTATATTTCAGAGTCAGAAGGTGCAAGTTTAAGAGCTTTTTTAAGTGCATCTTCAGCTTGAGAAAAACTTTGACGGGATATGTAAATTCCGCTTAAAACAGAGTATGCATATGCATTTTGAGAATCTCTTTTGATTGCTTCTTTTAGAGCATTTTCAGCTTTATCATATTCTTTTAATTTTGCATATATAATCCCTAAAGTTAAACAAGGCTTAGGGTTTTGATTAGACATTAAAACTGCTGTTTCAAGTTTTTCTATTGCACTGTTAAAATCTTTTAAATCAGCTAAATAAAGTCCCCAGTTTGTATATGCCAAAGATGGTATTTCTATACTGTTAGAAACTTTTACGTATTCATTTGTATATTTATCAAGTTGAAGTATCTTATTATAAATTTGTTTAAAGAAATTTTTCATGATAGCAAGTCCGTAATTTCTCTTACAGCTCCGTTTCCTCCGTTTGCAGAAGTGATATAAATATTATCAAGTTCTTTTATGGATTGATGGGCATTGTTTACGGTAGCTGCGTATCCTGCATATAAAAGACATTCTTTATCATTAATATCATCACCCATATAAAGTGCATTTTCCGGCTTCAGGTTATATTTTTCCAATAAAGATTTAAATATGTTGATTTTATTTCTTTCATTTTGAAAAGTATCTATTGAAGGGAATTTTTCTTTTATAACATCAATAGCAGTTGATTTTTCTCCCGAGATTATTGCGAATTTAATATTTTTTTTAAGAACATTTGCAATAGCCATTATGTCTTTATAGTCAATATCTTTAGAAGTTTTACCGTCAGAATAAACTCTGAGTTTTCCGTCAGTAAATATTCCGTCAAAATCAGTTATAACTATTTTAATATTATTAATACTATTTTTCATATCCCAAAATTTTTATAAATAATAACCGAATTCATTATACCACACTAAGTAATTAAGTAACTTTAAGTTTAGTTACAAAATAAAAAAGAAATGACTTGATTATTTATTATGCTTGTGATTTTATAAAAGAGAAGAAGCAGTTATCCTCTTTTAAATTGCTGATTCAACGGC
>CANRMD010000034.1 GCA_947631645.1 Candidatus Gastranaerophilales bacterium
AGTTTTTTATATGTTGTTGATCTTCTAAATTCTGGTCCACCAATGTTATATATAAAACTTGTTAAAGCAACTTTTTCATTTTCAGTAAGTGGAACTTTCACATATTTTAAAGTTTTACTATAAATTTCAAAATCTTTTCTATATAATTCTTCTGCTTTTTCTGGAGTAATTTTCATCCCTGCAGTAATTTCTTTACCATCAACTTTACCTGTATGTCCATATCCGATTGTCCATTTCCCCGCTTGGTCTTTATAGGCATCAGCTTTAAAATCTTCAGCTTTTGTTATGAAACTTCTTGTTTTCTTTAATGCCTTATCAGAAAATAATGTATTATCAACTGCGTCTATGCTTGCAGCTCCGCCGGTTAATATTCCTTCGTCTTTTTTGTTTTTCATTGTCGGGAATAGGATATCTTCTCTTTGTATATCCTTATTACCGTAATTGCCTAATCCTTTAAAGAAAAAATCATAATTTGATTCTTTATCTCTCATAGTAGGATATAATATATCTTCTCGTGATAAATTTTCGTTATTATAATTTCCGAGTCCTTTGAAATTATCATCATAATTTGGCTCTTTATTTTTCATTGTCGGATATAGAATATCTTCTCTGCTTAAAGAACTGCTGTTTGAACCGCCTGATGAAGCTCCTCCGTTTTTAAATGTAAATTTACCATCATCGTCTCTGTCTTGGATTATTGCTTCACGCCTTCAAGTCGTTCGCTACGTTTTATTTATATAAAACTTTCGCTCACTATTTCGGCGATACTTTGGCATTCTTTCACTTCGTTCAATCAGCCTACGCAAAATCCGCCGGGTGTTCACTCTCGTCCCATGTCCCCATATTTAAATTTCCTTTCTTGACTTATGCAAAATAATGTATGTCGTTTTTTCTTTTGTATAAGTCATTTTTTCTTTTACAATCTAACCAAAATTTATTATATAACTTTAAATAAAAGTATATATATTTCTATTATAAACCTGGTTATAAACTTTTCAACCCAATAATAAAAAATAATGATGTAATTTTAAAATACAATATAATGTAATACTTACATATATCTGATTGTGAACGCTTTGTAAATTATTGTAAATATTTATACATTAATGCTTATTTATATATCTAACAGATATTATAAATAACATAAAAAATAATTAAAATTAAGTTCGGCAGATTTTGTCACAAGGCATTATACAAACTGCACATCTAAAAAAGTTTTAAATTAGATTTTCTTCAATCCATTTGAGCATAGGTTTGAGGGCGTTCGCTCTATGGGATATTGTGTTTTTTACGTCTTCGGGGAGCTGTGCTATAGTTTGGTTATATTCGGGCAGATAAAATATCGGGTCGTAGCCAAAGCCGTTTGTGCCTTTTGGCTCGTAATCCATAAAGCCGAAAACTTTGCCTTCTTCGTAGTGAACTATTTCCCCGTTTCCGTCTGTAAGCACCATTGCACAAGTAAAATGAGCCTGTCTGTTTTCTTTTGGCACTTGATTTAATTCCGCCAGTAATTTAGCTATTTTTTCTTTTTGAGTATCGGCATAGCGTGCAGAAAATATCCCCGGTCGACCGTCAAGAGCATCCACGCAAAGCCCCGAGTCATCAGCTAAACAGTATGTTTTCATTATTCTTGAGGCTTCTTGAGCCTTTATTAAAGCATTTTCTTTAAAGTTTTTGCCGTTTTCAACGGGGTCAAAATCACCCTTTACAACATCAAAAACTATTTGAGGGTTTTTATTTATTGCATTAATTTCCTCTAATTTATGCGGGTTTGAGGTCGCAAGAATAATTTTTATCATAACTATTTACCAAATCTTCTTGAACGGGAATTAAATTCTAAAATGGCTTTAGCCAGAGCTTCTTCATTAAAATCAGGCCAAAAAGTATCTGTAATGTATATTTCCGTGTATGCACACTGCCACAGAAGATAGTTGCTGATTCTTTGCTCTCCGCCCGTTCTTATTAATAAATCAGGGTCGGGAAGGTAAGAGGTATAAAGGTTTTGACTGACTGTATCTTCCGTAATATCTTGGATATTAAGCTCGCCCTTGTTAATTTTTTCGCTGATAGCTTTAATGGCGTTCGTTATTTCCATTCTTGAACCGTAATTAAAAGCTATTTGCAGATTTAAGGTTTTGCAATTTTCGGTTTCTTTTTCGCCGAAGTCTAAAATTTGCCTTAAGTCTTTATTTAAAGCATTTTTATCCCCGATAAATCTTAATCTTATATCATTTTCTTTAAACTCGGGGACTTCTGCCGTAATGGTTTTCGCCAGTAAGGACATCAAAAACTCAACTTCTTCTTTTGGTCTGTTCCAATTTTCGGTAGAAAAAGCATAGACGGTTAAGTATTTAATATTGAATTTAGCACATGCTTTAAGAGCAGCTCTTAGGGCTTCAACACCTTTTTTGTGCCCTGCGGCAGAGGGTAAAAACTTTGATTTTGCCCAGCGTCTGTTGCCGTCCATTATGATGGCAATATGCTGTAAATTAGTGTTTTTAACAATTTCTTGTATTTTTTCCGTTTCGGATAATGTACTTAACATAACCTCTCACTTTTTTATGAATTATAAAACAAAAATTAAATAAAAACTATTTTTAAATTTTTAGCTCTCGCCTCTTCCCCCCCCCCGAGGAAAATTTGCTATAATTAAACCAACATAAAGGAAGATTTTATGAAAAAGTTTTTTGTAAGCATACTTATAGTCTTTTTAATGAATTTATTTTTTCCTCTTTCGCTGACTATGGCACAAACGGAGTATAAAGATGTAAAAGGCAGTAACATTCAAATAGTCAAAAAGGATAAAAAACTCGGGCTAATTGAAAAAGATACAAAAAACAAAATTTTACCCGTAAAATATGACAGGATTAAAAAATTAAAAATTGATGATAAACTGATATTTATTTGTGTTAAGGATGATTTTTTGACTACAATATACAGTCCTGACGGATTATATTCGGATTATGTATCAAAATATATTGAAGCAAATAATATTTTACAGAATATAAAGTTTATAAATTATCCGAAAAACGGAGTTATAAGATATAAGCATAAAAAAAATTACGGATTGATTATCCCTGAAAGAAATTTTATACATATTCTGCTTCCCATAATTCCGCAAATAAAATTTCCTGATGAAGATTCCGTTATTGCAAAAGTTTTAAATATTTCTTTTGCTCCGTTAAATGATATATATTTAACAGCCGTATTCGATTATAGTCAGCATTATATGTCAGTTACGGATTATTTAAACGGTAAAGGCGGTATTTCGGGTAAATTGGTTCTAACTCCTGCAAATATTGATGAAGATATAACTGTTGAACACGGTAGAATTTCAGTTAAGTATAAAAATATTAAATATAATAAACAAAATAAATTTTATGTTAACAGTATGTCTTATCCTCTTTATAAGGCAAGCCATTTAGATTCCGTTGAACAAATATACGGTTCTTTAAATGCTGATAGTAGTTTATTTTATTTTGATAATTATCCTAAAAATATGATTATTTTAAGAAAAAAATCCCGACAACCCAAAGGACTGGTTTCTTATAATAGTGATGCTGCAAATTGGATAGACGGCTGCAACGATTATTATATTTCGGGAGAAAATTCTCTTATAAGTCAATTAAATAACGGAATTATATCTTTCCAAAACTCTGATAATTTTATTGTAAAATCAGGCAAGAAATGGGGAATAATTGACGGAAATAATAATGTTAAGGTTGATTTTATTTATGACAAAATTGTCCCGCTTCAAATATCAATAAGAGAAAATGTAATTCCCATAAATGATAAAAATAATTCAAAAAAATATAAAATTGTCTATGAAGGTAAAACAAAAGACCTTGATTTATATTTGGTTTATAAAGGTAAAAAATATGGGGTTATTGATTCTAATGAGAATATAATAGTTCCTGTTGAAAATGTTAAATATGCCGATGAATCTGATTTTAAAATTATAAAAAAACAAATATCTAAAATGCAGGGAAAATTTGCTATAGGGTCATTTATATACAAAATTGAATATTATACAAAATTGACGTCTTTAATAATATTATGTTTGCCCGCAATAATAATTACTCTGCCATTTACACTCCCATTAATATGTGTAATATTTGATTTAACAAAAGATTTAAGACAAGATAAAGATTGACGAATTTTAATCTGCCCTCTTATCAAACGTTAATTTACAAATAAGAAATTTAAATAAAATTCATTAAATAGTTAAAAATTTTGCCTCAAAGTGTGTTTATGATACAATATAGGTATACATGGAAACGTATATTGATAAATAAATACAATTGTAAAAGGGGATAGATTTTGGCTCAACAAAACTTTTTTGCGGATGGGAAGATAGTTCCCGTTAATATCCGAGAACAAATGAAACAATGTTATATAGATTACGCTATGTCTGTTATTATAGGCAGGGCGCTTCCTGATGTACGCGACGGCTTAAAGCCCGTGCACAGGCGTATTTTGTTCGCTATGAACGAACTTGGCATGGCACCTGATAAACCGTTTAAAAAGTGTGCCAGAATCGTCGGTGAAGTTTTAGGTAAATACCACCCCCATGGTGATACAGCAGTTTATGAAGCATTGGTTCGTATGGCACAAGATTTCTCTACCCGTTATTTAACCGTAGACGGGCATGGAAACTTCGGTTCCGTTGACGGCGACGGTGCAGCCGCTATGAGGTATACCGAAGCAAGAATGCACAAAATTACTACCTCAATGCTTGCTGATATTGACTGCGAAACGGTTGATTTTGTTCCAAACTTTGACGGTTCACTTGAAGAACCATCAGTTCTCCCCGTAAGACTCCCTATGCTCTTATTAAACGGAGTATCAGGTATCGCTGTCGGTATGGCAACAAACGTTCCCCCGCACAATTTGGGTGAAATCGTCGACGGCACAATAGCTTTGATAGATAACCCTAATTTAACGGTAGATGAATTAATGCACTATGTTAAAGGCCCTGATTTCCCGACAGGTGCAAGTATTATAGGTGTTTCAGAAATAAGAAAAGCTTATACAACCGGCAGAGGCTCAATAAAAATGTCTGCCGTATCAAGTTTTGAAGAACTCCCCTCGGGCGGAGGCAGGCAGTCAAGAACCGCAATCGTTGTTACCGAGATACCTTATCAGGTTAATAAGGCAATGCTTATCCAAAAAATAGCAGAGCTTGTACGTGATAAAAAGATTGACGGCATATCAGATATCCGTGATGAGTCCGACCGTGAGGGTATGCGTATTGTTATTGAACTTAAACGTGATGCAAAACCTGATGTTGTAAGAAATAATTTGTATAAATTTACTCAATTGACCGCAACTTTTGGCGTTAATATGCTTGCTTTAGTCGGTCAGCAGCCAAGATTGATGAATTTATTGGAAGTTCTTAACGAATTCATCGAACACAGGGTTGAAATTATCACGAGAAGAACACTATTCTTCCTTAAAAAAGCTAAAATCAGAGCACATATTTTAGAGGGGTTATTAATCGCTTTAGCAAGTCTTGATGATGTTATTGAATTGATTAAATCTTCTAAAACTGCTGATGATGCACGTTTAGGCTTGATGTCAAAGTTCGGTTTGGATGTAGACCAAGCTAATGCAATACTTGAAATGCAGTTAAGACGTTTAACAGGCTTGGAACAAGACAAGATTAAAGCCGAATACGACGACCTAAAGAAGAAAATTGAAGAATACGAAGAAATTCTTTCTGACAGAAACAAGGTTTTGGCTATAATTAAAGATGAACTAAGAGAAGATAAAGAAAAATACGGCGATGACAGAAAAACACAAATTCTGCCTGAAGCCGATGAAATGACTATAGAAGATTTAACTCCGAATGTGGCAATGGCGGTATTTATTACTCGTCAAGGCTATATAAAACGTATTTCTCTTGATACATTTGAACGTCAAAACAGAGCCACAAGGGGTAAAGGCGGAATAAAAACTAAAGAAGATGATGATGTAGGTCATTTCTTTACTGCAATGATGCACGATAAAGTTTTATTCTTCTCAAGCAAAGGTACTGTTTACAGCTTGAACGTCTATGACTTCCCCGAAGGCTCAAGACAGGCTAAGGGATTGCCTATAATCAATGTTCTTCCTATAGAACAGGATGAAAAGATTACGGCAGTTGTTCCTGTTTCTAACTTTGACCCGAACTCTAACTTGATAATGCTTACAAAGAAAGGTTATATTAAGAGAATAGGACTTGATAACTTTGCTAACATAAGAAAGAACGGTATTATAGCAATCGGACTTGAAGAAGGCGACACGTTAAACTGGGTAAAACAGGCTAATAACTCAGATGAAGTCTTTATTGCAACTTCTTGCGGTATGGCAATAAGGTTTGCCATAGATGATTTAAGACCTTTAGGCAGAAGTGCAAGAGGCGTAAACTCAATGAAATTAAGAACGGCCGATACCATTATCGGGTGCGATATTATCCCGAGAAACTTTGACGCAGACCTATTAGTCGTAACATCAGACGGCTTCGGAAAACGCTCTAAGATGTCTGAATTTAGAGCCCAAAACAGAGGCGGTATAGGTTTAATAGCTACTAAATTCAAATCAGCTTCTTCAAGACTTGTTGCACTGACGGTTGTTGAAGAAAATGACGAAATTATGGTAGTAACTCAAAACGGTATTGTTTCAAGAATAAAAGCTGCTGATGTTTCACGTCAGGGCAGACCCGCAACGGGTGTTCGCATCCAAAACTTAATGGAAAACGACTCCGTTATGGCGGTTAATAAAATTGTAGTTACTGATACTAAAGATGATGAAGAAGCAGAAACTTCCGATATAGTTGAAGATGTTGAACAGGCTATACAAAATAAACTCGGAGATATCGCAGATGAATAAAGTAATTTCTACGGATAAAGCCCCAAAAGCAATAGGCCCGTATTCACAAGCAATTTTAGCGGGTAATACTCTTTACTGCTCGGGTCAGATTGCAATTAACCCCGAGACTAACGAGTTTATCGGCGGAAGTATTGTTGAACAAACAGAGCAAATTCTTAAAAATATAGATGGGCTTTTAACAGCCTCGGGGTTTAGCTTTCAAGATGTTGTAAAAACCACTTGTTTTTTAGCGGATATGAAAGATTTTGCGGTATTTAACGGCTTATACGAAAAAGCATTTATTTCAAAACCCGCACGCTCTTGCGTTGCGGCAAAGGATTTACCTAAAAATGCTTTGGCGGAAATAGAAGTAATTGCGGTAAAAGGTTGATGAAACTTGTTGTTCAAAGAGTTAAAAATGCTTCGTTAGTTATTGATGAAGAACTTTATAGTGCAATAGATGAGGGCTATTTAGTTTTGTTTGGTGCAGAAAAAGGCGACACGAAACCTCAAGCCGATTGGCTTGCTAATAAAATATCTGCACTTCGCTGCTTTTCAGATGACCAAGGAAAAATGAATCTTTCAATTAAAGATGTAAACGGTGAAATGTTAATAGTTTCGCAATTTACACTTGCGGGAAGCGTAAAAAAAGGAACACGCCCTAGTTTTGATAATGCTATGGAGCCTGTTGAAGCTAAAAAGATGTATGAGTATTTTATTTCCAAAGTACAAGAGCAAAATATTCCCGTTAAAACAGGTGTATTTGGTGCACATATGGAAATAACACTTTTAAATGACGGCCCTGTTACTTTTATTATTGATGCTCCCGCAAATATGGTTTAATTTTTTCTATAAGTTGCGGAGTTATTATTTCCCACACTTTTGCATTTGGATGACCGTCAGGTAATAAAAATTTTTCATCTGCAGTATTTATACCAAATTCATCTTCCGTGAATCTTATAATAATAAACCCTTCTTTTTCCAACTCAGGTGCAATTCCTTCGAAAATAGGTGAATTATAATAAACAGTTATTATAAATTTTGTATCAGGCCATTTATTATTTATCAGTTTTTTTACTTCCATAAAATGCATATATAGAAATTTTTTTAAGTATTCTTTATATTTTAAATCGTTTTCAATTCTGTATTGAAATAAATGTTCTCTGAATAAACATAGTAAAGGAAATCTTGAAATGATAAAAGGCGGTTTTTTTCTTACTAATTTATTTTCTTTAATTTTATACATAAACTCGTTTCCCTCAAAAGGCATATTAGGCATAACAAGTCTTAGTAGCTGAAAATCTGCATAATTGTATATAATTATGGCAGGTTCAATTTGTACTTTTTCAAAAAATATCCCCTCTTGTATCATTCCTAATAAAGTGTTAACAGCCTTTGACATAAGACCAAGATTATATATCGGATTTTTTAATAAAAGAGATGTTTTATATGAAACAGTTTCTTCTTCTTTTAATCCCTCTCCATATATAAACGAACACCCTGTATAGACGATTGATTTATTAGTTTTTGTTTCTTTATACCCCCCCCCATTAGATATATTAAGAGGTTTTCTATAGGGAATATTATTTAAATAATCTTTATCAAATTTTTTTGATATAGCAATTTTTCTTGTCATATTTTCAAAATAGTTAATTTTTAAATTGAAATTATTAGTTTGTATTTTAAAAACCGTATAATCAATAGCAAAAAATATAATAACCAATAATATTAGATTTATCAAAATTTTACTTTTCATAAAAATATTTTAACAGTAATAATTATTTTAAGTTATTAACTTTTGTAAAAAGTTATTCTCAAGATGGGGAAATTATTTTTTACATGGTTTTGTATAAAATGTTGAATTTACACAAATAATAAAAAATTTTATATAAAATAATAGTGAGGAATTATATGAGAACATCAAATATAAGAATTTATCTGAACGATGTTAATGAACATGCAGTTAATGATTTTATTCCGCTAACACTCAGATATAATTCACTTTCAGATGTTGAAATTAATTTTATAGAACACACAATAAAATCACAAAGTATCCAAAATCAAATGAATATGAAATTAATGGGTTTGAAACATAGTTTAAATAAGGTATTATTAAAAGCTTAAATTGTATCAATAATCTTTAAAGGATATTCAAAGAGCAATTCTTCACGAGCTAATACTCTTAAATTCGGCACCATTTGCGAAAGTATCAGATAAATTATATGTCTTAATTTCATTGGTGCAATGAGAATTATTTCTTTATCATCAGGGGTATTTTTTTCTGCTTTTTCTTCAAGTTTATCAACAACTTCTTCTATTTTGCTGCTTTCAATTCTAATAACTTCATCATCTGTTTTGTTACCTATGAAAGATTTTATAGTTTCATTTGAAAGTTCATAAGCATATATTGTGTTATCTTTTTCATTGCAAACGGACTTGCTTATTTGCCTTGCAAGAGAAATTCTGATACGTTCTAACAGTTCTTCTTTATTTGTTTCATCGGCAAAATCATTTATTTTCTCAAAGATAAAAATAATATCTTTAATAGAAACTTTTTCTTTTATCAGACTTGCTAAAATATATTTTAATTCCGCAACGGAAAGGTAATCGGGAATAATATTTTCAATGAGATATAAATTTTGGTTTCCGACTATTTCAATATATCTGTTGATATCGGAATAATCAATGATATCATCAATATATTTAGTTATGCTGTATTCAATAATAGCTGCAATGTAATCAGTGGTATCAAGTCCTTTCGCCCAAAAATCTTTTGTTTTTTCATCTTCTATCCAAACAATCTCGCAGTCTGTAATAGCGTCTTTATCTTCAAATGAGTTTTCGGGTAATGTTTCAATATTTAATTCATTTCTGAAAAACGCACTGTGATTAAGATAGGCGTGAGAATTAATAACAGGTATACCTCTTACTTTTAAACAGAATTCATTTTCTTCAAGGCTGTCATCTATTTCAATCTTTATTTTAGGAATAATATAGCCTAAACTTTCCGTCAGATTTTGTCTTATAAGTACAATCTGAGAGAGCATATTATATTCATTGTCGCTGTCTAAGATATCCATTAATTCTTCAGACAGAGCTAAAGTCAATTTAGATTCCTGAAGTTTTTGTTCCATAATATCAGGGTTAATTACCTTAGCAAGTTTCTTTTTTAAGTCATCAAGCTCCAGTATATGTTTAGAAATTTCTTCATTTAAAATAGCTCTTGAATCTTCGGAGGTACCATCAATTAATGCTTTAACCTGAGATATTTTTTGGCGTTTTTCTTTTATTTTCTTTTGAATATCACAGCATAATTCGTAAGGATCAAGCTCAGGGTTAATTATTCGTTCTATACGTGATTTAAAGTTTAAAAGGTCTGCATTTTCATTTAAAATATCTTCGTCAGGGTCGGCTTCTTTTACAAATATGCAGTTATAAAAAATTCCGTCATCATTTTCTATCTCTTGCAGAGAATAAACCTCCCAACCGTCTTTTGACATATCGTTTAATAAGTTTTCAAGTTTTTCGTTGTCATTATATGGAGAAGTTCTTATTGTATAAATATTTCTGGTCGGTTTAAACATTTATAAAATCCTTTTTTATAATAATATCATTTTTAGTAGAAAAATAAAATTACTTTTGTATAATTCCCGTTGCGGTTTTTCCGTCATGTCTGTATTTAAGTGTGTAATAGCCTTTGCCTGAATCAAGTATTTCCGCATAAGATTCTGCAGCAGCTCTTTGCTTAAAAGCAACAAGGTCTTCTTCCGCTTTACGATATTTTCTCAGCTTATTATTCATTTTTGCGGTTTGCATTCTTCCTATGATTTCCGATTCTTCGTTTAGCTCTTCTTGAGTGTACATTTTTTCGATAAGTTTAACCACTTTTACTCTTGCTCTTAAAATATTACTTTGATAAAGCAGTAAATTTTTCATATCATCAGAAAGAACGACCATATAAAACCCGTCAGGAATGGTATTTCCTCTTTCATCATACAATTTACAAGGTAGCGTTAAAGTTGGATATTTTGATGATTCGGGCCCGAAATTATATTGCGGCTTATCATTTTCAAATAATCCCGACGGATAAAAAGGCTGAGGAAAATGTCTTTTCGGCCCGTTAAAATCAGTCATAAAATCGTAGCTAATTGTATTTAAATCTTGAATCATAGTAATGTTATTTTATCAGATATTGTATAAAATTCCTAATTTTGTATATAATAAATAAAGGAAACGAGGTTTTTTATGGACAGAAATAAGATTTTAAGTTATGTACCTACCGTAATTGAATCTTCAAGCAACGGCGAAAAGTCTTTTGATATTTTTTCAAGACTGTTAAGAGAGAGAATAATATTCTTAGGTGAAGAAATTGATGACGAAATGGCCAATTCTGTTGTGGCACAATTATTGTTACTTGATGCCGAAAACCCTGAAAAAGATATAATGATGTATATAAATTCTCCCGGCGGTGTTATAACTGCGGGCATGGCGATATATGATACAATGAAGCATGTCAGAGCGGATGTTTGTACAATATGCTTAGGCGAAGCGGCTTCCATGGGTGCATTTTTATTGTCCGGCGGAACAAAAGGGAAAAGAATGGCACTTCCCTCTGCACGTATTATGATTCACCAGCCTTTAGGCGGAGCTCAAGGTCAGGCTACCGATATTGAAATTGAAGCTAAAGAAATTTTAAGAATGAAAAAAGAATTAAATACTCTTTTGGCTGAACACACGGGACAAACATTAGAAAAAATATACGCCGATACCGAACGTGATAATTATATGTCGGCTCAAGAAGCGGTTGAATACGGATTGATTGATAAAGTTATTTAAAAGGAGTTAAGATGGCAATATTGGCTAAGAAGTATAATATAGGAGTTGATGTAGGCGGAACTAATGTTAAAGTTGCTTTGGTTGATAAGTCGGGAAGTATAGTTTATTCGGATACCGTTCCGACTCGTGCCGAGATGGGGTATGAATATACAATTTCAAATATTATAAAAGCAATACAAAGTTTAATGAAAGAATCAAAAGTTCAAAAAGAATGTATAGACGGGATTGGTTTTGGTTTCCCCGGTCAAATTGACTGCGATAACGGTATTGTAAGATTAGCTCCGAATATACCGGGGTGGGTTGATATTCCTATAGCTGATATTGTTTCTAAAGAATTCGGAATTCCCGTTAAAGTTGATAATGATGTAAGATGTGCGGCTTTGGCTGAACTCAATTACGGTGCAGGTAAAGGGGCACAAAATCTTATATGTATAACCGTCGGAACCGGTATAGGTTCGGGCATAATTTTAAACGGTAAATTGGTAAGAGGAGCAAGCAACGCTGCTGGAGAAATAGGTCATATTAAACTTCAGATGGAAAACGGCCCCATTTGCGGATGCGGCGACAGAGGCTGTTTGGAAGCCTTTGCATCAGGCCCCGCCATTGTTGCTATGGCTGAAGAATATATCAGAGGCGGTAAATCTACTAAATACAGAGAACTTGCTAATCCTGATATTACGCCATATATTGTGGCTGAAGCCGCTAAACAGGGGGACGTTGTTGCTAAAAAAATATTTGAAACCATCGGTAATTATATCGGTATTGGTTTAGCAAGCGTAGTTAATCTTTTAAACCCCGAAAAAATTGTTATAGGCGGTGGTGTAGCTGATGCGGGCGATTTATTATTTATTCCGATTAAAGAAACACTTAAAAAACGTACAATGCCTATTCAAGGTGCCGCAGTCGAAGTCGTTCATGCCGAACTCGGCAATACTGCGGGTGTTATCGGTGCAAGTTTATTAATTGAAAATTAATTTATGGCTGTTTTTTTATTCTGGGGACAAGAAGAATATTTAATGGAAAAAGAAATCAAGAAGCTTAAAGATGAGCTTCTTGATGCTTCTTTTGTTTCCATGGCATATAAAGTTTTTGATAATCCGCCTTATAATACTTTGATAGAAGTCGTACAAGCTGCACCTTTAATGTTTGGTGCTACTTTGAGCCTTGTTTATGTTGATAAATATTTAGTCGGAAACAAAATGAGTCTTGATGATAAACAGATTGCAGTTTTAGAGGATGCATTAAAAACACTTAGTGATAACGTAAATGTTATTTTTGTTTGTAAAATCGCACGAGATGAAAATAAAAAACCAGATTCCAGAAAAAAATTGTATAAAGTGCTTTCTAAATATTCTCAAGTTAAGGAATTTGCTCAATTTAAAACTTATCAAAAGGAACTGAATGCCCAAATAGCAAAGATGGCAAAAGAAAAAGAACTTTCTATAAGTTCGGATAACATAGCTTTATTTATAGAACAAATCGGCTCTAACCTTACTTTGATTGATTCTGAGCTTGAAAAACTAAAAGTTGCAATTCATCCTGATAAAAATATTACATCAGAGGCTTTAAAAAAATACTGTTCTTCTTCGGAAGATGTTTTTATTTTGGCAGATTTAATTATACAGGGTAAAAAAGATGATGTTTTGAAGCAGTATAATTTATTAACCGAAAAAAGACATCCTCTGGAAGTTTTTTCCGTTTTGCAAAGCAGTTTTCAAAGATTTATTTTTATAAAAAACTATGAAAAAAAGATGAGTGCTAAAGATATTTCTTTAAAATTAAAACTGCATGAATTTGTTGTTATGAAAACAATGGAAAAATTGAGAAAAACTTCATTGGATAGGCTTTTACAAATCAGAGAAAATCTTATAAAAGCCGAATATAAATTAAAATCAGGAAAGATGACAGCAAGTGAAACGGTTTTGGAACTCGCATTATTAGGGTAGATAAATGAACAAAGTATTAGAAAATAAATATCCTTATTTAACAAATTTCTTTCAAACAGCATTAAATCAACACAGGCTGTTTCATTCATTAATATTCTACGGAAGCAACAATTATCTTCAATATGCTATGGCATTAGAACTCGCAAGAAAATTAAACTGTCAGGAGGATGGTCGGGAAGATTGTAATTGCCAAAATTGCAGATGGATTAGAGAAAATAAGCATCCTGCAGTTATGACAGTTTCTAAAATAGATAATAAAACAGACTCAAGTAAAACCGTCATATCTGAAGAACAAGTAAATATGGTGCTTGATACTTTATTTAATTCATCTGACTATCACAGAGTTTTTATTTTTTGTGATGCTGAACTTAAAGAATTAAATGCACAGCAGCAAAAAGAATATGACGAATTTAAATCAACAGGATTTAATCCACCCCAAGGCAACGAAGAAAGTATTTGGTATCCTTCTGGAGTCAATATTAATTGTCTTTCAACAGTTGCATCTAATGCCATGTTAAAATCAATAGAAGAACCGTCTACCGCTGTAACTTTTATTTTTTTGACAAATAACAAAGATGATTTGCTTCAAACTATAGTTTCACGTTCTCAAGCATTTTATTTGCCCGATTATAAAGTAATTGATTACAATATTGAATTTTTACAAAAATATTTTAATACATACCCTGTTTTTAAAAAAGATTCGGCTCTTGAATTTGCTCTATCTCTTTTAAATTATCAAACTGAAAATAATCTTGAAAGTGATTATATTTTAGATTCTATTCAGTATTATTTAACCGAACTTTTAAAATCAAATTCACAAAACCATGTGCTTCAAAATATAATTTTTAGAGATATAGAAAAAATTCAAGACTCAAAAAAAATGATAAATTCATATATAAAAGAACAAAGTGTATATGAAGATTTAGCTTTTTATTTTGCAAAACGATAGAAAATTTATTTTTTTCTGAAAATTATAGACCCCGGCACCAAGAAAGCCATATCTATAGATAATTCAATATCTTGAATGTGTTTCGGAAGCTGTTTAAAAAATGGTCTGAAGTTAATTTGATTACGGTTTTCACTTACACGTAAAATTCTCATTCTGTCAATGGCATAATCCCAAAATACTTGTGCATCAAGAACTTTTGGAGGATAGTTAGGGTATGCTCCCATTGCACCGCATTCTAAATCTTCAATTATGTAATACCCCCCCCCATTTAAAATCGGGAAAAGCATCTCAAAACTTCTTCTTTGATCACCCCAAGCGTGTGAACAGTCATCTATTATACATTTTATATTCTTAAATTCTTTTAGCTTTGCGGGTAAATCACTTGCAACCGCATTGGAACATAAAAAGTGAATTCTTTCTTCTTCAAGTCTTTTTAAATTAGGATTAAGGTCAACCCCTACTATCTGTGCTTTCGGATAATATTCTTTCCACATTTTTAAAGAAGCCCCCGTAAAGCAGCCTAATTCTACCATTGTAAAAGTTTCTTTTTTCAATTCCTTTAAAAAAAGTTCGTAATATTTTAAATAATCATGTCCTTTTAAGGTAACATTATTGCGAGTATATAAACTTGCTTTATCCGTATTGTATTTTATTCCTAATTCATCAAGTGAAATCTTTTTGGGCATATACTTTTCCTTTGCTTGCCTTTTATTATACATTATATTCTTATGTTTGATAAGAACAATTTTTTGTAATACAATTTTAATATGAAAGTTAAAGTACTTTTAGTGCAATTGGAAGCGGTTGCAGGGGATATTGAAAAAAATATTGATAAGGTTGAAAAACTGCTTGAAAATAGCGGGTTTAATTCTTGTGATTTAATTGTTTTACCTGAATTATGGACAATCGGTTGGGATTGTACCCATTTTAACAAATACAGTGAAAAATTGTCCGACTCTAAAACACTTGCTTTCCTTAAAACATTGGCAAAAAAATATAACTCAAATATAATAGGCGGAAGTTCGGTTTTGAATAAAAATTCTCAAAAAGACCGAAATACTTGCATAATATTGAACAGAAACGGCGAAATACTTAATACCTACGATAAATATCATCTTTTTTCGCATAGAGGGCAATCGGAAGGAACGTATCTTGAAGAAGGCGACGGACCTGTTATAGTTAAAACCGATGTCGGTAATATCGGAATATCTATATGCTATGATATCAGGTTCCCCGAAATGTTCAGGCTGTATGCTTTTAACGGAGCTGATTTTATTGTTAATATGGCAGCTTGGCCCAAATCATTTACCGATGAATATGTTACTCTTGCTAAAGCAAGAGCAATTGAAAATCAAATTTATTTTGTTTCTTCCTGTTTGACGGGTAAAATTAATGATTCTTTCGACTTTTCGGGACATTCTTTTGTTACCGATTATAAAGGAAGAATTGTTGCAAAACTTGCCGAAGAAGAAAAAGTTTTATATGCTGAACTTGATATTGATGAAATGAATCAATATCGGTTACAAATGCCTATATTAAAAGATACTAAAGCTAAATATCAATTATTGGAGATGTGATGAAAAATATATTAAAAATTTTTGTTTTATTTATTGGTTTGATTATGTTTTCAAATTCAAGCTTTGCAATTTCAACGGGAAAAATAGAAAAACAAATAAAATCAAGCGGACTTGAAGATGCTGCAACTGTTGCAGTTTCAATTAGAAATGCAAAAAACGGTGATGTTATTTACGAACAAAATTCTAAAAAATTATTACATCCGGCATCGACTTTAAAACTGTTTACACTATACTCCGAACTTGATACTTTGGGTTATGAATATTTTTATAAAACAGGTTTTTATACCGATAATGAAAACAATCTGTATATAAAACTGGGAGCTGATCCTTTATTAACAACAGCACAATTAAAAGGTGCCATACAAAAGGTTAAAGAAACATCGGGCAGTGAGTATAAAAATTTATATATAGATGACAGTATTATTGATAAAAAAGAATTTGCAGACGGCTGGATATGGGATGATGAAATTAACCCTTATACACCAAAAGTAAGTTCTTATAACCTTGACGGAAATGTTGTTAAAGCTCAAATGTCCAAAAATGCTCAAGGTTTAATGGATATAACGTTAAAATCAAAATGTCCTATGTCGGTTATAAGTTATATTAAGGCAGATGCAAAAAAAGATGCATTGGAAATAAACAGATACGCTTGGCAGAGCCCTGAAGTTGTTGAAATATACGGATATGTTAAATCGCCTGTTTCTCTTTTTATTCCTGTCAGCAGTCCGAGAAGATATTTTATATATAATCTTGAAAAAATTATTGATGAAAAAAATATCAAAATTTCAAATACTTCTTTTACTTCTAAAATTCTTCCCCCCAATGCTAAATTGATTGATGAAATATCCAATCCTATAAAAACGGCAATTCCGTTAATACTTCATGACAGCAATAATTTAATTTCAGAATCTACAGCCAAAATAACGGTTTCCAAAAAATACGGAGCTACGGGGACTACGGTTTTATTCTCTAAATATTTTAAAGAATTTTATAATAAACTCGGACTTGATACTGATAATATAGTAATAGCTGACGGCTGCGGGGTTTCAAGAAAAAATTTAATATCTGCAGATTGGATGAGCAATGCTTTAAATAAAATATATAATTCAACAAACTTTGAACAATTTAAAGAGAATATGGCTCAAGCAGGTGAGGGCACTTTGTCGGAAAGACTTTATAATTTAAGAGGAGAAGCTTGGCTTAAAACCGGTTCTTTATCTAATATAAGTGCTATTGCGGGTTTTGTTAAATCTCAAGACGGAAATACATATTCTGTTGTACTTATTGAACAAAACTTTACTAAACCTCAAAAAGAAATTAAAGCATTTGAAGATGAAATTATTAAACTGATATATAGCCGTTAAGATTAATAATAAAGGTAATTTTATATATCTCCTTTAAATGTATAAATAATTTAAAGGAGATATTTTATGACTGAACAACTTGAATTGTACAAATGTAATGTATGCGGAAATATAGTAGAGATAGTAAATGCGGGGGCTGGTGAACTTGTATGCTGTTCTGTTCCTATGGAAAAATTGGAAGAACATTCTAATGACGATGAAGCACAAGAAAAGCATGTTCCGATTGTAACGGTGGAGGGCGAAAATAAGACAATAAGAATAGGTTCTATTCCTCATCCTATGGAAAAAGAACATTATATTGTGTTTATTGAAGCGATTTCTCCCGATAAAAAATATCTTAAACGTAAATTTTTATATCCGAGTGAAGAACCAAAAATGGAGTTAAAATCGCCTTGTGCTTATAATGAATTTAAGGCTCGCGAACTTTGTAATATCCATGGTCTGTGGGTAAGTGATTATAAACAACAAAGTTAAATTCTCAAATTTGTTTTAGTATTTCTTTATTTTCCATAAAGCTGTTGTATTTCATTAAATATCTTTTAATAATTCATTAATATCAATCATAAGAACTTTTGCAATATTATAGACCAGAAATATTGAAGGAGTTTGAAGTCCACGCTCTATTAGACTAATCGTACTCTCACTAATTTCAACTAATTCCGCCAATTGAAATTGAGTTAAATTTTTCCTATTTCTTTCGGCTTTAATATTCAAGCCTAAAATTTTATTTTTTGTATCTTTCATAAAAAATATTATTTATTTTTACAGATGATGTTATAGATATCGTTTAATTTTTGATTTATTTGAGAAATTTCATCAAGTGTTTC
>CANRMD010000035.1 GCA_947631645.1 Candidatus Gastranaerophilales bacterium
AAGCCGATGTGGCGAAATTGGTAGACGCATCAGACTCAAAATCTGACGCAGCTCACCCTGTGTGCCGGTTCGAGTCCGGCCATCGGCACCATATGACCTCCTAAACAGGAGGTCTTTTTATTTCCAATTTTTAAATATTTTCATCATTTAATTTATACAAATCAACACCGCCGGAAACTTTGTACAAACCTATTGAAGAAATAATCAGATTAATTTTACTTGAAACTTCATCTTTTTCTGTTAACAAATATGCTTCTTGGGCGAACAGAGTGTCAATATCGGCAGATGCTCCGATTTCATTTTTATCTTTTGCAAGATTATAAATTTTTGTTTGAGTTTTATATCGTTTTAGACTTTCATCATAATTATTTCTTGCCGTCTTATACTCTAAAAGTCCCGAATTTAAATCTTTTACACCTTGTAAAATGGTTTTTTGATAGTCATTAAGTGCTTGTTCATATTGATATTTTTTTAATTTTAAGAAAGCAATTTTTCTGCCGCCCGAAAACAAATCAACAGAAGGGAGCACTCCTAAATTCAAAAACTGAGAAGCTCCTTTAAATAATTCATTTAAGTGATAAGCATTTAAGCCGACTTGGCCAATAATTGTAAATTTAGGCAAAAATTCTCTTTTTGCCGCTTTTACATCAAAGCCTATTCTTTTAATATTAGCTTCCTGCTGTTTAAAGTCAGGACGGTTTTCTATTATTAATGAAGAATATTCCTCCGGTAAATTAAAAAGCGGAATAACATTTTCATATTTATTTCGTTTTATAATATCATCAGTTTTCACAAGATAAAATTTTAAACTTTCCTGCAATAAATTTTTAGTTAATTCATGCTTATTTCTTTCTTCAATTAAAGATGTCAAAAGTTTTTCCTGAAAAAGTACTTCATTAATATTACAAAGTCCTGTTTCATACTTATCTTGAGTCATTTCAAGAATTTTTTCCTGAATTTTTATTAATTGATTTTGAATTTCAAGCAGTTTATCAGCTTTAATCAAATTAAAATAATCAGAAGCAAAATCAGAAGTTAAAGCAATATAAGTGGCTCTTTGGGCTTGTTTAACAATTTCCAGCTGTTGTTCCATGCTTTTTGTTTTAAATCTGTTTAAGCCCCAAATATCAATTTCATAACCGGCAGTAATCGGAAGAAGATAATTATACTGTGAATATTTAGGTATTTGCATATCTCCGAACTGTTGTCTTGGTGCTTGCAAGTCCCTGTTTAAATCTCCCGAAAAACCGACAAAAGGTAATTCATTTGCAAACTGCATTTTTACCAGCTTTTCATTCTCTTTTATCTTTAATTCCGTATTTTTTAAATCATAATTATTGTGATACACGGTCAATAAATGTTCTTTTAAATTATCATCTTTATAGTTATCCCACCAGCTCAAATTCAAATATTCAAGTGTTTTTTCATCAGGAGCAACATTTTTTTTGGCAAACGATGGCAAACATATCAACAAAAAAATAACAGCCGTTATAAAAATTTTTTTCATATCCCATATCCCCGTTTATTTTGTTGTGTTATAATTACAACATAATAATTTTATATCAAAAAAAAGAAGAAATAAAGCATGCAAAGAAGTATTCTAAGAAAAAGAATAAGAGCAAGGCTTGCAGCTACCGAAATATTATTAAGAGCACTATCAAATAAGATTTTTGCGGAAAATGATATTATAATAACGCCCGAACAATATACTATATTATCGCTTATAACCGATAATAAAGAGCTGTATCAAAGGCAATTATCGGAGATAACGCTGAAAGACAGAGCAAATATAAGCAGAATTATAAAAATATTGGAAAGTAAAGGACTGGTTCAAAGAACCACCGATTCAAACGGCAGACAGATACTTAAAATCAAACCGACGCAAAATGGTATTGAATTAAGTAATAAAATTCAGCCTTTAGCAAAAAGAATAAGACAAACAGCTACTGAAGGCATACCAAACGAAGAAATGGAATTATTTTTGAATACTTTAGATAAAATATTCTGCAATATGGAAACTAAAGTTTCACTTCAAATATAGAGAGAGGGGAAAATGGAACAAAAAATAGCCGAAGCAATAAACGAGGAAGACAAACGACACATATATGAAAAGAAAAGAATATTAGTACCTGCAATAACAGTAGTTTTAATATTGGTGTTAGGAATTATAATCTCAATAAATTCAATATTTTATAAATCAACTGATGATGCTTTTGTGGAAGGTCATATAATCATGATTGCACCCAGAGTTGCAGGGCCTGTTATCAAACTTAATGTTGAAGATAATCAATTAGTCAAAAAAGGAGATTTGTTACTTGAGATTGACCCAAAAGATTATGAAGCAAAACTAAAACAGACTCAAGCAAAACTTGAAGAAACAAAAGCAAGTCTTGTAAGTGCTGATAATGAAGTTGTTAAAACCTTGTCAGAACTTGAATTTGCTCAAAATGAGTATGACAGATACTCAAAAATGCACTCTAAAGGAATTGCTTCAACACAAGAATACGAAGCGAGCCAAACAAAGTTAACACAAGCCCAAACAAATAATAATTCCGCAAAAGCAAAATACGATGAAATAACAGCCGCGGTTAAAAAACTTGAAGCGGAAGTTGAACTTGATGAATTAAATCTTTCATATACTAAAATTTATGCACCTCAAGACGGAAAAGTTACTCATAAAACAGTTGAAGAAGGTAACTACATACAAACTGCACAGCCTTTGTTTGCAATAGCAAAAGATGATGTCTGGGTGGTAGCAAATTTTAAAGAAACTCAAATCGCCAATATGAAAAAAGGTCAAAAAGTTAAAATAAAGATTGATGCATACGGAAATAAAAAATTTAACGGAGTAGTAGACAGTCTGCAAATGGCATCGGGAGCTAAAGCAAGTCTTTTCCCGCCTGAAAATGCCGTCGGAAGCTACGTAAAAATTGTACAAAGAATTCCCGTTAAAATATTATTTACAGATGATATTTCGGATTACAATATAATCCCGGGGATGAGCGTTGTTCCTACCGTAAAGGTAAAATAAAATGGCACAAACAATGCAAAATAAAGTTCCTATATGGTTAATTGCGGTATCAATATTAATGCCGACATCATTTGCGGCATTGGCGACTACCGCAACAAATGTTGCAATACCTCATATATCAGGATATTTTGCCGCAACTGCGGATGAATCAAAGTGGATTGTAACGTCATATATGGTTGCGAATGCTTGTATGATAATGTTAACAGGCTGGCTGGAGCATATCCTCGGACGTAAACGGTTAATAAAAATATGTATTTTTATATTTACCTTAGGTGCTCTTATTTGCACAATAGCTCCTTCATTAAATCTTATGGTATTAGGCAGATTAATTCAGGGCTTAGGCGGCGGGCCTATGACACCTATAGCTCAGACCGTACTGCTATCGGCATTCCCCGAGGATAAAAAAGGTGTTGCAATGTCATTATTCGGATTAGCCGTTATGGTATGTGCTATTTTAGGCCCTTCTTTCGGCGGTTTTCTTGTTGACAACTTTAATTGGCATTATATTTATTCGGTTAATATTCCTGTCGGCATAGTTTCATATTTACTTATAAGCAAAAATATTGAAAATACCGAGCCTTCAAAAGAAAAAAAACATATTGATTTTGTAGGAATGAGTGCTTTAATTATCTGGCTTTTATCAATGCAGATTGTTTTAGATAAAGGACAGCAGTACAATTGGTTTGACTCTGCATGGATATCTTGGCTCAGCGGTTTTTCTTTAACTGTTTTAGCTTTCCTTATTATATGGGAAATAGAGAATAAAAATTCTTTTATAAATTTAAGATTATTTAAAGACAGGAATTTCCTAATAGGAACAATTATTTCAACAGCTGTAAGCATGGTAGTATTTACTACAATGTTTTTGGCACCGCAGTTTTTGCAAAACGTATTAGGTTATACCGCCTTATTAAGCGGATATACAATGGCTCCGAGGGTTATATCATGCCTGATAATGCTGGCTGTAATACCTAAATTAATGAAACTATACGACAGCAGAATATTAATAGCAGTTGGTTTTTTCTTCTTGGGACTTGCAACTTTTGTATACACAAACGTTAATTTAGCAGTTTCATTCTTATATGTTTCAATTCCGAATATTCTTTTAGGGGTAGGAGTAATATTAACATTTATTCCGATATCTGCTTTAGCGTTAGGAACACTGCCTAAAGAGCAATTAGCAAACGGTGCAAGTTTACATAATTTTTGTAAAACAGTAGGAGTTGCGGTAATTGTATCAATGTCATCAACGCTTGTTGCAAGACACTCTCAAATACATCAAGGCTACTTGGTAAATAATCTTTCCGAATACAGTTTAATATTTCAAAACAAAATGGCAGCTTGGACTCATACATTTATTCAAGGTGCATCACACAATTTCGCTTTAACTAAAGCAAATGCATACGCTTATAAACAAATGGTAGCACAATCAACATTATTTGCTTATGTTGATACATTTGCAATTGTCGCATTATTAGCTTTTATACTAATCCCTGCAGCTTTTTTTATGAAAATAAAGAAAGAAAATAATTAAACTATTGTAATCTGTAAGAATTTATAAATTAACAAGCGTCGGAATTTGTACTTCCTTTTTATAAAAGTCTATTATTACTTTTAACAATAGAGTTTCAGTATCAATTAAATAATAAAAAAATTATTCAATCTTATCGCTAAAAAGTAATGTGAAGAAATCGGAACGGTTATCACCATCCAAATCTTCCGTTAAAACAGCTCCGGGAACACCGCCATGATTTACAGGATAAACTCTAACATTTTCAGCTCCTACAGTGTTTGCAAATTCATTCATCATATAATTGTAACTGGAAGAATCTTCACCTGATGAACCTACATAACCATATACGGGAACCGTAGCCTCATTAACATTTACAGAATTTGTCTTATAACCGCTTAATAGAGCGATTGAACAATATTGTGTTTGCGATTTTGTACCAACATATAAAGCACCTTTACTGCCCAAGCTATGCCCTGCGATAGCCACCTTATTTTCATTAATATTATGAGTTAATTTAAAATCACTCATTATATTATCAATTTTTTGTGCTATATTTGCATTATCCCAACCACCACCCGGCAGCATAGGACAGATTATATATCCGTTGAAGTTTTCTAAACCCATTTCACTCCACTGTGGAACAAATTTTCCGGGTCCGACACTTCTTAATGAATTTTCACCCTGCCCAACTTCACCCATGCCATGTAAATAAACGAGGACAGGTAATTCTTCATTCGGATTAACGTTTTCAGGACCTATAAGCAGATATGATAACGTGTTGTTATCTTGTCTTTCTACATATTCAGAAGTTATTGAAATATCGGAATCAAATAAATCAGGATTTGTACTGAATGACAAATTTTGTTTTATATTAGATTTATCATCAGCCTTTCCTAATGCCGTTTGTACTTCATTAACTCTATTTTTTGCATCATTTACAGCAATTTGAGCCTGAGTTACCATATCGTCTTTTTTAACATCATATTGTGTTTTTAACATATTATATTCGTTCATTAACTCATTAATTTCAGGATGTTTTTCACTAATTTTACTTTCAAGCTCTGTTTTTTCTTTTAATTTAGCATTATATGCATTTTCGGCATCTTTTTTATCTTTTTCGGTATTTTCTTTTTCGGTTTTTTGTTCACGTATCTTCTGTTCCAGTTCTTCGGCTTGCCCAACAGCATAATCATGTTCTGATTGTGTTTCACGAATTTTTCCTTCAAGCTCGGTTTTTTGTTCAGGCGTTAAATTTGAACAATCTTGTAAGTTCAAAGAAGCAAGATTTGCACTCAAAGCGGATATTGTATTTTGTTGTTGTTGATACTGGGCTTCCATATCTTTGATATTATTATTTATGTCCGCTAATGAATTTTTTAGTTCATCTTTTTTGTTTTTTTTATTTTCAAGTTCAGTTTTAACATTGTGAAGTTCTTCTGCCATTGATGGTTCAACATTGTTAACCTGATTATAATAATTATTATAAGCTTCTTCTACTTGATTGTTTAAATCAGATAAAGGAGCACCGCTTTTTGCTTCTTCTAATTTTGCTTCTTTTTGTGACAATGTATCTTTAGCGGAAATTAATTCGGAATTTAGTTCAGACTTAGACATTCCATCAAGAGATTTTTGCATTTCCTGATTAGAATCTACATCACCACCGTTGTAATTTCCTCCGACTCCATAGTTTCCCGAATTAGTGTTTGAAGCTGTATTGTTTGATGATTCACTATCATCTGACTTGATTTCAGGTGTTTTTATATTATCATTATTTATTTCTTTCTCTTTTTCTTCATATTCACCATTTTTAATATAATCCGCAGCTGATAATATATCTTCAGCGGAAATATCGTCATTATTTCCGTCAAAATTCTTTATTAAATTCAAGAAATTTTCTTTTTCTTCATTACTGATTTTATTATCATTATCTTTATCTACTTGTGCAAAAAAGTTTTTATCTCCCAATAAATTATTAAATAAATCATTCAATATATTTCCGCTGTCTTGATCTTCTTGCTGAGTTTCAACATCTTTTTCCTGAACATCAACTTGTTCTGATTCTGGTTGAATTTGGCCGACATCAACTCCCAGTTGCATAATATCTTCTATTGAAGCTGAAAGTTCGGAATTATCAATATTCGCCTCATCTTCAAGATATTCTTTAAATTCATTTGCATACGCAAATATACTTATATCATTTATTTGACCGTTTTCGGCATCTTCCGGTCTTATAAGATTATTTTTTTCAAGATATTCTTTAAATTCTGATTGTAATGCATAAAAATTTATATACATTTTAAGTTCCTTCCTTTATAAAATCGGCATTTTTAGGGAAAATCTTAAATATATTTTACAATATGTTACAAATATAGAATTTAAATTGCGACACGAACTCCGGCCTGTAGAGCAACACCGTTTCTGCCTCCGTTTAAAATAAGAGCCTGAATAAACCCTGTAAATCGTTCTCCCCACAATTTTCGAACTCCTAAACCGTATGCAACAAAAGGTTTAACGCTTAAATTAGGTAAAGAAACATCATTGGCTTTAAATTCTGTTTTATCAATAATATTCCAAACCATATTTACTCCGAGATACGGCTGCCATCCGTTTTTAAAATTTCCTATAAATTGAACCCCGGGAGCTATCTGTATTGCATTTAACGGCTTTGTATTTATATATACACCTGATGCATTATTATACGAAAACGCATTAACAAAGGTATAGGACATTAAATAATTAGGCTGAATAATAAACTTTCCGTCAGCAAATTCAAAATTATAACCTGTTTTAGAGGCTATACCCGACATGAGCATGGAAAAATTTTCTCTTCCGAACTCACTATCAGCCTCACAGCCGTTAGAAGCAACATTAGCAGTCAATCCAGTAAAAAAATTATCTTTATATGCCATACCCAAAACACCCAAAGTCCCGCCATTTTGGTTAATTCCTACACCCTGATACGCCTGATGAGAACCGTTATACCCCGCATAAATACTTCCTATAAAATCCCAATTATGCGGAAGTTCTATCATTTCAGATTCGATGCCGCCTAAAGTGCCGTAAGCAGTATTTGAAACTTCATAACCGTTTTTTAACGGTACTTTTTCAAATACTGAATATGGACTTATCCATCCGTATTTATTTGAATACGGAGATTTTTTATAGCTCAATATACCGTTATTTTGAGCATCAGCATATTTATTTATAAATTTCATATTTAATCTTTGTACTTTTGGCATAAGCATATATGTGCTCATCCGTCTGAATACATCTTCATAAGTATTTAATTGCTGCAAGTAACCTCCGATTTGAGCAGCAACCGCAGCCGCATATACAGGAGGACTGAAAGCATCTTCTTCCAATCGTTCAAAATTTATTAATCCCGTTTCGGCATCATACCATGTTTTATATCTGTATATAGGTGAATTTATTACATCTCCTGCCGTATAGATTATTGCATCTTTTAAAAGTTCTTTTACATTTTCATTTATATCCTCCCCGATAGGAGAAACGGCAAATTTTTTTTCTTCCGTAACAGAGCGAAGTGTAATATCTGAAATATCTATGTTATGGCCGTTTGAATTAAAAAAATCGGCAGTAATAGTATCAATAATTAAATCTTCAAAACTTCCGTCCAATTTTAAGTCCATATCTGCAAAAAGAGTCAAATTACCGAGATTATAATTTCTTATTTGTTCACTTCTTAAATCAAGTGTACCGCCATAGAAGTTAAAAGCGGAAGTATCAGTAAAATTACCTTCATAACTTCCGTATTCACCAATATTTAATGTACCGCCGTACATATTAACAATATTACCCGATACATCATTATTCAATACAACTTTTCCCTCTCCAGCACCATTTTGATTTATATTAATAACGGGTTCTATATAAGTAGTTGAGCCTGTAATCGAGTCATTGAAAATAATATCATAATCACCGGTTGTCATATTAATTATACCGCTGTCGTTATGTATGGCATTAGCCCCGTTTGCATCAATATTATCAGTAAATAAGACATCTTCTTCATCCGAAACTATATTTATAGTACCGTATGAATTACGGATGGCACCGCCAAGTCCTTCTGTTTTATTACCTATAAATGTGCCTGATAACTTTTCAATATTACCGTAATTCATAATGGCACCGCCTCCGCCATACTCTTCGGGTGCTAATTCAATATTATTTTTTATTAAATAATCAAAATAAGGATGATTATACATAAGAACAGAAGAACTTCCCGCATAATTACCCGTAAAATTACCTTTTATGAAGCCGACTTCGGTAAAATTAACAATAGCTCCGCCATTGCCTCTTTCTGCCCTGTTATTTGAAAAATCAGCTTCAATGTTTCCTATTTGACCGAAATTAAAAACAGCTCCTCCTGTATTTTCACGGGTTGTATTATCGGAAAAAGTTCCTTGTATTGCAGAAATTACACCGCTTGTATCGTTATAAATTGCACCGCCGTTAAGCCCCGCCGTATTTGATGAAAAATCTCCGACTATATCACTTATATTTGAAGAATTAAATAATACTCCGCCATCCATAGATGCACTGTTACTATAAAAATTTCCTTTTATTAAATCCGCATGGCAACCTGAATTAGTATCCAGCACACTGCCTCTTGAAGCATGGAAATTTTGTGCGTTAACAGAATCAATATCAAGCGACTGATTATTATTTAAAACAATACCTCCGTAACCGTTGCCGTCAAGAACATTATCATGCCCGTGAATAACAACATTATTGCTTTTTGGTGCACCTAAAGGACAATGAGCCTGTATATTGCATTCTACATCAATTTCACAACCTGAAGTTTCACTGTTAAACTCTTCCAATAATTCATCATAAGAATTTACCTCAACGGCTAAAGCGGATATTGCCGAAAAATACAGGATTATAGATAATATTCCCACCCTCTTTAGATACATAAAAATACCTGAATTAGTACAATTCAGGTATAAAATTAATATTTAAAATTTACATTATCTTATATTCTAATCATTTAGAACATTCAATTATCTTACAAAGTTTGTAAAAGTAACATCTTCTTCACTTGGAGGCTGAATACCCGCTTTATTTGCAGCTTCTTTGCACTTTAAGAAATAAGCCATATTTCTTGCTAAATATCTCAAATTTTGTAAACCTTCCAAATCTTCACTAACCTGTCCTTGAGTCTGACCATGGACATCATTCCAATATCTGCCTGAGATTATAGGCATTTGTGAGATACCGAAATATTTATTTAATTGGTCTAAAGTAGAGCTTGTACCGGCACGTCTTGCAACAGCAACAGCTGCTGCAGGTTTAAGTCTGAATGTATTTTTCCCTGCTCTCCAACCCGAAAAGAAAGCTCTGCCTAAAAATGCAGTTATTGCACCGGTCGCACCCGCGTAATGTACGGGAGAGCCAACAATTAAAGCATCGGCCTGCGTCATTTTATCAACAAACTCATTTACTCTGTCTTTATCAAATACACATCTTTGCAGTTTTGAACATGCTCCGCAGCCCATACAAGATGCAATTGCCTCTTTCCCTATATAAAATATCTCAGAATCAATCCCCTCTTCTTTTAATGTTTTTGTAATCTCACATAATGATAAATAAGTATTACCGTTTTCATGCGGTGAACCGTTTAATAATAATACTTTCATAATTTCTCCTTTTTATTTTTTATTCATAGGATTCCAAGTATCTTTTGAATTATTTTCTATAAGTTCTCTGTAATATTTTTCTTTATAATTCAAAAGTTCAATTTGTCCTTGAAGCTCTTTTAATTGGCTTTGTGCTTTTTCCTTTGTAACTCTAATAATATCATATCTTTCTTTAATTGTAGAGTCGCCTTTTATACACAGTTCAATATATTTTTTTATTGACTTATTATCAATCCCCACACTTCTCAGGCACTTTACTATTTTTATCCATTCCAAATCACTGTCTTGAAAAATACGTATATTATTCTTGTTACGTTTAACAAAAGGAAAAAAACCGCTTTTTGCCCAAAATCTAAGCGTATGCTCAGATATTTCCATTTTGTCGGCTGCTTCTTTTACAGTATACATTTTACCCTCTTTCTTAATTTAATTTTATGACTTTAGAGTCACTCTCAGTCAAGCTATTTTAAATTATTAAAAAATGTAATAAAATAATTATAAAAATGGAGATTAATATGAAAGATAAAATTTTATATCTGTTATTAATAATATGTTTAATATTATTATTTCTGCAAATATCTACAGGAAATAAATCTTTGAGTGAATGGAAAGATTGTGCAAATAAGATTTTAAAAAATACTCAGCAGGAAATAGTAAACAATAAGAAAAATCAAAATGTACAAACTGTTGAACACAAAAATACAGCAAACAAAAATCAAATTAATGAATATAACCTTCCGGCACAACAAGAAACAAATATCTCTAAAAATCAAAGAAAAGAGGTATACGGTAATATGGAATTAATTTTACCTAATAATCCGCCCGAATTAAGTTATAAAACAAAAAAAGAAATTTTAGATTTAAGAAAACAATATGTTCAGAATTCATTTTTTGCCAATCCGAACTATCAACCATCAGAAGAGATTTTTGGCGGTATTGTAGACGGAAAGCCTTGGGTTAAATTTAGCAACTGTTTTCAAGATGACGGAACAAGCAATGTTGACGGAAAATCATATGTCGGACTTTTTATAGCAAACCCTTCATTTCCTGTTTTAATCTCATATTTTTACAGATACTATGAAAATGATAATTCAGAATGGGTGCAATGGTTCTGTAAAAACTCTCCAAAACGCTTATTACCATATGTAGCTTATTATCATAAGGATAAAAAGGAAATTGAAGTATTATATCCGAAACTAATAAAAACATATAATAATAAACTATATGAATTTACCGGTTTAAATGCAAAAGACTTTGGCTATCGCTATATGTATATTGATAAAGCAAAATCTTCATATAATATAAAGTTTCCGGCCAAAGATAATGTAAGCAACCAAATATATGAAATACAAGATTATATACATCTTGGAGGTTCTTGTAAGGTAAAAGGCGGTTGTAACAATATATCACCATATCAACCTTATTTTGAATTTAGCGTAGATGAAGATTCTGATAATTCACCAAAAGGGAGTCAATTATATATAAAGCTATGGAAAAATAAACCCGTTTCGCCTGATGCTGATGCGGATTTGGCTGAAAAAATGATGTTTTACTAAAAAAACTTCCTTAATACAATTAAGGAAGAAAAATTAGTAAAAGAGACATCACTAATATTATTACCTCACAATTTTTTTTCGTCCAATAATAAATAAAAATGTAAAGCAAACTTAATAATAGCTAGGTTTTATCTTGAATTAGAAAAAAATATTAAGTATACTAAGTACACTTATTAAACTTTTGTAAAAATATTTAAGAAAAAATGCTAAATATAGCAAATTTTCAGATTGAGAAATTTTAACAAGGAAGAAAATATAAGATATCTTTGGAAATAATATGCAAATCAATAAAATCAATCAAACAATTCCAAAAAAGTTAACTAAAGTTAGTAATAATCAAAAAGACACTAACCGTTCAACATCATTTAAAGGCGGGCTTGATTCATTTTGTTTGGGCGTGGCCGATGCAATAGAAAATGGCGGTTTATTTGTATCCTTTACGCTTCAAGATATGCTGGGAACAAATCTTCCACGACCTTTTATGGGCTTAATGAGAAATAAAAAAGAAAACAAAGGAAAAAAGAATTTAAAGTTTGCCGCTAAAGAAATGGTCAGAGAATTTACAACAGGACCAAGCATGTTTGCTATACCTGCAGCTTTACTTTTTACAGGCAAAAAAATCTTCGGAAAAGCAACTGAAATTCCGATGAAGCTTATTAAGTCGTTCGGAGATATTCACGTTAATGCTTTAGAAAATGCAGGCAGAGCCGTAAGTAAACAAGAATTTTTCCAAAATGCATTTACGGAAATATTAAAGAATTCTAAAGGTGAACAACAAGCTTCAAGCGGCACCATAGAGATGGCAGCCGATTTTGCAAAAAGACTTTTGGAAGGTGCTTCCGTAGGCAAGAAAACTTTAAAATCCACTATTACAGATATGTCTGATGATTTTATAAATGCAGTAAAAGGCAGCGTTCAAGATGTTGCACATACCGATTTTACACGTGCCGTAATTTCTAATAATACATCAGCTTCATTTAAAGATACAGCTAATTTCTTGGTATCATACGCTGATGATGTAGTTAAAAAATCTGCAAATAAATCAAGCAGTGAAGTTGTAAATTATGTAAAAAAATTATCTACAAATAAAGTTATAGGCAGATTAGCGGCAATTGCAATAATGTATGGTGCAGTAATGACATTCTTACAAGTAATACCTAAACTTTATAATAAAGCAGAAGGTAAGGGCAATGCCGGTTTAAAGGGTTTAATGAAAGAAGAAACCCTTAATGATAAATCACTTGAAGAAAATAAAAAAGCTGATAAATCAAAACCATCATTCGGGTCTGCTGCAAGCTTTGCAAATAAACTTACAGGTAACGGGCTTTTAGCAAAAATAGGCAGCGGTATTGAATTTCAAGGTTGCAATGTTTCTTTCCCGCTTTTACTCGGTATTATGGGTTTTGGAATTTTGTTCCCACGTATTAGACAAGCTAAAGATAAATACGACCGTGAAGAAATTATTAGACGTGATGTTACCACTTGTGCAACAATGTGTTTTGCTGAAAAAGCACTTAGAAAAGGGTTTTCTAAATTTAATGAAAATAAATCAGGACTTGTTTTAGCTTCTAAACAAACAGGTTTTAAAGATCAAAGTATTTTCAAAAGATTTTTTGATTATATCAGACCGATAAAAGGCGTTAATGTTCTTTCTTCAGAACAAATTGTTTCTAAGTATTCGGGAATTGAAAAATATAAAGACGGTATTAAAGGTTTTTGCGAATTTATTGAAGGTCAAGGCGGAAAACTTTCTAAAGTATTCAGCTTAACCGATGAATCTAAAAATATTGTTCAAGGGCTTTTATCAAAAGAGGGTAAAGACATTGCAACAGCAGATAACTCGGTTATTAAAAATGTTTTAGAAAAAGCTAAAGATTCTGATGAACTTAAAAGATTAACCGATTTATTTAAAGAAAAAGATAACCCTTGGGTTACTAAAGCAAAAACATTAAATGCAAGATTTACAGCTTTATCTGTAATTGTTCTTGTTCCTTTGTTCCTTGGGTTCTTATTGCCTTGGATTAACGAAAAATCAACAAAAAAACGTATTAAAGAAGAACAAGCAAATATGAGATCATCTGAAACTGCTAAATTGATTGATGCTTCTTATTTCAATCAAAGCCAAAAAGCAAAAGAAATATTTGCTGATATGCAAAATTTTGCTAAATAATTAAACTACGATTTCAGATTCATTTTTATAAGTTACGAAAGCCAATTTATTGTTGGCTTTTTTAACATATTTACGTAAGGTGTATATAACAGATGTTTTTGAATTATCTTTTTGAGAAGAATACTCTTTAGTAATCTTTGCGGCTTTTAAAATAATATCATTACTGATTATATCTTTTGAATTATTCTTTTTTATTAAAACATGAGCACCGGGGGCATTTAACAAATGAAACCATATATCCTCTGAACTTGCTATTTTAGACAAAATATAATCATTTTGCTTTTTATTTTTTCCTATATATATTTTTATTCCTTCATACTCAATAAAATCGATTTTTTCATATACTTGTTCTTTTAAAGTATTCTCACCTTTTAATTCATCAAATATATCTTTCAAATAATCAATATTATCAGAATTCGATACAAAATATTTTTGTTCTTCATAATATAAAATTTGTGAAAGTGTTTCTTGAATCATTATTTGAGCATGTTCATATGCCGATTTTGTTTTTTTATACAATGCATAATATCTGTTTGCATTTTCTTTAATGCTCATATTTTCATCAAGAGCAATTTCAATTTCTTTCCCGTCAAAGTCATTAAGTTTAACTTTTTTTTGACCCGAAGATAAATAATATAAGTTTGCCATTAAAATATCAGCTTTATTTTTATAAGTCACTGCCTTATCAAGTTTTGCAATTTGATTTTCCTGTTTAATTTTAAGAGTATATAATTTTTTTAGTTGAGTATTTATAAACTTATCAATTTTAGCTTTTATACTTTTTATCATTATATTTTGCTGATGATAAGAAAAATATTCGTCAATCATTTCGTTTATATTACTTACTTCAAAATTATTGCCGAAATCATAAAGACAATACTTAGAATAATCTTTTTTTATGTAAGCTTTGTATTTTTTTTGCGAAAGAAATTCACACAATTTTAAAAAAAGTTGTTCATCTTGATAATGATTGAAGAAATCTTCAACCATAGAATTTACAAGATAATAATACTTTGACGGCAAATCTTTAATATTTTTTTTAAAAGTATCAAAATCACTATTCAAAAGATTTTTCTTTTTTTGTTTTAAAGGATATGCATAAGGAAGCGAGCCATACAATTCACGTTCTCTGCTTTTTTGCGAACTTACATTATGAGCACACCCGATAATAACATTAGTATCATAATTATACAAAATGACATTGCTGTATTTTCCCATTAATTCAACAGCAAGGCACAAAAGTGTTTTTTCATTTAATTCATCATAATATTCAAAATAAAACTCAAAAATTCTTTCATATTTAGGAACTTTAACATCAACAATTTTGGCATTTTGAATATATTTTCTTAATAACATACAAAACATCGGAGCTGTTTTAGGGATAGAAATATTACGACGTTTTTCCGTTTTTTCGGACATAAAACACAAATGATAAAATTCGGGATTAAAATTGATATAAAATTTTTTTGATTCACCCATTTTACGCACGGAAAAAATCAACTCATTACGTGAAGGCTGTTGAATTTTTTGAATTTTAGCCCCGATAAAAAAATCTTTATTTTCATTTAAAAACAAATTTAAAGTTAAAGCATCAAAATTAATCATACAAATATAATAAACGAAAAAAGCAAGGAAACATACCTTGCTTTTTAAAATATATTATATAAAATGAACTAAGATACGAGAGCACGAACTCTGTCATTTACCACTTTATATTCGGCAGAACAAAGAGAATTAGCAACAACGTCTTGAGTAGAAGCATTTTGAACATTAGCATTAGAGCCTTGAACCATACCGCCGTGTTTAATAACACCGAAAGATCTCATTGCACCGTTAGCAGTGCCCATAATGCCTCCGACAACTCCGCCAACTACGGCACTTTCAGCAGTTGTAGCCAAAAATTCACCCGTATTAAATTTTTTATCTTCTTCAAAAGCACAATCTATAAGATAATTGGATGAACCTGAAACACTGCCTGTAATAACACCTGTTTTGGCAGCTTTGCCGGCAGATTTAACAACAGATGCTTTTAATGTACCTGCCGTTGTTCCATTTCCCATTGTAGCACCCGCAATAGCACCTGTTACAGCACCGGATAAACCATCTTTTGCAATTTGTTTAGCATCAAGTGCATCATTTTTTATTTCATTTGTAGCTCTATCAGCCAATTTAAACCCTGCTTTAGTTACAGCCCCTGCTCCTGCACCTGCTAATGCTGCTGCAACTACCGGAGCTAAGGCACCGCCTGATGCAATTACTGCTGCTGCAGCTGCAGTTCCGGCTGCTACTGCCGCAAAACTTGTTGCTATATTTGAAAATAAATTCAAACTGCTATCTTGTTTTGAATCAAATTTTTCTATTTCGGCTACAGCTTCTTCAAAACTCATTTCACCATTTTTATATTTTTCAATATATTGTTCACATTTTTCTCTGCTTGTTCCGACATTTAATGCTTCTTTAAATCCGTTCCAACCTTTTGAAAAAATTCCTTGTTCATCCATTATAGAATCTAATCTGTCATTTAAATATTCTAACTCAGGATTATTTACACTTGTTTGCTGCGGAACTGAAGCAAATATACTTGCTTCTTCTTCACGTACAGGTCTAAAGTCATTATAATTTAACCCTTTAGACTTATTAACTTCATTTATTTGATTCAATCCTTGAATTTCTACCATACCCATACCAAAAATATATATAACCTTACATTTATATAAAGTATTTTTTATAATAGAAATTGCGTTGATGTTAACAAATCTTAATATTAAATTTCAATCAATCTGTATTTTATAGCTTTAACCACTGCTTCAGTTCTGTCTTGCACTGACAATTTACTAAAAATATTATGAAGATGAACTTTTGCAGTATGAATGCTAACATGTAAATTTTTTGCTATCTGAGAATTATTTTGCCCGAAAGATAAATATTTTAATATTTCTTTTTCTCTTTCAGTTAGGGATATATTTCCGTTAAATGTTGAATCTTTCATTAGAACAAGATTTAACAAAAAGAGTTCTAAAAAATTTTTGTTGAGAATAATTTCAAAATAACAATCATCACAATCAATGGTATCCTTACCGTTATCAAGTATTGTCAGCTTGATATTATTACTGTTAATATTCAATTTGGACATATAAAACCTCCCATTCTTAATTATCCAAATTTATAATATCAAAACCTAAAAAATATGTACTAACATATTTTCCGATATAAAAATTTTTTGTAAAAAATTGTTAATTTTGTATCTTTTTACATTACATTATCCCAAAAAATTTTAATTAATATTTTTCTTTTATTAATTTCTTACTTTTATTTTCATTGGAACAGCATTCCTTTTTTATTCTTTACAATTTTATTCTAAACTTGAATCCGGCAACCGGCATAGCCGGCTTATAACTGTCTTAATATTTTCCAATAGACCAACTTGGGCGGTCCTCCGCCAAGTATCTTCACCGCAAGTAGTCTGACTGGCCGTGTTCGGAATGACTCTGCCGAGAAAAACGATTAAGTATCGTTTTTCGAGAGGGGGTGGTGTCCTCTTCATAAAAAAGGAGTTAAACTTTTTTCGTTTAACTCCTTATAAACTTGAATCCGGCAACTAGCTATTTTTCCAGGCGGTCCTCCGCCAAGTATCTTCACC
>CANRMD010000036.1 GCA_947631645.1 Candidatus Gastranaerophilales bacterium
GATTTAGTCTTATCAGTTGTTCTTTTACGTTCTTTACGTACTAACTGTGCTATTGTTGGCATATTTTCTCCTTGTGTAATTAACTTTTGCCGCTGCCTCCTGCCGCCTCCTCGCCGTCATTTGGCAACCGCTTCGTGGCTCATTCAGCACAAACAAACCACTCGCTTTCTATCATATATTCATTGATACTACAAGCATAATTCATTGTCAACAATATAATTATGAAGTATAATTTGTGATATGAATAATTTATTAAAAAAAGTACTAATAAATATTTTTTGTATTTTAATTATATTGATAAGCTTTGATATGCTTACATATTATATTGATTTAAATCGATACATAAAACACCCGTCATTTTCTGATTTTTTATCTTTATATAAAACATATTACTCAAGAAAAGTTGACAAAGAATATCTTTATAATAAGTATATATTGGGCAATCAAGAAATTGAATACAGAAAAGTTGTTAATCAAAATATAAAAAAATCCCCCCCCCCAATATTATTATTCGGATGTTCATATGTTTACGGACACAAGATACCACAAGATAAAATTTTATCGGAAGTTTTAGGCAAATATACAAAAAGAGCAGTATATAACAGAGCATTTCATGGAGCTGGTCCTCAATTAATGTTATATCAACTTCAATCAGAAGATTTTTATAAAATTATTCCGCAGCCGGAGTATATTATTTATGTTTATATTTCAGATCATTTAAGAAGACTTAAAATACCTTGTATTCCAAGTATTAAAGATTATATGGATATTTATTACTATTATGATAAACATTCAAAATCATTAAAACTAAAACATTATAATAAGTATTTTAAACTGCCTTTTATATTTTATTTTATTAATGATAAAATAAATTATAACATATATAATAATATGGATTTATTCAAATATGAAATATTAGAATCAAAAAAATTAATAGATAAACATTGGAAAAATACAAAATTTGTTGTTTTCTTATATGATAAATATAATACGGAAATACAAAATTCAATAATACCCGAGTTAAAATCAAACGGAATTATAATAATTAACAGAAATGATATTACACCTTTTGATGATAATGATACACGATATGCATTAAATGAAACCGACAAACACCCTAACGAACATGCATGGGAATATATCGTTCCAAAATTAATGCAAGAACTCAAAAAATATTAATCATTTGTTTTTCAGGGCATTATCAAGTGCTATTTCAAGTGAAGCGATTTTTCTTTGCAATGCTTCTCGTTCATCAGTATCAATTTCATTTTGAACAGAAAGTTTTTCTGTTTTTCTTGCATAGAATTCTATTTGATCTTTATACCTTGAGCCTAAAACCATTGAATATACAAATCCTGAAAATACTCCAAAGAAATATATTCCGAGTATTACAAAAAATGTACTCAATTTAACGGTTCCGTCTTTAAGTGCAACAGCAAATTCAGACGTGGTTTTAACATCATAATTTACATACAATAAATATACAAGCAAAATAAATAACACTGTTTCTATTGCTATAAAAATAAATTTACTTTTCATTTTAAACTGCTCCTAAGGTATTTTAATACTTTTTGAATATCCTTATCGGGATTTATTTCAAGTTCAATTATATCATCATTTTTTAAAGCGGCAAATTTAAGCTTATATGCTTGTAATACCTGTTCTTGAGTCTTAACTTTAAAAGGCTGTTTATTATATAAAGAGTCGTTAACAATAGGATGTGAAATATAAGACATGTGAACTCTTATTTGATGAGTTCTGCCTGTCTCAAGTTCTAATTCAAGAAAAGAAAACCCTTTAAACTGTTCAAGAACTCTATAATGAGTTATAGAGGGTTTACCTCCGTCTAAAACCGCAAATTTTTCGGGTTTATTAGGGTTTCTTAATAGAGGTGCATCAATAGTTCCGTTTTCATTGTCAAAATTACCGTGAACAACAGCAAGATAATTTCTGCGTGCAGATTTTGATTTAATTTGTTCAGCCAAATATTGATGAGCTTTATTGTTTTTTGCTATCATCAATAGTCCCGAGGTGTTTCTGTCAAGCCTGTGAACTATCCCCGGACGCATTAAACCGTTTATATCGGATAATCCGTCATAACCGTACCTATATAACAAAGCATTTACCAATGTACCTTTTATTTCTTTCGTTGTAGGATGAGTCAACATATTTTTCGGCTTATTTACCGCCAAAATATCATCATCTTCCCACACTACCTCTATAGGAATATTTTCCGGTTCTATAACAAGCGAAAAATCATCACTAAAAACAATACAGATTTCATCATCATTATTTACAATAAATGATGACTTTTTCTGTTCACCATTTACGGTAACTTGATTTTTTTTTATTAAATTTTGAACCTGAGAACGTGAAGAAAATAAATCAATTTCTGACAAAAAAGCATCCAACCTGATTGGTTTTTTTAAAGATTGGACGCTGAAAACATATTTTTTTGTCATTATAAATTTAACCTGTTACCTTTTTGTAAAAACAGAAAGCACTAAACATACTGCACCAATAAATATCATTACATCAGGCACATTACAAACAGGAAGTCCCGGAGCAAATTCACAGTGAATATAATCAATTACATAACCTAAATTTATTCTTTCAAATAAATTCATTGAAATACCCGCACTTAATAATGCCATAGCAGAAACTGAAGAACTTGAAAGTTTTCCTGACCAAATAACGGCAAAAAACGTAATAACTATAAGTGCTATTATTGACACTGTAACAATCATTTCAGGCTGACCTGAAAACAGATTAAAAGCTGCCCCCGTATTATGGACTTCCGCAAGTCTTAATATTCCGTTGCCGACCTCATGAGTAGGTGAAGCTTCAAATGCTCTTAAAACCACTTTTTTTATTCCGAATGCTACTAATCCTAAAATAAACCAAAGTACAAAATATCTGATAATAACACCTGAATCAATTAACGAATTATTATTTTTCTGCTTCTTGTGCATCTTGTTTCTCCTCATCTATTTTAATTTCATTAACTCGTATAACATTAACACGTTTCATTACAAAAGCCATACCAGTCATATTCAATACCAAAGTATCAGGTTCCACTTTTGCTCTGGTTAGTGCTAACGAAACAGTAGCATATTCATTCTTATTATCTTTATTTGCATAAACAAGTCTTGTCAGTTCATCATTTTTTAAAGCTTTAAAAGTATCGGTTTCATCTTTCTGAGGAAATGTTATTTGCTCATTTACAATTGACCCTACGGAAAATACTTCCGGCGGAATATTTGCTTTTACATTAACTTCATATTGAGTACTGGATGAAACATAATCGGGAGCAGATATATCAATATTTATATTTTTAGCTTCTCCATATTTTAAATCAACTTTTTCATAATTTATGACACTGGTTAATATTTTCCAGTCATTATCTTCTTTTCTTAAATAATCTGTATAATAAATATCCGAAATAATTATTCCAGTATCTCCGACTTTCGGCATGGGTTTAGAAGTTTCACCGACAGCTGTTTCATGAACATTCACAACTGCATAGTTACCGTCTACCTTAATACTTTGTATATCTGAGGAATATTTTATTTCTTTATAAGTATCAGCCGACATTTTCATTAATTTGAAGATTGTTTCTTTATTAAAACCGTCATTATTAATAAAAGAAGCAGAATACAAATTTCTGAGTTTTTCAATTTCATTTTTTGAAGAATAACGATTATATTTTTTAAAGAAATTTGTAATTTGAACCTCAGGACTTCTTTTAAATTTATCTCTAAAACTTACTTTTTTAATAATATCCGTTTCTTCAGACTCATCATCAGTCTCATTTACGGATACTGCCATTGTAGTAACTCTTTCCGGTATTACATTAACCGCATTTGCTTTATTTAAATTAAATAAAGCAAGAATTAAAAGCAAAAAAGATAATATATTTTTATTCATTTATAACTACTCCTGTCTGTTTCTATATAATAAACATAATATAAAATCAGAGCTTACCAATAATAAGTTTATAACATAGAGCCAAAAAACAAAATCCATAGAATTGATGATTTTATTAATAATTCCGAATAAATAACCGATAATTATAAGAGATAAAAACAATCTGCTTTTCCCTTTTACAGCCTTAGTCCTATATGTTTTTATAACGGCAAACGGCCAGCTTGCTCCAAAGCATATTAACATTCCCGCTTCAAATAAACTCATTGATTTTATTTGAAAACTTTGAATTAAAAGGTCTAACATAATTTAACTCCACCAGTGTAAATCAAGATAATTGTAGCATAAAATTTGTTTTTGATAGAATAAAAAAAAAGGAATAAATATGCTTTTAACTATAGACATAGGAAACACAAATATAACTTTGGGAATATTTGACGGTGATAAAATAGTACATTCCTGGAGATTATCTACTGAAATTAACAGGACTGAAGATGAATACGGGGTATTTTTAAAAAACCTTTTAAAAGATAAAAATTTAACTGATGCAATAATATCAAGCGTTGTAGTACAACTGACGGAAAAAATTCAAATAGCCATAAAAAAATATTTAGGAATAGATTCAATAATAATTTCCCATAAAATCAAAATGAATATAAACTTAAACACACCATTTCCGTCACAAGTAGGGGCAGACAGAATTGCAAACGCATGTGCCGCCGCTCATTTATACAATACTCCGGCTATAGTTGTAGATTTTGGAACCGCAACCTCTTTTGACATAGTTAATTCAAACAATGAATTTATAGGCGGAATAATAACCGCCGGAATGAAAATTCAAGCTGATGCACTGAGTTCAAAAACATCAAAATTACCAAAATTAAATATTGAAGCCCCTGTTCATACAATAGGGCACAATACTATAGATGCCATGCTATCGGGTATTGTTATAGGGCATGCTTCTATGATAGACGGACTTATTGAAAAATGCGAACAAGAACTTGGACAAAAATCAACTATTATTGCAACGGGAGGATACTCTTGTGTTATTAGCAATTTTCTCAAAAGAAAATTTGACTACATTAATCCCGATTTAACACTAATAGGTGCAAAAATATTATTTGATTTAAACAGATAAATTTTGAGTCTTAAAAATAAAATCGGTAAGTTCTCTAATGGCACCTTTTCCGCCGCCTTTTGATGAAATAAAATGACAAACTTCTTTAACTTCGTCCACTGCATCATTAGGGCAGCATGCCAATCCTACCTCTTTTAGAACGCATAAATCAGGCAAATCATCTCCCATATATGCAACTTGAGAAAAATCTAAATTATAATCATATAAAAGTTCTTTCATCGCAACAATTTTATTCTTTTGTCCCATATAAAGCTTAGTCATACCAAGAACTTCAAAACGATGCTTTACCGTTCCGTTATCCCGTGCCGTTATTATAGCCGTTTTTATTCCGGCTTTTGTAAGCATAACAATACCTTGACCGTCTTTTGCATTAAAAGTTTTGTATTCAACTCCGTTTTCATCAAACGTAAGACTGCCGTCAGTCATAACACCGTCAACATCAAAAGCTACAAGTTTTATTTTATTTGCACGGTTTTTTAAGTCTATACTATACATTAGGCAACTCCAGCTTTTAATAAGTCATGTATATGAATAACTCCGATAGGATGATTTTCACTGTCACATACGGCAAGTGATGTTATTGAATATTTTTCCATCAATGCCAGTGCTTTTACAGCCATAGCGTCTGAAGCTATTGTTTTAGGTTTTTTTGTCATAACAGTTTTATTATCCAATATCGAAACATCAGGATATCTCAATAAAATTCTTCTTATATCACCATCCGTTAAAAGTCCCGTTAATTTATCATCTGCATCTACAATTAAAGCACATCCGAGTTTCTTTTTGGAAATTAAATCAACTGTTTCAAGGAAAGTATCATTTTCATGTGCAATAGGAAGTAAATCTTTATCTTTTAACATTAAATCACTAACAATATATAAAACTCCTTTGCCTAAAGCACCTGACGGATGATAAAGTAAAAAGTCTTCCGTAGAAAAACCTCTTTTCTTTAACAGACAAACTGCAATAGCATCTCCCATGGCTAAAGTTGCTGTAGTTGAAGCAGTTGGAGCTTTACCCAAGGGACAAGCTTCTTTTTCTACGGATATATCAAAGTAAATATCAGCACTTTTCCCTAACGTTGAGTTTCTGTTCCCCGCCAAAACAATTAAAGGAACTTCAAATCTTTTAATTAAAGGCAGAAGGTTTAAAAGTTCATGGGTTTCTCCGCTGTTAGATATGGCAATTACAACATCTTCTCTTGTTATAATTCCGGAATCTCCATGAGTACTTTCTGCCGGATGCAGAAAGTATGACGGAGTTCCCGTAGAAGATAATGTTGCTGCAATCTTTCTTCCTATTAATCCCGACTTACCCATACCTGTAACGATTACTCTGCCTTTTGTTGACATTATCAAGGCTATTGCCTGTTCTAAATTATCATTTATTCTTTCTTTCAATTTTAATATAGAATCAGACTCAATTTGAAAAACTTCTTTTGCAAGTTCTTGCATTGTTGACTTTTCTTTTATTTTCACATTTACCTCTTCCATAAAAAACAATTATAATTATACAATAATAATATGAATAAAAAAATACAAATTTATTGTAATATTGTTTTAAGGAAGATAATATGAAAAAAAATAAATCAAAAAAAGAACTGCTTAAAATTAATTTATTCACAACTTTTCTCATTATAGGAACAAATGCAATTGCCTTTATGGTAAATCAAGGCGGGAAAGACAGCTTTATTACAATAAGTTTCTATATTACGGGAATTATACTTTTTATTTATTTACTTTTATTGTCTGATAAAATTAAATCAAATTTAACCGATTTAAAAAGCGAATCCTTATATATTAATTATCCTTTAAGCATAAGTATATTTTTAGTTTTTTTATTCTTAGTTTTAATTGCAAGTGCCATATGTTTGGTTGTTGTTAATAAAGATGCCGCAAATATAACTTTTATATTTACATTCTTTATGACAACTATTTCAATGTTATTTCCTTCAATTTTGTTATGTTCATTTATCTATTTTATTGTACCGGCATTTATAATTCCTTCCGTTACCAATAAAAAAAATAAAAACTATAAGTTTCTAATTATTACACTTCTTATAATATTTTTAATATTTTGCTTATTTAAAGGCATAAAAGAATTAACAAGAATATCTAATATTCAAAATCAAAATAAATACAAAAGTGCAAAATTAACCATAAACTATTCCACCGATTTTCTAAAATATAATAATATAGATAATTACGATATTAAAAAAATGTCATTATCAAAAGTCAAAGTTCCGTTTTATTATACTACAGATGCCATACCTTTTGATGAATTTTACGAAGCTGAAAATTTTTGTGCATCAATGAGTGCAAAAATACCTAATCAACTTGAAATATATCATATTATCTTTAACAAATTCGACACTTTCGGTGAAAAATACTATTGGACAAGTTACCAAGATAATAATAATAATTCATATGTTCTTCATTTTAAAAATATGTCTTATGAAATTATTAAAAAACCAAAAAACATTGCCCCTTTAACTTATTGTATTGCTAACAGTAATTCTGATTTCGGATTAGATAAAAAAGGATATTTTTATAGGAATGTAATAAAAGAAAGAAGTGAAAATCTAAAAAAATTAACAGATAAACCATTCGACTTAGAAGGACTTAAAGAATTTGCCGGAATAGAACAAAAAAATAATAAAATCTTTGAAGAACCAAAAAAAGAAGATATTAATACGGACAAAAAACATGTAAGCTTCAGTGTCAAAGAAGTATCAAGGGAGGTATTCAGCCAATTACTTCAAAAAGGTTACAGCTATAATCCGAATATAAAAATTAATGATAAGTATGAAACAAATGAAGCTGTTTTAAATACTAAAATATTAAATAATACAAATAATATACGACTATGTTTTTATCCTTTCAGCGTATACGAAAATATGTCAATAACTCAAGAATCCCAAATATGGAAACAGAGTTTTTGTTCCCCCGCTTTTGAACTTATAAATCAAACTCCCGTTGTAAAAACGAGGTATGATAAAGAAGCATATTGTATGGCGAACGGAGGCAGAGTCCCCAATATTCCCGAATTAAACGGCATATTAAGAAGTTTGGGAATTAACTATACAGGCAAAAAATATTGGATAAATAACAGGATTTTTGATTTTAATTCAAACTCCCAAAAGCCTGTCTACGTTGAATTTAATAATTCAAGATTTATGACAATTAAATCATTAAATTCTAATGAAAATGAACAAGCATACGTTTATTGCATAAAGAACGCTAAAATTCCGTCAAAGGTAATAGCAAATTATAAATCAAGATTTAAAGGTATAGAAGGCCAAATGTATGCGAAAGAAAAATGTCCGACCTGTTTGTATTATGAAGTACCTGATACAATTCTTGAATAATAAAGGAGCCGATTATGAAATTTGAATTAAATTTAACAATGGAAGAACTTGAAAAAAGAACACATAAAGATTACTTGATAAGAAAACCCATGTTAGAAAAAGATTCACAAGAATATAAAAATCTTTCTCAAGGGGATAAAGAAGCATTAAAACATTTGGTAAAAGCTTCAAACTATGCAAACTTAATATACATGAAACAAGATAACGAACTTAATCTCCCGTTTATGGAATTTTTACAAAGTGAAATAAAAAAAGGCAATAAGGCTGCAGAACTTACTAAAACTCTTTTTGACGCACAATTAGGAATAATCGGTATAGATTCAGAATCAAAAAGCGTAATTTTATTAAAAAATGCAAAAGAACTGGACGGAAAAGCTTTTTATCCGTCAGATTTAACAAAAGAAGAACTTCATAACATATTAAAAAATATGATAAAAACAGGAAAAATTGAAGAAGTTAAAAATATATTAAATCAAAGAACAATTGTAAAAAGGAATGCTGATGAACTTATCGGAATAGATTATACAGAAGAATTTAAAGAAGAATTTTCCGCTATTGCAAATGAATTGGAATTAGCGGCAAAAACTTCAACAAATAAAGATTTTAACGAATATCTTATTCTTCAAGCGGAAGCTTTAAGAAAAAATGACCCGATGCTTGACGCAAAAGCGGATAAAAAATGGGCTTCACTTCAAAATACTCCTTTAGAATTTACAATATCAAGAGAGCAATATGCTGATTTATTAACAGGTAGCGTTATTGAAGATGAAGAATTAAAAACTCTGCTGGAAGAAAATAATATTACTCCGATTTCTAAAGACTCCATAGGAATAAGAGTCGGAATAGTAAATGCTAAAGGCACTCAAGATATATTAAAAATCAAAAAATTTCTGCCCGTTATGGCAGAAAATATGCCTTTAAAAGAAAAGTATGAACAAAACATTTCATCAGATGAAGATAATCTTCAAACAATGATTGATGCTGATATAGTTACTTTAAGAGGAGATGAGGGTTCTTATAGAGGCGGAATAACAATTGCTCAAAACCTCCCTAATAACGATAAATTATCTCTGACAATAGGCGGAGGGAGAAGAAATGTTTACCACCGACAAGTAAGAACAAATAAATCTCCCGAAGCAAAAGAAAGAAGACAAAAAAGACTTAATGCAACTTTAAATAAAGAATTGCATAAATTATATAACCCTGAAGCAGATCATTGGTTTACAATAGGACATGAAAATGTTCACTCTTTAGGTCCAAAATCAGGAACAGAGGCTCTGGGTAAATACAAAAATATTATAGAAGAAAATAAAGCCGATATGGGTTCACTTGCATTGCTTGACTGTTTAACAAAAGAAGGTGCATATACCGAAGAAGAAAAAAATCAAATATTGGTTACATTTGGAGCTAATTGCTTCTTAAAAGCAAAACCCGAACTTTCTCAAGCACACAGAGTCAGAACAGTTATGCAGGCATATTTCTTTATAAAAGAAGGAGCTATAACTGTTAATAGTGATGGTATTATAGATATTAATACAGAAAAAATGATACCGACCGCAAGAAAAATGTTAACGGAAATAATAGAAGTTCAGTTATCACAAGATTTTAACCGCGGTGAAAAATTTATAAACGATTACTTTATATGGACCGAAGATATGGATAAAGTATCCAAAAAGCTAAAAGAAATTGATAAATCGTTAAACGGAATGATAACAACACCTTTAGCAGATTTTATTATTGAGGATAGGAATGACTAATGAAAAGCGTATTTATATTCCCTCCACAGTGGGATATTCACTCTCCCAGTACGGGAATTCCCACACTGATGGGAGTGTTATCCGAAATGGGAGTTGAGTGTATAGGATATGATTTAAACATTGATTTTTTTAATTATATTCTAAAATCTAAATATGTTATTGAGGCAATCGAAAAATCAAAAAAAATAATTGAAAATGCCGATAATAAATATACTCAGGAAAAAATCAATTATATAAAAAAAAATCTTGATAAATTTCATAAGTATAAAAATATAGAACATTCTATTAATCAAATAGACAACATTTCAAATCTAATAAAAGACAAGAATAGTTTTAATAATTATAAAGCAAAAGCAATTAGCCAAGTTTTTTTTAATACGGCATTAGATATTTTATCTTTGCCTTATTATCCGTATAAATTAAGTGCAAACTCATTCTGTAATATTAAAATTAGCCAAAAAGCCCAAGACGATTATTCATGCTTTAAAGGCATATCGGAAGATAAAGATTTAAATATTTTTTTAGAATACATGAAATATAAAATACCCAATTTAGGGATAAAAGATGGGGACTTGATTTGTATTTCCATAAATTCAACCGACCAAATACTCGGAGCTTTAACTGCAATTAAAGTCATTAGAAAAATGTACGATGTAAAAATTGCAATAGGAGGAAGCTGGATTGATTATGAATTACTAAGCATCCTAAAAGATAAAGAACTATTCACACAGTATACTGATTATTGCATGACAGGACTTGGAGAAATTGCAGTAAAAGAACTATGGGAACATCATACAGGGCAAAGAGAATTAAAAAATGTTTCAAATATTATATATTTTGAAAATGATAATATATATCAAACAAAAAATGTAAATAAATTAAATAAAAAAGTCGGAAAATATAATTATAACGGATATGATTTTTCTCAATATTTTATGAATGAAACCGTACTTCCAATAAAAGTTTCTTATGGTTGCTATTGGGGAAAATGTAAGTTTTGTGACTATAATTCAAATAAAATTTATGATCCAAGAAGTGTTGATGATGTTATTCAAGAAATTGAAGAATTAATGAAAAAATATAATGTAAAATATTTTTATTTCCAAGATGCAGCATTATCTCCAAAATTTATTGAAGAATTTGCAGATAAAATTATTTCAAAAAAACTAAACATCAGATACTTAACAAATTTACGTTTCGAAAAAGTATTTGATAAAAAATTATTAAAAAAATTATATAAATCAGGTCTTAGAATAGCACAGTGGGGTTTAGAATCAGGCAGTCCTAAAATTTTAGAAAAATATAACAAGGGTATTGATATTCAAACTGCCGTCAAAATACTTAAAGATGCATACAGCATCGGCATTTTTAACCACACATATTTAATATTTAATTTCCCCGGTGAGACAATGGAAGATTTTATGATGACTATTGACTTTATAAATAAATATAAAAGAGAAGTTAAGTCATTTGCATTTCATTCTTTCTGGTTAATTAAAAATACATATATATTTGATCATCCTGAAGAATTTTCTATTGACCCTGAATTACTAAAGGATAAAGACTTTTTGTCATATTCTGATATATGTGACCAAACTGAAAAGGAAAAAATAGTTATTGCAGAAAAAGAAAAACTTAATAAATCGCCTCAAGCTGCAATATACAGATCATTAGGAGGATGTCTTACATTACCGATGATTGATAAAATCCCATTAAAATACATAAATATCATTTATAATTATGAAAAAATAAAAAATAAATTAATATTAAGTTTAAAAAAGTTAAATAAACATAAATAGCTCTTTTATTCAGTTGCAAAAAGAGAAAAATCATGATAATATTTGCAAAGGAAAATATGTAAAAGGGAGTTGTCATGAAAATTCTAGCCGTTAATTCTGCAATGCAGTCAATAAATTGCCAACCTATAAAACCTGATTTTACAGGAAAAAAGCAACCTAAAGAAAATGCGGCAGTTGACACTTTTAAACCCTCTGACCCTTATACTACGGAACAAAAATATAACTTAGCATGCCAAATCGCGGCGTATTATAAAAATAAGTATGAACAATTAGTTAATAAAACCGAAAAGTGTTACGCTTAATATTTATTTAAAACTGGACTCCGATTTACTTATATGATATTTATTGTTTATGAATAATGATAAATATTGGTATGCTTTTGCAAAATTAACAAAAACTTCATCAGCATTTGTAAATAAATTATACTGTCATTTCGGGTCAATTGAATTAGCGTGGCACGCTCAGGCTTATGACTTATGGAAAATAGAAGGACTGCAAGAAAGACAAATACAAAGTTTTCTTGAAGAAAGAAAAACAATTAACTCTGATGAATGTAAAGATTACATCCAAAAACGAGGTATTGATTTTATCCACCCTGAAGATAAAAGATATCCCGAATTGTTAAAACACATTCCTGACCCGCCAACAGGTTTATTTATGCTTGGTGATATTTCATCTTGCAATTTAGAAAGAACTATAGCTGTAGTCGGTTCAAGAAGAGCCAGTGAAAATGCAAAAATGACATTAAAATCAATATTATCAGGTCTTAAAAATACTGATGTTTGTATTATTTCAGGCATGGCAGAAGGTATAGATACGGTAGCACATAAAAGTGCACTGGAAAATAACTTAAAAACAATAGCCGTAATAGGAGGAGGCTTCGACAGAATATATCCAAAATCTAATGTCGAATTATTTAATAAAATAATAAACGGAAATGGGGCTGTCTTAACCGAATATTGGCCTGACGTTGATGCAATAAGCTGGCATTTTCCCGTTAGGAACAGAATAGTTTCCGGTTTATCAAAGGGCGTACTTGTTGCAGAAGCTGCAATAAAATCAGGTGCAATGATAACAGCAAAACTAGCCTTGGAACAAGGAAGAGAACTTATGTGCATGCCGGGGCTTATTTCAAATCCCAATACAGAGGGAATTTATTCATTAATAAAAACGGGGGCTTCAATAGTAACAAATGCTCAAGACATTCTAGACAGTTTAAATTGGCAAATAACTGCCGAAAAATCTTCAAATAACAAACATGATTTTAAAAATTTACCCGAAAATGAACAGCAGATAATTGATTTTATAAGTAAAGACCCGCTTACTATAGATGAAATTGCGTTAAAAACACAGATTGATATATCAGAATTAATGATAATCCTTACAAAATTAGAGCTTGAAAATATAATTTCACAAACAAACGGCGAAAAATATATATTAAATACTTGAATATGTATAATTTAATGATAATATTAACTAGGTTATAAGAATAAAAAAGGTCCGATGGCAAAGAAAAAAGAACAAATATTAGTAATAGTTGAGTCTCCCGCAAAGTCTAAAACGATAAAAAAAATTTTAGGCTCAAATTTCGATATTGAAGCAAGCTACGGACATATCAGAGATTTTCCGCCCAAAGTTTTAGGTTTTGATGTTCAAAACGATTTTACCCCGACTTTTGAAATTATTCCCGAAAAAAAAGCCGTAGTAAAAAAATTAAATGATTTAGCTCAAAAAGCCGATAAAGTATATCTTGCATCCGACCCTGACCGAGAAGGAGAAGCAATAGCGTGGCACGTAAGGCAAGTAATTGATGTGCCCGACAATAAAGTATTTCGTATAGAATTTAATGAAATTACCCCCAAAGCTGTAACATATGCTGTGGAGCATTCCCGCCAAATTGATATGGACAGAGTAAAAGCTCAGCAGACAAGACAAATTTTAGACAGACTTGTAGGCTATAAAATAAGTCCTGTTCTATGGGAAAAAATGCATAATTATCACCTTTCTGCCGGCAGGGTTCAAAGTGTTGCTTTAAAAATGATTTGTGAACGCGAAGATGAAATAAAAGCTTTTACCCCTGTTGAGTATTGGACAATAAGTATAGATTTGCTTAAAGATAAATCAAAATTTCAAGCGGAACTTGCCAAATTTAAAAATAAAAAAACAGATATAAAAAGTGAAGAAGAAGCAAACAAAATTGTTGAATATTTAAAAGATAAAAACCGAGAATTTGAAGTATCAAAAATAACAACAAGAAATACCACACGAAAACCCACGGCTCCATTTATAACATCAACACTGCAACGAGAAGCATCAAATAAACTCGGCTACGGTGTATCAAAAACAATGCAGATAGCTCAAAAATTGTATGAAGGTATTGATATAGGTACAGATGGACCTGTTGGTTTGATTACGTATATGAGAACAGACTCGGTAAGAATATCTGATGATGCTCAAGCAGCAGCAAAAGATTATATTACTCAAAACTACGGAAATGAATATTACCCTAAGACGCCAAATAATTACGTAAAAAAATCAAAAAATGTACAAGATGCCCATGAAGCAATTCGTCCGTCATACGTAGAAAGAACCCCCGAAAGCATTAAATCATATCTTTCTAATGAACAATATCAGCTATACAAGTTAATTTGGAGTAAATTTGTATCATCTCAAATGGAAAGTGCTTCGGTAAAAAATACAACAATAGATATCAATGCGGATGATTGTTTGTTTAAAGCAGGTATAAGCAAAATAACATTTGACGGATATTTAAAAGTATACAGCGAAGATGATGAAGAAGAAAAAACATCTAAAATACCTGATTTAAAAGAGGGAGAAAAATTAAAATTAAAAGAAATTTATCCAAAACAGCATTTTACGTCTCCGCCTCCAAGGTATACGGAAGCTTCACTTGTTAAAGCTCTTGAAGAATACGGTATAGGAAGACCCTCCACTTACGCACCTATTATTTCTAAAATTCAACAAAAAAATTATGTTGAAAAAACAGAAAAAGCATTAGCTCCTACTGCACTTGGCATGACTTTATGCACGCAGCTAGTAGAACATTTTAAAGACATAATGAATTACCAATTTACTGCAAATATGGAAACAAAACTCGATGAAATAGCAGAAAATAAACTAAAATGGAACGAAGTAATAAAAGAATTTTATACTCCGTTTGTTGAAACAGTGTCAAGTGCAAAACAGAATATGAAAAAAGTAACAATCGAATCTGACGTAATCTGTCCTAATTGCGGAAGTAAAATGGTAGTTAGAACAAGCAGATTCGGTTCGCAATTCTTAGGTTGTTCAAATTACCCGAATTGTAAAACAATGATGCCTTTAAGCAAAGACGGTCAAGTAATAGAACAAAATAAAGAAACAGATGAAAAATGCGAAAAATGCGGCGGAACAATGCTTCAAAAAACCGGACCTTACGGTCCTTATCTTGAATGCAGCGAATGTAAAAACAGAAAACGCATCATAAAATCAACAGGCGTAAAATGTCCAAAATGCGGTAATGGTGAAATTATTTTCAGAAAATCAAAATACGGAAAAGTATTTTTTGGCTGCAGTAACTATCCTGATTGTGATTTTGTTTCCTGGAATGAGCCTGTTAATGAAAAATGCCCCGAATGCGGTAATATACTAGTTAAAAAAATTACAAAAAAAGAAAAGAAATTAGTTTGCAGTAACAAAAAATGTTCATTTTCAAAAGAATTGGAAGAAGAATAGATTATGTATAAATTCGGATTAATTGGATATCCTCTATCCCATTCAATGTCAAAAGTAATACACGAAGCTGCCTTTAAGTCCTTAAATTTAGATGGAACTTATGAGCTTTTAGAAACTGAGCAAGAAGATTTAGTCAACAGAATAAAATATCTGAGAGCCAATAAATTCAATGGTTTCAATGTAACAATCCCGCTGAAGGTTCCCGTAACATTATTTTTAAGCGGGGTTGACAGTATAGCTAATATAGCAGGCAGTGCAAACACGATTAAAGTTCTTCCTGATTCAACGTTATACGGATATAATACAGATGTATACGGTTTTGTTGAAGCAATACCCGAAGATATAAGAGAAGAAATAAAAGGTTCCCAAGTTGCGGTTTTAGGTTCAGGCGGTGCAGCAAGGGCTATAGGCGTAGGACTTTCTATTTTAAAAGCAGCGAAAATTGATTTTTTTGCAAGAAATATTATTAATGCATCTGAAATGGTGGATGTATTAAGAAATAATTTTAAAGATGTTCAAATGACTTGCTATCAACTTGAGAGCTTAACTGATTTGTCTAAATACAAAATGCTTGTTAATACAACCCCGATAGGAATGCGTTCAAAAGCAATGGGATTATCGCCTATAGATGAAGATGTTGTTAAAACAATGAAAAAAGACGGTATAATCTATGATATTGTTTATAATCCTTTAAAAACAGAACTTATAAAATTGGCTAAAAAATATGAAATTCAAACAATTCAAGGGCTTGATATGCTTATATATCAAGGAGCAAAAGCATTTGAAATTTGGACAGGGAAAAAACCCGATACTTTAAAGATGAAAATTGCCGCTCTTGAAGAAATGGTTGATTAAATATCAACATCTTTCATCATTGAAATAAGAGTTGAAATAGTTGTTTCCATAGTAACAGAGTCAGAAGTTCTTTGTTGAAGAAAAGCATTTACTTGGGGCATTAATTGTATTGCAATATCAAGCTTAGGATTAGACCCGGGGTTATACATACCTACATCAATTAAGTCTTTATTTTCACGATACAAAGACATAATTTTACG
>CANRMD010000037.1 GCA_947631645.1 Candidatus Gastranaerophilales bacterium
ATTAATATTATTCCCGTTTTTTTAAAATTCTAAACGTGCTTGTTAAAAATTTGTTACATTTATGTTTTTTTCAGTATATAGGTTGAGCTTGACTACTTTTGCCAAAATTTAAAAATTTTGTGCAAAATGTCAGGTTTTCCATAATCCAACAATAATAAATCACGAAAATAAAAAGCACCCCGATGTGGAGTGCTTTTTATTAGTTTTGTGCCAAGTTTTTTATTCCTTTGTGTCGTCTTTTACTTTAAACGAACAAATATATTCAAATTTAGGTTTATCGCTCGTTGGTGCTAACTTTACAACTTCTCCTACCTTATCGCCTTTATCATCTACTATATCAAAAATGTTGTTGGAATTGTTTTTGTTATCTTTAATCAGGTAGCGTTCCGGATATACTACAGGCAAATTATCGGAATTTTTTAGTATTTCGTCTGTGTTGTCTTTCATTCTATAATTCCACGCAATTGCAAATTGAGGTTTATCATCACCCATACCTTCAATAGCACCGACATCATAATGCCTGTTTGGGTCTAAGTTGTCAAATTCAACTTTACCTGTAGTACCTTTTCTAAACTCACTAACTTGTGTGCCTGTCTCTGAATCAAAAAGTCCGTATGCTCTTTGGGCATGGGCATTAGTTATTCCAATTTTTCTCGGGTTGGGAGTTAAAACAACTTGTTCGGGTGAGTCGTTTAAAAATTTATTTTCATTCATAATAAATATCCTTTCCGTTAACTTTATTTTATTATTTCAAATTTTTTCGGGTTTGATATTAATTTTACAATTTATTTACAATGGTTTTTTATTAAAAATAAAATACTTAAATTTGCAACGGGGGGGGTAAAAGTTGTATAATTACTTTGGTTACTAATTTGGATGTTTTTATGAATAAAAAAATAATTTCGGTTGTTTTAACACTATTTTGTTTGTTAGTAAGTGGAAAATCTTATGCTTTTTCATTATTTGAAGATATTGGTGTAGATAAAGGAAAATGGGAAGTCATAGAAACAGAGCTGACAGAAGATAGGGCTAGAGCAAAAGCTCATCTCCTGCCTGACGGAAATGTATTGATTTTTGGAGGAAGCGGATTGTGGCTTATGGAAAATACAGTTGATATATATAATCCGGTACAAAAAAAAGTTATAAAAACAATACCGATATATACAGATAATGATTTCGCTTCTTCTGATGGCTATAATACAATTTCTTTAAAAAATGGAGATGTTTATTTAGTCTATAGAGTTACAAAAAAGTATAATCATAACAAAGATCCCCGTGGCGATTATATAGCCAAAATTTTTGATAGTAAAACCTATACATTCCGTGATGTAAAAGCTGCAGAAAAGATGTCGAATTTCCATGAATTAGTCTTAATAAAAGATGGTAATATTTTACTTCTTCAGCACACACCAAATACCAGCTATATTTATGACATAAAAAAAGACGAATATCGTACAATTAATAGTATAAAAGAATCTGCTAATGTTATGATTTTTCGATTAAATAGTGGTGATTTTATTGCATTTAGAGGTAAAAATAAAGGATATTTATTTAAAGACTATAAATTTGAAGAATATAATAAAGAACTTCCTACCGAATATTCAACAATACAACTGGATGATGAAAACTATCTAACTTTAAAAGCTGAATATGATTGTATGACAGGATATATAGTTAATATAAAAGAAAATAAAAAAACACCTGTACTTAATAAAATAAATAAAACGACAGCTTATACTGCTTCAGTTCCCGTATTAGTTAAACTTGATAACAAAAATGTACTGATTTTAGGAGTAAATTTAACAAAACGCTCGCCTGAAGCAAAAAAATATTATTCTTCATATATATATAACTTTGAAAAAAATAAATTTTATCAAATACATAATCCTAAATATTTTATTGATACATTCGCAGGTATTGCAAAACTTAAAAATGGAGATATTTTATTTGTATGTGGAGAAAGAATACAAATATATAAATATAAACATTGAGAAAGAAATAACATAGTTGAATATGAAATAAAAAACAGCGACATCTTATTTGATTATGTTGACAAAATCTAAACTAAGGAGATTAGAAATGATAAAAAAATTAATTTATATAAAAGATAAAGAAGGATATGTTAAAGGTATATATCCCGAAGAAATGAAAGATGAATATACTGTTATAAGCAAAGAAGAATGGGAAGAAGAAAGTGGCGAAAAATCTTATAAAGAAAATTATGGACGTGGCGGAAAGCGTAAAGGTGCAGGACGTAAACCTGCTAACGGAATTGTTTTAAAATTCCAAATAAGAGTATCTGAAAAAGAAAAAGAGTTTATAAATTTCGCACGTTCTCACAATCTTAACTATGATGACCTGATGAAGTGCTAAATTATATAGTTTGCGTTTTGTTGGCGGAGTGTAACCAAAGAAGTATAAATATTTCAATATTTATTCAAATATAAAAAATTTATATTCGGGTACATTAAGAGCAGAAGATATATTGAATAATAAATTCATACTCATATTTCTTTTTGCCGTTTCAACTTTTGCTATATGCTCTCTTGAAACATCAACTAATTCTGCCAACTCATTTTGAGAAAGCTGTTTTTCTTTCCTGTAATTTGCAATATTATTACCGAGTAATTTTCTTTTAGCTTCTGTATTTAACATAGCCATATTGTGAACTAAAAAGTTATAATTGTATGTAGTCTGGTTGGGTACAAATAATAATATTTTTTTTAATTTGCTTCGGGGGGGGGTAAAAGTTATATAATTACTTTATCTAAAGATAAGAGGGTTTATGAAATTACTAAAATGTTTTTGTATTTTATTAATAAGTATTATATTGCTTTTGTTGTTTTTAAGAAATTTTTATAAGTTATACAAATCATTTCAATTAGATAAAAAATACAGAACATCAATTGAAAACTATAAGTCAGAGAACGGGAAATATCCTGATAATGTTAAAGAACTTTTATATTCCGTTTATAATAACAACCAAGATTATAAAATATTTATTTCTGAAAATAACGGTTTGTTTTATGAAGTATATTTGTATTGTTCTGACGGTGCAGAAGAAAAATGCAAAGAAGATTTTAAGTATAAACTATCAGCACGTTATGGTAAGTGGTATCATTATCATCAATATGATTAATAATATAACAAAAAAAGCACCCCTCTTAGAGGTGCTTTTTATCAGACTTGTGCCATGTCTGTTATTTTTGTGTGTCGTCTTTCATTTTTAATGACCATACTTGATTAAATCTTGGTTTATCGCCTGTCTGAGATAAATTTATAACTTGCCCTACGGTTTCGCCTTTATCATCAACTATATCAAAAATGTTGTTGGAATTGTTGCCGTTATCTTTTATTAGGTAGTTACCCGGAAACTCTACAGGCAGGTTGCCTGAATTTTTTAATATATCGTCTGTGTTGTCACGCATTGTTTCATTCCACGCAATTGCAAATTGAGGTTTATCATCTCCCACGCCTTCAATTGCTCCGACGTCATAGTGTTTTTGGGGGTTTAAATCTGCAAATTCAACTTTACCTTCTGTGCCTTTTTTAAACCCCGTGACCTGCGTGCCTGTTTCAGAGTCAAATAGTCCGTATGCTCTTGCAGGAATAGCATGAGTTATTTCAATTCTTCTTGGGTTAGGAGTTAAAACAACTTGTTCAGGTGATTCATTTAAAAATTTATTTTCGTTCATAGTAAAAAGTCCTTTCTTTTAATTAAGTATTTTTGTGTTCATCATTATAAAGAGGTAAAGTCCAAATACGTAGGATTTGAGGTTTATCTCCGGTTGAAACTTCTCCACCTCTTGCTTCATATTTTTTATTAGGGTCTAAGTTTTTAAATTCAACATAACCTTTTTCGCCTTTTACAAAAGGAGTTTCTTGTACGCCTGTTTTGGCATCAAAAAGGGCATAATCTCTTACCGGCAAAGCCCAAACCATTGCTATTGCCTTTTTGTCATCACTTCGAATTGCTTTTTCGGGATATGCATTTGAATTTTGTAATTTCTTTTCGTTTGATAAATTATTGTTTTTCATAATAAACTTCCTTTCTTTTTTGTACCAAAATATTGGCGTCTTTTGGGCGTCATAACTGTATTGTGGTTAAAATTTGATTATTTTAACCGTATTTTAAGGGCAAAAATATCTGCACTGCAATTTTTACGCAGTTTTGTAAAATATTTTCAGTTTATATATAAAATTTATAATTATATTCAAATTAATTTTAGGCACAAATCAACGTAATAATATAATGCCCAATTTTTTTAATTTTCAAACGTATATTATAAATTATTTTTATTTGACAAAAAGTTTGAATATACTTCATAATAAATTTGTTATGAAAAAGATTTTATTAATTTTAACTTTGATTTTTGTTTTTGCTTCACAGGCTTTCGCACTTGAAATAGTTGAGCCTTCCGATAAATCATCTTCCGTTTATTCAGATTCTACCCATATTTATGGGACTGTAAACCCTGAATCAACCGTTCATGTTAACTCTCAAAAAGTAAAAGTTTGGAAAGATTTTTTTGTACACTCAATTCCACTGAAAATGGGTGATAATAAAATAACGATTACAGAAACTAAAAAAAACGGTGCTAAAAAAACAAAAGTAATAAACATAACAAGAATAGAAGAACCCAAAGAAGAAGTTCAACCATTTATAGCAAAAGAACCTCATACAATTTGGACTGCTAAAACAATAAAAAATTATGCACCCGTAAGAGAAAAAGCCAGCGGGAAATCTAATCGTGTTATTGATTTACCTAAAGGCATCGTTCTTTATTTATCAGGCAAACAGGGAGATTATTATAAAATAGAAGAAACCGGCGAAACAGAATTTTGGATTAATAAAAACCTTATTTCAACTCCTACTTTAACAGACTGCAGAATGCCTATTACAATTTCAGCTCCCGAGAAATCTTATGATAATCTTTATGATTACACTAAATTTGCAATATCATATCCTGTTTTATACACTATAAAACAAAATGACAAAACTTTAAAATTAACCCTTTACGGCGTATATGGCGGACCCGAAGCAGAAAAACGCAATCTTGAATATACTTATAACTCTAAAAATACAATTCTGGGTTATGACGGTGTTTATTCAAACGGTGATTTTGTTTTTAAAACAGCAAAATTGCCTGTTATTAAAAATCCCGCTAAACCGCTTGAAGGTTTAAGAATATTCATAGACGCAGGTCATGGCGGAAAAGATACGGGAGCAATGGGACCTACAAAAATACCCGAAAAGAAATTTAATCTTGCCATAGCTCTTAAATTAATTGATTTATTACAAAAAGAAGAAGGAGCTATTGTTTCTTACTCAAGAAATACTGATGTTTTTGTTGATTTAAATAAAAGAGTTGATTTGGCAAAACAAAATGATGCTTTGATTTCAATCAGCATACACAATAACTCGCTTCCTCAAGGTGATAACCCTTATATTAAACACGGCACCGGCACTTATTATTATAATTACAATGCTAAAAATGCAGCACTCACTATAAAAAATAATCTTGTTAATGATTTAAAATTGAAAGATGACGGCTTAAACTACAAAAGCTTGGTGCTTGATAGAGCAACAGATCCTGTTTCTACTTTAGTAGAAGTCGCTTATCTTACGTATCCGGAAGAATATATGCTGCTGCAAGAAGAAAATTTCCAAATGGAAACGGCAGATTCAATCAGAAAAAGTTTAAAACAATTTATTTTATCTCTGCAAGCTGATAAATAAAAATGCTTTATTTAACATTTATTATTTTTAATTCATAACATATAAAAAAGTCATAATTTCAAATATCAGTTTATGTAGTTTTCACCCCATTCGCACATGGAATATAGTATAGGGATAAATGATTTTCCTTTTTCAGATAAACTGTATTCTACTTTAGGCGGTATTTGAGAATGTTCTTTTCTTGTTATTAAATCATCTTTTTCAAGTTCTTTTAAAGTATTGCTTAAAGTCTTGTGTGATATAACATTTAAGTATCTTTGCAATTCGTTAAATCTTATTATTTTATGCCGATAAACAGCATATAAAACAGTTAATTTGTATTTGCCGTTAATTAAAGACATCGTATAATTAAAACCTGTTTTATCATAGCTTTCAACTTTTTTTAAACAATCTTTTTTCATTTTGCAGTTACTTTCATTACCGTACTTGTTATTTTGTTACTTATAATATACCATTATTACGTTAAAAAGAAAGAGGTGTTATATGAGAGACGATATTAAAGAATATAATGCGGTTGAAAATGTTGCAAAAAAATTCTGCGAAGCGGTAAAAAAAGGCGACAGTTCGATAGTAAAACCGTATTTTTATGAAAAAGCTTGCTTTTTTGGTCAATTGAATGAGCAAACATATCAATCGGGTTCTATTGAAGAATTTTATAAAACTATTGATACGTTTGGTGCTTGCTCCGATGATTATGTTTCAAGAGTCGATGTATTAATGCTTGAAAAAACAATAGCAACCGTCAGGGTTATAGAAGATAACTGGCATGGTTATAAATTTACCGATTTATTAATTATGAACAAAGTAAACGGCGAATGGAAAATAGTTTCAAAAGTTTATGATACATTATCAAAATCATAAGCGATTTAACAAATATATACAAAAAAAAGACCTCTTAAAACAGAGGTCTTTTTTTTATGCTATTTCTTCATTTTGAGCGGGTTTTAAGGGTTCAGGGGTTTTTTCTTCCGTTTTTGTAGGGAGTTTTATTAACTCAGCCCCCGAGTTTTCATTTTTTTTCTTAACCATTTCCGCCGTTACGGTAAATTCTTTTACATCTTCTCTTGACGGAAGTGCATACATAATATCCATCATAATTTCTTCAACTATAGAACGGAGTGCCCTTGCACCCGTTTTACGTTTTATAGCTTCAGCTGCAATTAAATCAACTGCTTCAGGCTCAAATTTTAACTCAACACCATCCATATTTAACAAGCATTGATATTGTTTTAACAATGCATTTTTCGGCTGAGTTAAAATATTTTTTAAAGTTGATTCTTCCAACGGGTCTAAAACTGCATAAACAGGAACTCTGCCTATAAATTCAGGGATTAAACCAAATTTCAACAAATCCTCCGGTTGAAGTTTTTTGAGCATTTTAGCAGCTTCAAGTTCTTTCTCTGCCTGTGTTTTAGGAGCAGATGCACCAAAACCTATAGTAGCTGAATCTCCTGCACGTCTTTCAACAATTTTATCCAGACCTACAAACGCACCGCCTACAATAAACAATATGTTTGCAGTATTTATTTGAATAAATTCCTGATGCGGATGTTTTCTCCCGCCTTGAGGAGGAACGTTAGCAACAGTACCTTCAATCATTTTTAATAATGCTTGTTGTACGCCTTCGCCTGATACATCTCTTGTTATGCTTGTGTTTTCTGATTTTCTTGAAATTTTATCTATTTCATCAATATAGATAATACCTCTTTCAGCTTTTTGAGCATCAAAATCAGCGTTTTGGTAAAGCCTTAAAAGAATATTTTCAACATCATCACCTACATAACCCGCTTCCGTAAGCGTTGTAGCATCAGCTATAGCAAAAGGAACATCAAGCATCTTTGCCAAGGTTTGTGCCAAAAGTGTTTTTCCGCTTCCTGTCGGACCTACTAAAAGAATATTGCTTTTTTGTATTTCCACTTGTTTTTCATCAGAAGAAGCATTATGTGCAATACGTTTATAATGATTATAAACAGCAACGGAAAGCACTTTTTTCGCATCATCTTGGCCTATAATATATTCATCAAGATATGCCTTAATTTCGTGCGGTTTTGGCACATTTGTCATATCAGCTTCTTTTATTTCAACCTCTTCAGGTTTTTCTTTATTTTCAAGAAACTCTTCGTCTAAAATTTCATTACAAAGTTCAACACACTCATCACAGATATAAACATCAGGACCTGCAATAAGCTTTTTAACTTGTTCTTGCGTTTTTCCGCAAAATGAACATTTTAAACGACTGTCATCATGAGCTGCCATTAATTATATCTCCTGACTTGGTTTTGGCGTAGTATTAACAGTAACTACTTTATCAATCATTCCGTACTCTAAAGCTTCTTCGGGAGTCATAATATAGTCTCTGTCAGTATCTTTTTCAATCTTTTTAATAGATTGTCCCGTATTTTTAGCTAAAATTTCGTTTAAAGATTTTTTAATTCTGATAATTTCAGCTGCCTGAATTTCGATATCGGTAGCTTGACCTTGAGCACCACCTAAAGGCTGGTGGATTAAAACTCTTGAATGAGGAAGTGCCATTCTTTTGCCTTTAGTACCTGATGATAATAAGAATGCACCCATTGATGCGGCTTGACCTAAGCATATTGTTGATACGTCTGCTCTGATATGCTGCATTGTATCATATATCGCAAAACCGGCCGTTACACTGCCTCCCGGAGAATTGATGTATAACATAATATCTTTTTCGGGGTTTTCACTATCTAAAAGCAATAACTGTGCAACTATTAAGTTTGCCACCATATCATCAATCGGTGTTCCTAAAAAGATTATTCTTTCTCTCAACAGTCTTGAGAAAATATCGAATGATCTTTCACCTCTTGAAGATTGTTCTATTACTACGGGTACAAAACTCATATCTTTCCCTTTCTAACCTTTATTTTTTATAATTTACTTTTGCGTTATCTATTAATATTCTTGTAACTTTTTCAGATATTACCTGTGAATTTAAAGAGTGCAGAATATTAGCATTCTTTTGTATTTCGGAAACAATGTTATCTGTTGTTGTACGATAAATATTAGCAAGTTCATTAATTTTTGCCTGAATATCTTCCGGTGTTACGCTTAAATTTTCATCTTGAGCTATTTTTCCGACAATTAAAGACGTTTTCAAACGTTTAATTGCTTCTTCTTTTAATTGGTCATAAACTTTTTGATGACCTTCTTTTTCAAGCATTTCGTCAAAGTTACCGCCTTGCATATTAACTCTTTGTTTAAATTCTCCCATCAGAGCTTGTATTTCGCGGTTTATCATTGTTTCTTGAATTTCAATTTCCGTTGAATTTATTAATTTTTCATATACTGCATTTGAAATTCTTCTTTCATTTTCCATTTTTGCACCGTTTTCAAGATATTGTTTTATATCTTCTTTTAACGCGTCAAGGGTTTCAAACTTAGCATTTACTCTTTTTGCAAAGTCGTCATTTATTTCAGGAAGAATTCTTTCTTTAATTGCATTTAATTTAATATTAAATTCTGCATCTTTACCTTTAAGTTTTTCATCGTGATATTCATCAGGGAATTTAACATTAATTTTAAATTCTTCACCTTTGTTTTTATCAACAAGCTGTTCGGCAAAACCGGGGATAAAATTTGAGTGAGCCAAATCTAAAACGTAATTTTTAGCACTTCCGCCTTTAATTTCTTCGCCGTCTACATACCCGTCAAAATCAATATTTACAAGGTCTGTAGCTGTTGATTTTCTGTCTGTTATATCTTTTAATTCTGAAAATCTTTCAGCTAAATTGTTCAATTCTTTTTCAACAGCGTCATCTGCTTGTTTGAATTCTTCTATCTCAACTTCAATACCTTTATAATTATCAAGTTTAACTTCAGGTTTTAATTCAAATTTTGCTATAACCTTTAATGATTTATCATCTGCAAACTCGTAAGATTCAATACTCGGAGCAGAAACCAAATCAAATTTATTTTCTTCTATTGCATTTTCAAAAACGGTAGGAAGCAAGCTGTCTAACACTTCTCTTTGTATTGCAGCTATACCTACATATTTTTCCAAAATATTTTTAGGAGCTTTACCCTGTCTAAACCCCGGTACATTAACTCTTTGAGCTAATTTTTTACAAGCTTTGTCATACTCCCATGAAGAAACTGAAGATTCAATTTCTATATTTAACTTAACTTCATTGTTGTCCAGTTTTTCAATTGTTACAGTCATTGTATGTCACCTTTTCTTATTATTATCAGCATGCCTTAAAGGATATTCCTTTACTTATACGCTAAAATTATACCATAAATATATTTTTTACAAATAAACGATTTGGACTAGATTATCTGTAAAAAAAGAACTCCATATTAGAGTTCTTTTTTTATAATCCGTTTAATTATTTTTCAAAAAATTTCTTTTTTAGTGACTTAGGAATTAAAATATCTTTGAGAGAATCAGTAACTTTTTGAGTTTTACTTCTTACATCTTCCATATTTGATTCCCCGTCCTTATCAAACGTTTCCACAAAATCTACTTTACCGTCAGCATTATCATCATAATGGACGGAATAACTTCCATCACTATTATATTGATAAGAAACCGTGTAATTAATTTTTCCGCTTAAATTTTTATCTACGCTCTTTTTGGTTATTCTGCCGGCTTCATCATATTCAAAGTAAATTTTAGCATCAGCAACACCGTCATGATTAAAATCAACACTGACTTCTTCTACCATTCCGAAACCGTTTCTTTTTACATCCGTTACAGAATCAATGGAACCGTCTTCATTTTCATCAAAAACAAAATCGCTTATTTGAATAAAATCTTCTTCATTAAAATTCTCGTCTATCATAAAAGCTCCTATGTTTTTTAATCATCAACGATTATATATTATATTTAACTTTTTTACAAATTTTGTTTATAATTGTATAATATTTAGAGTATAGGAGAAAATAGGTGTAATATGACAATAACTGCCGAAAAAGAAGGGATAATTACTCAAGTTATAGGACCGGTAATAGATGTTGAATTTGAATCGGGAATTTTACCTGAAATAAACGATTCAATTGAAATAATTATAGATGATAACAATAAAATAACAGCTGAAGTACAACAGCATTTAGGTGAAAATAAAATACGTTCCGTAGCAATGTCATCTACTGACGGTATAAAACGCGGAATGAAAGTTATTAATACCGGTGAACCTATAAAAATTCCCGTAGGGAAAAATATTTTAGGCAGAATATTAAATGTTTTAGGACAGCCTGTTGATAATGCAGGCAGTATTGAAGCCGATACTTATCTTCCCATACACAGAAAATCACCGACATTAGTTGACCAAAATACTGATATAGAAATACTGGAAACGGGTATAAAAGCTATTGACCTTTTACAGCCGTATCAAAAAGGCGGAAAAGTAGGTTTATTCGGAGGTGCAGGCGTAGGCAAAACCGTTTTAATTATGGAATTAATTCATAATATTGCATCAGAGCACTCGGGTGTTTCCGTTTTCGGCGGTGTAGGTGAAAGAACAAGAGAAGGTAATGACCTTTGGAACGAAATGAAAGAGTCAGGGGTTATTGATAAAGTTGCACTTATTTACGGTCAAATGAATGAGCCTCCGGGTGCAAGAATGAGAGTCGGTTTATCAGCTCTTACGGCTGCCGAATATTTTAGAGATTACTCTAAACAAGATGTGCTTTTGTTTATTGATAATATATTCAGGTTTGTTCAGGCAGGTTCGGAAGTTTCTGCATTACTCGGCAGAATGCCGTCAGCAGTAGGTTATCAGCCTACACTTGCTAACGAGATGGGCGAACTTCAGGAAAGAATTACTTCCACAAAAGACGGCTCCATTACATCAGTTCAGGCAATTTATGTACCGGCTGATGATTTAACAGACCCTGCTCCCGCTACAACATTCTCTCATCTTGATGCGTCAACCGTTTTATCAAGACAAATAGCATCACTCGGTATTTACCCGGCTGTTGACCCGTTAGCATCAAACAGTAAAGTTCTTGATCCTTTAATCATCGGTGAAGAACATTATAATACAGCAAGAAAGGTTCTTGAAATTCTTCAAAAATATCAAGAACTTCAAGATATTATCGCTATTTTAGGTATGGATGAATTATCTGAAGAAGATAAAGAAACGGTAAACAGAGCAAGAAAAATTCAAAAATTCTTATCTCAGCCTTTCTTTGTAGCTGAACAATTCTCAGGTATTGAGGGAAGATACGTTAAACTGGAAGATACTATTGCCGGATTTAAAGGCATAGTTGAAGGTCAATATGACAATATCCCCGAACAAGCTTTTTATATGGCGGGTACTATTGAAGATGTTCTTAAAAATGCTGAAAAAGTTAAATAGGCGGGTTTATGAGTAATAAAAAAATACATTTTAAAATAATTACTCCCGAAAAAATTGTTTTTGAAGATGACGTTGACGCAATTTATGCCCAAGGTGAAGCGGGCAGTTTCGGTATTTTACCCGACCATATCCCTTTTATGTCATCTTTAGCAGTTGATACGGCAAGAGCTGAAAAAAACGGCGAAATAATTAATTTTTCGATAATCGGCGGAGCATTTCAGTTTAAAGATAACGATGCAATGATATTAACTGAAGTGGCAGAGCGTGGAAGCGATATTGATACAACCAGAGCTAAACTTGCTATTGAACGGGCAGAAGCAAAATTAAGCTCCGCTAAAACCCAAAATGAAATCAAAATGGCAAATGCTGCTATAGCAAGAGCTATGGCAAGGTTAAAAGCCGCTTCAAAAAATTAGTTTATATCAACAACGCTTACCCCGTCGCCGCCTTCTGCATTTTCTCCGGGGCGAAATTTTGCAACATAAGGTGAGTGCATCAAATAATCTCTTATTACTTGTTTTAGTGCTCCGGTTCCGTGTCCGTGAATAATGTATACGGGTGATAGATTTACAAGACTTGCTTTATCAAGATACGCTTCAATTTCGTCCAAGGCTTCTTCAACTCTGTATCCTCTTAAATCTAATGTTTGAGAGATATTACGTCTTTCTATCGCAAAATCTGTTTTATAAACTCCTTTTGTTTTTGCTTCGCGTTTTATTAAATTTTTATTTAAAACCGCAAGTTTATTCTGCTTTACTTTTGTTTTCAGTTGTCCCATTTGAATTTGTACATTTTTATTTTTATCGGGCACGGAAAGAATTGTTACTTCTTGATTTAGGTCAGTAATCATAACTTTATCACCGATTTTTACATTATTCCAATCTATAGGAGTATATTTTTCGGCTATTTCATCTTCATCGCTGCGGAAGCCCGCACGCATTGCAGTTTCTATTCCGGCTAAACGATGAAAACTACGTCTTGCAATTTTTTCGGACTTTTCTTCACGCATCTCTTTTAGTATTTCTTTTATTTCTTCTCTTGCTTCTTCAAGTGAAGTTTCATATTTTTTCTTGTAGATACCGATACTTTTCTTTTTATCTTTTTTAATTTCGTTCAATTTGTCATTAAGACTCTGCTCTAAACGTTTTACATTTTCTTCTTTTTCTTCAATTAATCGTTTTGAGTCCGTCAGTTCTTGCTGAGTTTTTTGAAGTTCTTCCAAAACTTTAGCGGAATTATCCTTTTCGTTGAAATATGTTTCTCGGGCATTATTTATTATTTCCGCTTTTAAGCCAAGGTTTTTACCTATTGAAATAGCATTGCTTGCCCCGGGGATTCCTATTAAAAGCTTATAAGTAGGTTTGAGCGTATTTATATTAAATTCAACGGAAGCATTAATAAAACCTTGTTTTAAATATGCAAGTGATTTTAGCTCACCATAGTGGGTTGTAGCTATAATAAAAGCTTTTTTCTTTTGCAGATATTCCAAAATAGCTTGAGCAAGCGATGCACCTTCTTTTGGGTCGGTACCTGCCGAGATTTCATCAAATAAAATTAAACTTTCATCATCTGCATGATTAATTATATTTACAATATTTGTCATGTGAGCGGAAAATGTCGAAAGATTTTGTAAAATACTCTGTTCGTCGCCGATATCAGCAAAAACTTTTTTAAACGGGTAAATTTGAGCTTCGTAACACGGAATATGAAGCCCTGCTTTTGTCATTATTGTTAACAGCCCTGTTGTTTTTAATACAACTGTTTTCCCGCCTGTATTTGAACCCGTTATTATCATGCAGTTTTTGTCCGAGTTCATATAAAAATCATTTTCAACTATATCTGTTTTAGATTTTATTAAAACAGGGTTTTTCATCATTTTTAAGCTAATAATTTTTTCATCGGAAATCTCTGCTGCCACTCCGTCAAAAGATGCCGAATATTTTGCTTTTGCAAAAATAAAATCAAGTTCGATTAATTGAAGATTTGATTTAAAAATTTCTTGGGCATTTTCACCTATTTGGGCGGAAAGAAATTTTAATATTTTTTCGGTTTCTATATGAATTTGAGCTTGAGTTTCTCTTATTTTATTATTTAAACCTACCAATATTTCAGGTTCAATAAAAAATGTTTGATTACTTGATGAAACATCGTGAACTATTCCCGATACTTTATTTTTACATTCCGCTTTAACCTGAAAAACGGTTCTGCCGTCGCGTTCTGTATAAATAGTATCTTGCAGATTTGAAGTAAAATCACTGTTTTGTAAAAGAGATGAAACACATGTGCGGACATTTGACGTTGTATCTCTTAAAACTTGATAAAGTCTTTTTAACTCCAATGTTGCATCTTCTTTAACCGTTAAAGACGGAGTAAAAGTATTAAAAATTTTATCTTCCAGTTCTTTATTCGGATATAGTGAGTTTTTAAACTCTGAAAGCTCAAAAAAATCTTTGCTGATTCCATCAAGAAAAGTTTTCATTAACCTTGAAGTTCTTAGAGTTTTTGCAATATTTATAATTTCTTCTTCATCAAGTCTTAATTTTTTTTGTGCATCATTAAGACTTTTTTCAATATCGTAAATATTTTCTAAAGGTACATTTAAAGCATTATTTAAAACATTTCTTGCCTGAGTTGTAATTTTTAATTCGTTTTTTATTTTATTAATATCATCAAAAATATCGGCATTCAAACATCGTTCTTTCCCTAAATTGCTTATGGCATAATTGCTTAAATAAGAAAGAACTTTATCAAACTCTAAAATTTCAAAAATATTTTTGCTCATAAAGTAATTATAAACAAAAAAAAGAAGTATAAGAAAACTTATACTTCTTTTTTATACGTTAAAAAAATTAACTATTTTTTAACAGCTACTTTACCGTCAACGATATCTTTGAATTTTTTACCGGCTGTAAATACGGGAGCTGTTTTAGCTGCGATTTTAATTTTAGCACCTGTTTGAGGGTTGCGGCCTGTTCTTGCTGCTCTTTTTCTTGCTTCCCATGTACCAAAACCAACTAAAGTAACTTTTTTACCTTTAGCAACTGTTTTTTCAACTGTTGACATAATAGCATTGATTACTTCTGCTGCATCTTTTTGAGTAACTTTTGCTTTTTTTGATACTTCTTGTACTAATTCTTCTTTATTCATGGTATAAACCCCTTTCGTTAAATATAACATTCTTATTATATTTATTTTTTAGAACTAGTCAATAGGTAATTTTTAATACTGTATTAAATTACAGCTATAGACTACTTATTTTTCATCGTTGGAAAGGCAATTACATCACGAATGGTAGTTGAATTAGTAAGTAACATAACGAGCCTATCTATGCCCATTCCCATACCACCTGTCGGAGGCATGCCGTATTCAAGAGCATTAATAAAATCTTCATCAATATCACATGCTTCTTCATCACCTTGGGCTTTTGCTATGGCTTGTGCTTCAAACCTTTCACGCTGGTCAATAGGGTCAGTTAATTCAGAAAAAGCATTAGCGAGTTCCCAACCGTTAACTTTTGATTCAAAACGTTCCGTTAAACGCGGATTGCTTCTGTGAACTTTTGCTAAGGGCGAGATTTCTCTGGGGTAATCCATTATATGTACAGGCTGAATTATATATGGTTCAACCTTATCTTCAAAAACTGCTTCAACAATTTTACCCCAGTTCATATTTTCTTCCAGTTCAACGCCAAGTTCTTTTGCTTTTTTCTCTGCTTCTTCTGAAGTCATAAATTGGGCAAAATCTACTCCTGTTGCTTCTTTTATTGAACCTATCATGGTTTTTCTGTCCCATGGCGGTGTTAAATCTATTTCGTTTTCACCGTATTTTATTTTTGTTGTTCCTAAAACTTCTTTGGCAACAAAAGCAACCATATTTTCAGTTAATTCCATCATATCGTTGTAATCAACATAAGCTTCATACAGTTCTATTGTAGTAAATTCAGGATTATGAAGCGAGTCAATACCCTCATTTCTAAAACATCTGTTTATTTCAAATATTTTTTCGCTTAACCCGCCTACCATAAGTCTTTTTAAATGAAGCTCGGGAGCTATTCTCATATACATAGGAATATCAAGTGCATTATGGTGAGTTTCAAAAGGTCTTGCATTTGCTCCGCCCGCTTGAGAATGTAACATCGGAGTTTCAACTTCCAAAAAGCCTTGGGAAGTTAAATATTCTCTTATTTTTTGAATAATCAAACCTCTTTTTCTGAATGTTTCCTTAACTTCAGGGTTCATAATCATATCAACATATCTTTGGCGGTAACGTGTTTCAACATCCGTTAAACCGTGGAATTTTTCGGGCAATGGTTTTAGTGATTTTGTTAATATTTCAAAATCTACTGTTTTGATACTAAGTTCGCCTCTGGGGGTTCTTCTTATATCACCCGTAAAACCTACTATATCTCCGATATCAATCATTTTTAAAAGTTTTATTTTTTCTTCGTTTATATTTTGTTTATGAGAAAAAATTTGAATTTTTCCCGTATCATCCATCAAATCAATAAACATGCCCGTATTTCTGACAGCCATAACTCTGCCGGCAACACTGTAGCGGTCTTGAGTTTCTTCGCCGTCTGCCAAGTCTTTATATTTTTCCTGTAATTCTTTTGCTGATGCTGTTTTAACAAATTTATAAGGATAAGGATTAATTCCTTTTTCTCTTAAATC
>CANRMD010000038.1 GCA_947631645.1 Candidatus Gastranaerophilales bacterium
AAAAATTATGGCTTGTTTGGATAAATTAATTGAAAATCATTTTTCAAAAGAAAGGGTTTATGCTGTTAACTAACAAGTCATCCGAAATTATTACGAGTAAAAAACAATTGCTTGAAATATTTCAATCAGGCTGTAAAACCGAACAAGAAATCGGTGTTGAATCTGAAAAACTGCTTGTTTATAAAAACTCAAACAAAGCCGTTGTTTATGAAGATGTTGTAAAAATTTTAAATTCTTTTGATGCAAATAAGTGGCAAAAGTTATATGACGGTGAAAATTTGATAGGTTTAAAATGCCAAGACGGAATTATTTCGCTTGAACCGGGGAGCCAGATTGAAATAAGCCTTGCTCCTTTAGATAATTTAGAAGAAATAACAAAAAAACTTTCCTCTTTTTATGCTGATATATCAAATTATGCCGACAAAATCGGGGCAATAGTTTTAGATAGCGGTATCCAGCCTGTATCAACCTTTGATAATATTCAAATAATCCCTAAAAAACGTTATGAATATATGACAAAATACCTTCCCTCAAAAGGTTTGACCCCTTTTGTCATGATGAGAGAAACGGCTGGTATTCAGGTTAATTTTGACTATGATTGTGAAGAAAATGCCGTAAGAAAACTTTCACTCGCTCTTAAAATGAGTCCTTTAATCAGTGCTTTATATTCTAATTCTCCGATTAGAAATAATAAATTAACGGGCTTTAAATCTTTTAGGGCAAACTCTTGGCTTAATGTTGATGAGGACAGATGCGGGTTTGTTAATAAAAAATTGTTTGAAAATTATTGCGATTTTTCGTTTTCCGATTACGCCGAAACTCTTTTAGATGTTCCGATGATATTTATATCAAGGGGAAGCAGTTATTTTGAATGCGGTCTTTCTTTCAGAGAGTTTATGCAAAAAGGATTTATGGGGTTAAAACCCGTTATTTCCGATTGGGAAAATCATATCAGCTTGTATTTCCCTGATGTCAGACTTAAAAGCTATGTGGAAATAAGAAACCATGATGCACAAAATGAAGAAATGACTTTTTCAGTTCCCGCTTTTTGGAAAGGGATTATGTATAATCCTGATGCATTTAATGAGGTTGAAAATATTCTTTCAAAATATTCTTACGAAGATTTTATACAATTAAGAACAGATGCACCTGTTCAAGCAACAAAAGCAAAATTAAAAGATATGCCGATTAATTCTTTAATCAGAGAGTTTTTTGATATTGCTTATGAAAGCTTAAAACAAAACGGGCAAAATGAAGAAAAATACCTTGAATGTGTTTATGAATATATCAATACTAATACAGTTCCCGCTGATAAGTTAATCAATAATTTTAAAAATTAAAGATTGTTCTTTAGGCTTTTGTTCAGTATATTCAAATACACTTATAATAAGGTTTTTAGCTTCTTCAAGAGCATCTTTTTTATTTGTATAAACAGTTGCAATTGTATCGCCTTTATTTACGAATTCAGAGTATTTTTTATTGAGATAAATTCCCGCACTGTAGTCTATCGGGTCAGATTTTTTTTCTCTTCCCGCACCTAAATTTTTGCATGCTTTTGCTATTTTTAAGGCGTCTATATTCTTTACATATCCTGAAACATCAGCTTTTATCTCATATTTAATACCCGCTTGAGGCAAAATTGAATAATCATCAAAAATTCTGATATCTCCGTTTTGCGAAGCAACTATTTCTTTAAATTTTTCAAGTGCACTTCCCGATTTAATCAATTCTTCAAAATATTCAAAACTCTCATTTCTGCCTGCTTTTTCAAGAGCTTTTTTAGCAAGGGTAAAAGTGATTTCTTTAAGGTCAGGCTCCATATTGCCCTTTAAAAATTCAATAACTTCTTGAATTTCAACGGAGTTGCCCACCGCTCTGCCTAAGGGCTGATTCATAGAACTTATAACCGCACAAATGTTTCTGTTCAAGCGTTTTCCTATTTCTACCATAATTTCAGAGAGTTTTTGAGCATCTTCCGGTGTTTTTAAAAAAGCACCCGAACCGTATTTAACATCTAAAACAATATGATTAGCACCCGATGCCGCTTTTTTTGATACAACTGATGATGCTATCAAAGGAATAATATCAACAGTAGAAGTAACATCTCTTAAAGCATACAACTTGCCGTCCGCAGGGGCTAAAGATAAGGTTTGAGCAGCTATTGCGGTTTTATGAGTTTTTACTTTTTCTTTAAATTCTTCAATAGAAAGGTTTGTTCTAAAATTCGGTATAGCTTCAAGTTTATCAATAGTACCACCCGTGTGCCCAAGTCCTCTGCCTGATAATTTAGCGGTATACATGCCTGATGCCGCCATTATAGGCAAAAACATCAGAGTGATTTTATCACCCACTCCGCCTGTTGAGTGTTTATCTATAATATCATTTGAGATATCGGATAAATCAAGTATTTCGCCCGAGTCAGCCATATATTTTGTTAAAAGGGTTGTTTCATCAAGGTTCATACCTTTAAAATATATTGCCATTAATAGTGCCGAGGTTTGATAATCTTCTATGGACCCGTTCATAACCCCGTCTATGAAAAACTTTATTTCTGCATCTGTCAGTGCTTCACCTTTTTTCTTTTTTTCAATAATGTCAATAATTTTCATATAAACCCTTTCAAAAAATATAAAAGAAGCCTTTAAACCATTAAGTTTCGGGCTTCTTTTATTTATTGTATAACTTTATTATTTTTTCTGTGTATTTAAGTATTGGATAATGTCATTAGTAACATCAACTCCGCCTGCGTATACTACACCGTAATCAAGAATAACATCAAGTTTTTTTGCTGCTGCTACGGACTTGCAAGCTGCCATTACATTATCTTTTATTACTTTTTCTTTTTGAGTTTTAAGGTCATAAATTCTGTCTTCTTTTGCTCTGAATTCTTTTTGAACCTGATCTTCAAAAGTTTTCTTTTGTATTGGTGATTCTATTGCTTTAAATTGTTTTTCTTTATCAATAGCATATTGTTGAAGTTCCGTAAGTTTATTGTCTATATCTTTATAAGCATTCCGTGCAAAAGAATAATCGTTTAAAACTTTTCCGAAATCTGCATAACCTATTGTACCTGCATTAGCTGTTAAATTAACCGCTAACATTATTAACATTGTTGTTAAAATAAATTTAATCTTTTTCATTATTTCCTCCTATAAAGTTAATTTTATCAAATGATATACATAATTACAAGATAACCTCTTTTTTCATAATTATCAATTGTTAAGTATAAAATTATCATCTAACAGTTTTTGAAAATTCATATCTTTTATTTCTTTCTCACTAAAAGTTCCGCCTTTATTTTGATAGTCTTGTATTGCATTATCATAAATTTTATATCTTTTAAATTTATCAGTTTTGTATATTTTTTGAAAATAAGCCGAATCTTTTCGCCCTTGAATATATTCTTTTTTACCATTTTCATTAATAATTATATCGGTTGTGGTTATAAATGTTGGTGTTAAATTTGACTTTAATTTGGGTGTTTCTCCTTTTAATAAATAAAATCTTATTATTTTTTCATCCATATATCTTTGTAATTTCATATTTTTTGTTAAATTTATATATTTATAAATTGATTTTTGACTGATTGAAACAAGAAAAATATAATCAAGACTTAATAATATTAAAAAACATGAAACACCATAAACCAGCAGTCTTATATATTCCTTGTTCTTAAATTGTGTTTTTACGGCATATAATATGTAGCTTATATATAAAAATAAAGGATATAAAATAAGTAGTTCAAATAAAAATATAATGTCTTGTCTGTTTAACCAAAATTGATTATGATATGTTTTTCCGCAAAATATTAATGAAAACATAACAATTAAAAATGATACTTGTAAAAATAAGGGTAGTATAACTTTATTTACTTCATCTTTTTTTATTGCAAAATAAAATGATATACCGGTTAAAACTGCAAATAAAATCCAATAAAGAATTTGATTTGTAATTAAAATTTGGAAATAAGTATCACTAAATTCTCTTAATATATCAAATGAAATAATTGAAGAAAAAACTTCTCTTTCTGAAGAAATTTCTTTATACCCGGGTGAAGAGATATATATACTCATAATAGTAAAAAATACAAAAATTGGTATATAAAAATTTTTATCTAAATTAAAACCTTTTTTTCTCATTAATTTAGATACAATATTATAAATAAAGATAAAAATAACTAATAAACTCATAGAATATAAAATAATTTCGATATTAGAGCCTACGACAACAGCACATAATGATGCAAGTATTAAATAAAAATAATGAGTTTTTTTACTTTTAAATAATAAATTTTTAAAAATAAAATATAAAAGTATACTGTAACACATCAGAGTAAATATATATCGGAAGAAATTATTAGTATTAAATGCCAAAATTGTTGTATTTGTATAATATTCAATCGTATAAAAAAAATAAGTACACAAAAATAAAAATACTGATAAATAAATTGTTTTTGATTTATGAAAAAATATAGAAAACAAAGAAAAACATATAAATGTAATGGAAAGAAAAATTCCTTTAATACAACCTAAAGGATATGTAATAAAATTTTCAGGATGAATACCTATTAAATTTGGCAATCCAAAATTAAAAAATTTTGTTAAAAATAAAGTTGTATATCCACCCCCATGAACTAAAAAAGCATCTTTGAACAGACAGTCAAAAATTCTTTCTCCAACATAATATGTACCATAGTTAAAATTGTCATTGTATAAGCAATTATACCTGTTGAAATATGAATATACACATATTAAAAGTATTGATATAAAACAAATAAGAATAAATATAAGTTTATTATTTTTAAATCTTAACATATCAAAAGTATATTTAAAAGAATTATAATTATCAAATTTTATTTGTTTCATTATAAAATAAAAAAAAGTAAATATTTAAAAGTTTATATCTGTAATATAATTTAAATGAAAAAGGAATATGTATGTTAATAGTAATGCAATCTCACGCAAGTGAAGAGAAGATTGAAAAAGTAGTAGAATTTATAAAAGAAAAAGGGTTTGATGCTCACGTATCAACGGGGGAAGACCATACCGTTATTGGAGCCGTAGGGCGAAAAATAATAGATAAACGTGATATAGAGTTATTAGACGGAGTAAAAGAAGTTATCAGAATAACTTCACCTTATAAACTTGTAAGCCGTGTATTTAAACCTGATGATACCGTAATTGATATAAAGGGAATAAAAATCGGGGGCGGGAATATCGGTATGATAGCAGGACCATGCAGTGTTGAATCGTATGAACAAATGGACGCTACCGCTCAAAAACTTCATAGTTACGGTGTAAAAATATTAAGAGGAGGTGCTTTTAAACCAAGAACTTCTCCGTATTCTTTTCAGGGTCTGGGAGAAGAAGGTTTGAAAATTCTAAGAAGTGTTGCCGATAAATACAATATGCTTGTTACCTCCGAAGTTATGGAGGTTAACCAAATACCTTTATTCTTAAAGTATGTTGATATTCTTCAAGTTGGTGCAAGAAATATGCAAAATTTTAATCTTTTAACAAATTTAGGCGAGATAAGAAAACCTATACTATTAAAACGTGGTTTAAGTGCAACCATTGAAGAATGGTTAATGTCCGCAGAATACATTATGGCCGGTGGGAACAGGGAAGTTATATTATGCGAAAGAGGTATAAGAACTTTTGAACATATGACAAGAAATACTTTGGATATTTCAGCTATTCCTGTAGTTCAAAAAATAAGCCACTTGCCTATAATGGTTGATCCCAGCCATGCAACAGGATTAAGAGATAAAGTTGCTCCAATGTCTAAAGCTGCTGTAGCGGCAGGTGCAGACGGTCTGATTATTGAAGTTCATAATAATCCTGATACTGCTCTTTGTGATGGGGCTCAATCTTTGTATCCCGAACAATTTGCTGATTTATTTGCAGAGTTAAAAGCTTTAGCGGAAGTTATTAAAAAGAATTTTTCATAAAAAAGAAGAAAGCTTTTTGCTTTCTTCTTTTTTTATTTTAATTTATTTATTTTATTGATGATGATATTTGATCTGTTATATCAGTTCCGCCTGACAGAACAACACCTTTTGCAAGAACTAAATTATATCCGTTAGCTTTTGCTTTTGCATCAATAATAGACGAAATATTTTTATCAATAGCAAGTAATTTTGTTTCATAATCTTTAGCAATTACTTTTCTTTTTGATTGAAATTCTTTGTTATATTTTTCTTCTAAAGCTTTCTTTTTAGCTGCATCTTTTTCTTTATCAATTGCAGTTTTAGCTGTTTCAATAAATTTAGCTAATTCCTGACCTTTTTTAGCTTGATCTGCTTTTAAAGCTTTAACTTGAGATGATGATGCAACAACTTTTTGAACATCAACAACCGCAACTTTAAAGTTGGAAGGAACATCAGAAACAGCATAGTTACCTGCCGTTAAACCTATTGTAAAAGCCGCAATAGCTATAGTTAAAAATTTTGCACTGTTTTTCATAATAATCTCCTTTTAATGGCTTGATTATAACATTTTTTGTATCTTTTTTCAAATTATATTTTTTTATTTAATACAAAATTATCATCTAATAATTTTGAAAAATTTAAATTTTTAAGTTCCTCATTACTTATATTTCCGCCTTTTTGTTCAAATCTTTCAATAGATTTATCACTTAAACAATAAAAATTATCAACATCTTTATCTTTATATATATTAGGATAATATGATGTTATGAAATAGTTATAATCAATTATACATTCTTCTTTTTCGGCGGGTTTATATAAATATATGCTTCTGTCTTTTATATCAAACGGAATGTATGGTATTTCTTTTTTTAATCTGTAAAACCTGAATATTTTCTCTAATATATATACATTTTTCTTAAATTCATAATTTTTGTTATAAAAACTTTTTACCTGCACCGTAATATTTATAAGAAGTATTATGACACTAATACAGGCAATACATAACAGAAAAGATGTATATTTTATTATTTTACATCTGTCAGCTTTATTATTAAATATCAGGCTTTTTATTAAATAACTTAAATTCAGATATAAAGGAATTAAAATCATTATACTGTACACAAAAATAATTCTTTCATGCGATAGCCATGTCATTCCCTCGATATAATATGTAGTTCCGCAAAAAATTAATGAAAAAATTACCGTTAAAATTGAAACCTGCATAAATAAAGGCAAAAGAATTTTTTCGATTTCATTTTTTTTGATAGCATAATGTAACGAAAACGAACTTATAAAAATAAATATAAGCCAATATACCCGCAAATTTTTGATATAAATTTTAAAATATTCGGCTGTAAAACTAATAAAAAACTCTTTATTTATATGAAAAGTTCCTAAACCTCTTTGTAATGAAACATCATGAAACCCCGAAGAAGTTACAAATAAAATAACCGTTAAAATTAAAATTACAACAGGAATATAAAAAGTTTTATTTAAACAAATTCTTTTATTAAAAAATTTATAAATAAAGATTAATACGGATAATAATAAACTGACGAAAAATACTATTTCGCTTGATGTTCCGATAATATAAGCACATATACATATTAAAAACAAATGTATTTTGTTAATTTTTTTATAATTTATAAAAATATTTTTAAAAATATAATTCCAAAAGATACAGAAAAATATAAGCGAAAAGAAATAACGATAAAAATTATAATTAACCGTAATTATAAAAGTATTGTTAAATAAAGCACAATAAAAAAAGTATAAAGCAGTAAATAAAAAAGTAAGAAAAAATATAGGTTTTGACTTATAAAAAAAATCAGAAAAGCGTGAAATTAACAAAAAAGTAATAACTGCAAAAACTGCTCTCAATGAGCTTGCATATTTCCAGCTAAAATCAGCTGGATGAATATGAAAAATATTAGGCAAATAAAAAGGAATAAACTTACTTAAAAAATACCCTATATAGCCTCCTCCGTGTTTAAAATCAAATCTCAAACAATCAAAAAGCTTTTCGTTTTTATGATATAACCCGAAAAAATAATCATCTTCAAAAAAGCAAAAGTTATACGAAAAAAGAATAAAAGCAGTTATTATAAATAAAGAAATAACAATAACTCCCGATAAAAATAATTTATCCTTATAAAAAGGCTTAATAAGCATAAAAATATCCTTTAGTTATTAAAAGCATTTTGAATTGATTGTTCAAAGTCGGGTTTTAATATGCCTTTTTCGGTAATAATGCCCGTAATAAGTTCATGAGGAGTAACATCAAACCCGGGATTAATAATATTAACATCTTTAGCACATATCCAATCTCCGTTTATATGAGTAACCTCTTCATGGTTTCTTTCTTCAATGGGAATTTCTTTACCTGATTTTATTGATATATCGATTGTTGATAACGGTGCTGCTATATAGAATGGAACATTATGGTATTTTGCAGCAATAGCAACGGTATAAGTTCCGATTTTATTTGCCGTATCACCATTAGCTGCAATTCTGTCGGCACCCACAACAACCATATTAATCATGCCTTTAGACATAAAATATGAACACATTCCGTCAGTAATAAGAGTTGTCGGAATGCCGTCCTGAGTAAGTTCCCATGTAGTAAGTCTTGCACCTTGCTGACGCGGTCTTGTTTCATCGGCAAATACTTTTATAGTCGGGTCTTTAGCGTAAGCACTTCTTATAACTCCAAGAGCAGTACCATAACCTACCGTTGCCAAAGCACCTGCGTTACAATGAGTTAATATTGTTGCACCTTTAGGTACCACTTGGGCTCCGAAATCACCCATTTTCTTATTTATTTCAATATCTTCATTCTCCAGTTTTATACCGTTTTCAATAAGTGCCTTTGTTATATCTTCAATACCGCCTTGAGTTTCCTTTGCCAGTTTAATTTGTTTATTTACAGCCCACATTAAATTAACGGCTGTCGGTCTTGAAGATTTAAGATATTCCGCTTTTTGAGTAAGCTTGTTTAAAAATTCTTCTTTATTTTTTTCGGTTTTCGATAGTTCAATTGCACCGAGGGCAACTCCGTGTGCACCTGCTATTCCTATAGCCGGTGCTCCTCTTACTATCATATCTTTTATTGCTTTATACATGCCTTCTGTTGTTGTTATATCAACAAGTTTAAATTCTTTCGGCAGTATAGTTTGGTCTATCATTCTTGATATGTTATTTGTCCATTCTATTGTTTTAATTTTTGATTCAAATGCCATAATATCCTCTATTTTTTATGTGTAAAATACTGATAAAAATACGCTGTTAAAAATCCCGAGAAGGTATTTAAAAGTGCACATAAAAGTGATGTTAAAATTACCATCGGGATTACAAAACCGAAGTTAAAAAATAAAACCTTTATCCACAAAAAAGATTGAATTTTGAATATCAACTGTAAAATAAAAGCAATAGGCAAATAAACACAGGCAAAGCCTAAAAATGCCGATGCACCTGATATTGCTCCTATTGCTAAACTTTGTTCCATTTCTATTTTTTGTATTATATTTAACTTCTTTAAGTATATCAGGATAAAAGGAGCAACAAAGAGCATAACAAGGGTAAAAGCAATCCATATAAACATCGGAATTAAAGGAATTACTCCTAAAATTGCACCTAAAATAAATGAAAATACGCATATAACTTTTAAAAGTGATTTATCAATCATTACATTTCTCCTGATTTTATGCTTCTTGAACAGCAAAGGGCAATAGCAATAGAATCAACGGTATCATCAAGTTTTGGCAGTTTATTGCATTTTATACTCATTGCAACAATTTTAGCAACTTCATCTTTAGAAGCTCTGCCGTAGCCTGTAATCATTTGTTTTACTTCTATAGGAGTAAATTCAGCAATTTCTATATTGTTTTTTTCTAATACGCTTAATATTACGCCTCTTGCTTCGGCAACAGGAATTACGGTTTTTTGATTTTTAAAATAGAAAAGTTTTTCTATACTTGCCCTGTCCGGTTTATATTTATCAATTATTGTCTGCATATCAACTTCTATCTCAAAAAGACGCTTTGAATCGGTTTTATTTTTATCGGTCTGTATTGAACCTGATGCCGTTAAAATAAAATCATCTTTAACCGTATCTAAAATTGAATAGCCTACAATCGCAAGCCCCGGATCTATGCCTAATATTCTCATAATCTAATTATAATTTAAATTTTAAAATTAGTTAATTAAATTATATAATTTTTACTTTTATGATATAAAACTTTTAGAGATTATATGAATTATGAATAAAACAACCAGTTTATTTTTAAGAATTTTTTTAATAGTTATTTTTATGCTATTAATGTTTATTTTTCTTTTCCCGTTATTAAAATATTCCACAGCATGGAGTGAGTCTATGTATCAACCTTATTATCAAAATTTATTTTATAATGATCACGGTTGGTATGTTATGGGATTTATTGCTAATTTTACTAACAGATATATGCCTGAATTTTTAAAAATGCATCATCAGGACTATATGTCTAACTACAACATATACTTGATTTTTGGAATTTATATTACATTTATATTAAGTCTGCTTGGAAATTTTGAGAAATATTTTAATAAAAAAACTTTTTCGGCAATTGCAATATTTTTCATTGGAGCTATTGCTATAATATTACAGTATTCTTCTAACGGTGAAGGAAAATTATGGTGGTTTAACCATGATATCTGGTTTTACGGGTATATTTTTAATTCGGTGTTTCCTTTATTTTTATTTTCAAGAATGGAAAAATATTATGTTACTGAGCAAACATCTTTTTCAAAATATCAGATAATTTCTTTTATAATTTTTGTAATAGTAACTGCCGTTGGGCATGAATATTATAGGGTTTTGGTAGTTGCAACAATACCTTTAGTTTTCTTTTTTAATAATTTGTTATGTAAAAATAAAATCAAATTTAAGAACTTTTCTATTTTTTTCATAAGTTTATTAATTGTAAATTCTTTATTGTTGATAAATAATTTCTTTCAAATATGGATAGTTGATAGAGCAAGAACATTAAATGAATGTATAGAAATTTTTATTCCGTATATAAAAGATTATTATCAGACAGTTATTACAGATAATATTGTCTTATATGTAATGATAATTATTTTGTCATTGATATTATTTATTTCATTAAAAAATTCAGAACAGTGTAAAAAAATTCTTATATTTTCTTATTCTATTATTATTTCAATTTTATTCTTTAATTTAATAATTATTTTCGGAAAAGAAAATTACGAATTTTCTTTTAATCATCCGGGGGTAATATTTATAACAAGGTTAATGCTTTTTTGGATTATTTTATCGCTTTCGGGGTATTTACTTTCAAAAATTCAAAACATTAAGTATAAAATTGCATTTGTATCATTTTTAGTAATACTAAGTATATCATATTGCTATTATTATAAATATTGTTTTAATACGGAGACACAATCAAGTTATGAAAATAATTTTAGGAAACAACTCTATTTAGTTGAAAAAATGTTTGTTGTATACGGTAAAGATCATAAAGTTGCTTATGTATTTGATGATGATAGATTTGTAAAAATTATGATGTATGAACTTCTATATAAATACGACAATATTGATAAATTAAATGAATACAAATTTATAAAATTAGAAAATAACATAAATAAGTATCTTGAATTTTATAAAGAAAAAACAGGCTCTTCAATTTCTCAAGAAGAACTTGAAGAGTGCAAATTTTCAAATATATAATGAATATAAAATATTATTGTCTATGCTTTGAAAATATTTTTTATTTTGTTTTATTCTAGAACTTTTTTAAGGTCTTATTCTATCCATTAATCTCGGGAACGGAATGGTTTCACGTACATGTGGCAAACCGCATATCCAAGCAACGGTTCTTTCTATACCAAGCCCAAAACCGGCATGCGGAACGGAACCGTATTTTCTTAAATCTAAGTACCAGTCAAATACTTCTTCGGGCAGTCCTTGTTCTTTAATTTTAGCTAACAATTTATCAAGGTCTTCTTCTCTTTGACCTCCGCCAATCATTTCTCCGTAGCCTTCAGGAGCAATAACATCAACGCAGGCAGCTTTATTTCCGTCTTGTTTCATATAAAATGCTTTAACCGCCATCGGATAGTGGTGAATCATAACGGGTCTATCAAATTCTTCAGAAATCAAAGTTTCTTCATCTCCGCCAAAATCTTCACCCCAAGGAGTGTCATTTCCTTTTTTGTGAAGTATTTCAATAGCTTCATCATAAGAAATTCTCGGGAACGGACGTTTGATATTTTCAAGCTTTGAAATATCACGTTCTAAAGTTTCTAAATCAGCTCTATTGTGTTCTAAAACTTGCTGAACAATATATTCAACAAATTCTTCAGCTAAGTCCATATCATCATAGATATCAGCAAAAGCAACTTCCGGTTCAACCATCCAAAATTCGGTTAAATGACGGCGGGTTTTTGATTTTTCAGCCCTGAATGTAGGCCCGAAGCAGTATGCTTTACCTACAGCCATTGCTGCGGCTTCCATATATAATTGCCCCGATTGAGTTAAGTATGCTTTTGTATCAAAATAATCGGTTTCAAAAAGGTTTGTTGTGCCTTCGCAAGCATTAGGGGTAAATATCGGTGCATCAACTAAAGTAAACCCGTGTGAATCAAAGAAATCACGTATAGATTTTATAATTCTGTGGCGTACATTTAAAATTGCTTTTTGTTTTAAAGAACGAAGCCACAAATGGCGGTGTTCCATTAAAAAGTGAGTTCCGTGCTCTTTAGGTGTTATCGGATAATCATTTGCAATTGAAATAACTTTTACATCAGTTGCATCAAGTTCATAACCGATTTTAGAACGGTCATGTTTCTTAACCGTTCCCGTTATTTCAACGGAACTTTCCTGAGGGATTCTATCCGCTAAATCAAAAACTTCTTCTGAAACATTGCCTTTAAAAACAACAGCTTGAATTTCAGCCGTTCCGTCACGAAGCTGCAGAAAATGAAGCTTTCCGCTTGAACGTTTATTATACAGCCAGCCTTGAAGTGTTACCTCTTTGCCTTCGTAGTTTTTAATATCTCTAATCCAAATTTTTTTCATATTAACCCCTCTAAAAAATACCTAGCGGGTTAATAATAACACAATTTGAATGTAATTTAAATCAGAAAATTAAATTTTATCGATAATTAATTGAATTGCTTCACAAGTTTCTTTATCGATTGTAGAATTTAAAATTTTATTAATTGAAGCAGCGGGAGTTTCTTCTGTTTCTAAATTTAATTTTTCATTTTTGTCTTTATCAATAAATTTTTGAATAGCTTCAATAGTTTCTTTTGTATTTCCCAAAATATTTTTGTAATTTGATAAAGTTGCTCTGTAGTTAAATTCAGGCATGAAATTCTCCTTCTATAAAATCCGACTTATTAGTAATCGGCAGGAAAACAAAATACTTTAGAATTTAATAAAAATAATTAACTTTTCTTCATAATTAATTGTTTAAAAAATTTTATTTTTATGTAAAGATTAATAATAGCGAAAGCTAAGAATAAATTAAAATAGTAGAGATAAATAAAGGAAAAAGAAAAATGGCAAGACAAGTTCCCTTAGAGAGAGTAAGAAACTTCGGTATTGCTGCTCACATCGATGCAGGTAAAACAACTACCACGGAACGTATCTTATTCTACACAGGTAAAACTCATAAAATCGGTGAAGTACACGATGGTGCAGCCGTAACCGACTTTATGGATCAGGAAAGAGAAAGAGGTATTACAATCCAATCCGCAGCTGTTACCGCTATGTGGAAAAATCACCAATTTAACATTATCGACACCCCCGGGCACGTTGACTTCACAATCGAAGTTGAACGTTCTCTTCGTGTATTAGACGGTGTTGTAGCTGTATTTTGTGCAGTTGGCGGTGTTCAATCTCAATCAGAAACAGTTTGGAGACAAGCTAACAGATACGAAGTACCGAGAATGGTATTCGTAAACAAAATGGACAGAACAGGTGCTAACTTCTACAGAGTAGTTGACCAAATTAAAAACAGATTAAACGCAAATGCAGTTCCAATTCAATTACCTATAGGGGCTGAAGATAAATTCACCGGTTTAATCGACCTTATGAGAATGAAAGCTGAAATTTACACAAACGATTTAGGTACGGATATTAGAGAAGAAGATATTCCCGCTGATATGATGGATAAAGCAAAAGAATATCACGCAGCTTTAGTTGAAGCAATATCTGAATTTGACGACGATTTAATGATGAAATTTATGGAAGGCGAAGAACCTACCGTAGAAGAACTCAAAAAAGTTTTAAGAAAAGCCGTTTGCGAAAACAAAATCGTTCCCGTTACATGCGGTACGGCATTTAAAAATAAAGGTGTTCAATTACTTCTTGACGCCGTTATGGATTACATGCCTTCACCTGTTGACGTAAAAGCTATTGAAGGTGAACTTGAAGACGGAACAAAAGTTGCAAGACATTCTTCTGAAGCAGAACCTTTCTCGGCATTGGCATTTAAGATTATGACAGACCCATATGTAGGACGTTTAACATTCTTAAGAGTGTACTCAGGTAAGTTAACCGCAGGTTCTTATGTATTAAACGCTACAAACGGAAATAAAGAACGTATTTCACGTTTGGTACAAATGTATGCCGATCAAAGAAACGAAATAACCGAAGTATACGCAGGTGATATTTGTGCTGCAGTAGGTTTAAAAGATACAACAACAGGTGATACACTTTGTGACGAAAATGCACCTATCATCTTAGAAAAAATGGAATTTCCTGACCCCGTTATCTCTGTTGCTATTGAACCAAAAACAAAAGCAGATCAGGATAAAATGGGTATCGCTCTTCAAAAACTTGCGGAAGAAGATCCGTCATTCAGAGTTAAATCAGACACAGAAACAGGTCAAACCATTATTTCAGGTATGGGCGAACTTCACTTGGATATTATCGTAGACCGTTTATTAAGAGAATTTAAAGTTGATGCTAACGTAGGTAAACCTCAGGTTGCTTATCGTGAAACCATCTTAGGAACAGCTGATCAAGATTCTAAATTTATTCGTCAGTCAGGCGGTAAAGGTCAATACGGACACGTTAAAATCAGAATTGCACCCGCAGGTGAAAATGAAGGTTTTGTATTTGAAAACAAAATCGTCGGCGGTGCTATACCGAAAGAATACATTGAACCTGCAAGAAAAGGTATGGAAGAAGCTCTTGAAGGCGGTATCTTAGCAGGGTATCCTATGATTGACGTTAAAGTTGAACTTTATGACGGTTCTTACCACGAAGTTGACTCATCAGAAATGGCATTCAAAATCGCAGGGTCTATGGCTATTAAAGACGGATGTAAAAAAGCAAGACCATGTATCTTAGAACCTATGATGAAAGTTGAAATTGAAATTCCTGATGAATATACAGGTACAATTATCGGTGATATTTCAAGAAGAAGAGGACGTGTTGAAGGTCAGGAACCTTTAGGCAACACAGGTAACGTTATTATCAGATGTACCGTTCCTTTAGGTAACATGTTTGGTTATGCTACGGACTTACGTTCTAATACTCAAGGCCGCGGAACATTCTCTATGGAATTTTTGAAATATGAACAAGTTCCGACTAACGTTCAGGAAGAAATTATTTCAAAAGCCGGTGCAAATGCGTAGCACCCGCAGAGCGGGTTTCAAGTTGGACTCAAATATAATATGAAAGACTAACTATGGAGTCGCCGCTGCGACCGAAGGAGTGACAGCCCCGAGAGGGAGCAAAATCCAAGACGCGAAATTTCGTAAGGCAAAACGAACGAAGTGAGTATGCCTGATAAAGTGAGGGCAAGCCGA
>CANRMD010000039.1 GCA_947631645.1 Candidatus Gastranaerophilales bacterium
TTTCGCATACTTTATCCGTAAGTTTCACTAAAGCTCAACAACGGCTAAAGTATCGCTTTCGCTCGTTCGAGTTTATTTTTTTTCAAAATAAAACAGCGGGCGACGAGACTCGAACTCGCGACGTCAACCTTGGGAAGGTTGCATTCTACCACTGAATTACACCCGCACTATTCCTATATTATATTTTAAAAAAACTTTTTTGTAACATTTTTACTTAAAAATAATTTTAAAATTTTATATGTATTAGAATATTATTATGGCAAGAATAAAACAATTATCCGTAAATTTAATAAATCAAATTGCCGCAGGAGAAGTTATTGAACGGCCCTGCAGCGTTGTTAAAGAACTTGTTGAAAATTCTATTGATGCGGGTGCTTCAAAGATTGAAATCGCTGTTTCTAATGATTGCAGAAACGTCCGTATTGCAGATAACGGTTCGGGTATTTATCCTGACGATATTCAACTCGCTTTTACAAAGCATGCCACAAGTAAAATTTCTGATGAAAAAGATTTATTTAATATTGAAACTCTCGGTTTTAGAGGTGAAGCTTTAGCCAGTATTATTTCCATAGCAAAAGTTTCTTGTACTACAAGAACTAAAGATTTTGATTACGGAACTAAAGTTGTCTCCGAAAACTCTGTTGTTAGCTCTTCAAAAACCGGTTGTGCAATTGGTACAATTATGGAGGTAAAAGACCTGTTTTATAACCAACCGGCACGTTTAAAATTTTTGAAAAACCCTAAAACTGAATTTGCATATATTCAGGAACTTGTTCAAGCTCTTGCTCTTTCGCATAGTGAAATATCTTTTAACTTGAAAAATAACGGCAATGATGTTATTGTTACAAACCAAAATTCCGATTTGTTAACAAGAATTGTTGAAATATACTCAAATGATATATTAAAAGAACTAAAGGAAGTTAAAAAGTCTGATGTTCTCGGCGGGTTTTCAATATCGGGATATACTTCTCTGCCATCTTATACGCGTTCAAGCAAAAAATCCGTTTACACTTTTGTAAATTCCAGAACGGTTAAATGTCCTGTTTTATTGAAAGCTATTGATACGGCTTATAAAAATATGCTGCCCTCGGGAAGATATCCGTTTGTTGTAATTAATTTGGAAATCAGCCCTAATGATATAGATGTTAATGCTCACCCGACAAAGCGTGAAATCAGGTATAAAAACCCCAATCAAATATTCAGTTTTGTTCAAAGTGCCATTAGCGGTGCTTTATCTTCTGTTAATTTGACTTTTGATGATAAAACATCTTCAAAACCGATTAATGTTGTTCCGTTTCTTAAATATAACGAAAAAAATGAAGACTCTGATGATATTGAAGTTCCTTTTAACTTTAAACCGCAAACACCTGTTTCTAATTCAACCCCGATTATTGAACAAAAAAACATTGAAATAAATTTTGAAACTCCATCTAAACTTAAACAAGTTAACGTAATCGGGCAGTATGATAATACATATATTTTGGTTGAAAATGAAGATAACCTTGAAATTATTGACCAACATATTGCTCAAGAAAGATATATATATGAAACACTTAAAAAGCAAAAAGAAATCGCTTCTCAATTGCTTATAATATCTGATGTTCTGGATGTTGAGCCTACTGATATTGAATTGTTAGAAAATAATAAACAGCAGCTTTTGAAATTCGGATATCAAATAGAAAAAATTTCTGATAATCAAGTTATATTTAAAAAAATTCCTCAAATTTTAGCTAAAATAAAACCCATGGATATATTAACCGAATTACTTACAAATCTTAGAACTTCACCTGAAAATGAGCTTGATACAATAGAAGAGCGTATATTAATAACCACTTCTTGCAAAGCTTCAGTTAAAGCGGGAGAAAAGTTGACATTATGGCAGATGGAAGAAATAGTGAAAAAATTGAGAACAACTAAAAATCCTTATACATGTCCTCATGGCAGACCGATTTCACATTTTATTCCGTTAAAAGAAGTAGCTTCTTACTTCGCAAGGAGTGTGAAATGATTAGTTTTTTAGGTTTATGTATAGAAAATTTGATAAAAACATTGAAATACATCTTTGGCGGAAATGTTAAAATGTCGTCAATATTTGCACGTGCTGCAATGATAAGCTATGATTCTCTGCCGATTGCATTAAGTATTGTTTTTATAGCAGCTGTAGTTATAGCTCTTCAAGTATCAAAACAATTTTTAATGACGGGAGCCGAAGCTTATGTAGGCGGGTTTTTAGCAGTGGCTTTGGTCAGAGAATTAGCCCCCGGGTTCGCTGCACTTGCTATCAGTGCCAGAGCAGGAACAGCTATTAGTGCGGAAATTGCTAATATGCAGGTTACATCTCAGGTTGATGCTATAAAAACATTAAAAATTGACCCTGTCGGATATTATATTGCTCCCAGAATTATAGCCGGAGCTTTTACTGTTCCTATGGTTGTTGTTCTTGCCGAATTATTCGGAGTTTTAGGCGGTATGATTATTTCGTATTTTACTATCGGACTTCATCCTAACAGATATATGTCTTCGGTTTGGCTTTGGCTCAATACCAGAGATATTTATATAAGTCTGCTAAAAGGTTTTATATTCGGTATAATAATTCCGTTAATATGTGCTACACAAGGTTATGAAACAAGAGGCGGAGCTAAAAACGTAGGTATTTCTACAACCCAAGCAGCAATTAAATCTACCGTATTTTTACTTATGGCAGATTTAATAGTTACTATGTTATTTTATATAAATCTTTATTAATCGTTAATACCTGCAAGTCTTCTCAATTCATCAGGTCTTTGAGATTTAGCAAGAGCATCTTCAGCCGTTACAAGTTTTTGTCTGTATAATTCAGCTAAAGCCATTTCAAGAGATTGCATTCCTAAGCCCGCACCTGTTTGGATAGCTGAGTATATTTGAGCAGATTTGCCTTCTCTAATCATATTTGATACGGCATTATTTTTAACAAGAATTTCTTGTGCCATAACTCTTCCCTTTTTAGTACCGTCAGGCTGTAATCTCGGAAGCAGTGTTTGAGCAAAAACAGCTTCTAAACAACCGCCTAATTGTACACGAATTTGCTGCTGCTGTCCTTCGGGGAATACATCTATAATACGGTCAATTGTTTGGCTGGCAGAAGAGGTATGCAGTGTGCCGAAAACTAAGTGTCCTGTTTCAGCGGCGGTAAGTGCTAAACTTATTGTATCTATGTCACGCATTTCGCCTACCAGTATAATATCAGGGTCTTCTCTTAAGGCTGATTTTAATGCGTTAGCAAATGATCTTGTATCTTGTCCGAGTTCTCTTTGATGTATTACGCTCTTTTTTGATTTATGAACAAATTCGATAGGATCTTCAATAGTTAAAATATGTTCACTTCTTGTATCGTTTATATAATCTATCATAGATGCTAAAGTTGTAGATTTACCCGAACCCGTAGGACCTGTTACAAGAACTAAACCTCTTGGACGTTGTGTTACTGTTCTTACAACCTCTGATAAACCCAGAGTATCAAATGACGGAATGACGCTTGTAATTGTTCTGAATGCTGCTGCGTACGTACCTCTGTTTCTGTATATATTAACCCTAAAACGCCCAAGGTTGCTTATGCCGTAAGACATATCAAGTTCCCAATTCTGCTCTAATGTTCTTCTTTGTTCGTTATTTAACATTGGGAATAATAAATCTTCAATACTTTCGGGAGTAAATGGATCATATTTTGTTCTTAAAAGATTTCCGTCTACTCTTATAACAGGCGGTAAACCTGCTGAAACATGCAAGTCGCTTGCTTTATATTGTACAACTTCTTTTAGTAAGTCATCAATTATCATTTTCTACCCTCTTTTATTCCTAACTCAATAAAAATATGATACCTTTTTATTTTACTTTGCACAAGTTTTTTGTAATTTATATTTTGTCCATACAATATATATTGGTATTCCTGTTGCAATAATAAGAAGTGTTTTCATTGAATTTGCAAATTTATGAACGGTTAAAGAATACAAAATGAAGCTTCCTACAACTATAAAAAATATTCCGTATAAACTGTTAACTTTATTTTGAACGGTTTGTTTATTTTTAATTCTGTAAACAAATATTCCGATAGCGGTCAGAACGTAAAAAATTAATGCCGCATATATAACATAATCCAATAATTCACTGTAATTTCCGCAGAAAATTATAAATACACCCGACCAAAAACACTGTAATAAAAGTGAGTTTACGGGGACATTTGTTTTGTTATCAACAACGGCAAGCCTTCTGAATAATAAATTATCTTTTGCCATTTGATAATATACTCTTGCTCCTGTCATAATAAGACCGTTAGCACTACCGCAAGCTGATATAAGTATTATAACGGCAGTAATAATTTCTCCTATAGCTCCCGTAATATTACGCATGAGTATAACGGGAACAATATCCTCAGGAGCGGTTTTTATTTGTTCTATAGGTATAGAAAATACATAAAGTACGTTAATAAAAAGATATAAAACCATTACGATTACAACACCCCAAAACAGAGCAAGCGGGATATTTTTTTCAGGCTCTTTAACTTCTGCGGAAATAAATGTAATATTGTTCCAAGTAACCATGGCAAATATTGCTCCGACGGTTGCTGCTGATATAATTTCTATGTTTGAGAATGAAAAATTTCCCAAGGTATTAACAAAATTAGAAGAAACAACTTCCCAATTGCAGCCTAAAAACAATCCGAAAACTATTATTCCTACGATAGAAAGAACTTTTGTAACGGTAAATATATTTTGAGTTAAAACACCGTATTTAACTCCTCTTGAGTTGATAAAAGTTAACAGAATACATATTAACAAAGCAGCTAATTGCTGAGTTGAAACTTTTAAAAACGGTAAATTTATAAGATATAAGTTAGAACTGATTTGTGGGAAGATAATTCCTAAGAATTTGCCTACTGCGATACAAACAGCGGCAATAGTTGCGGTTTGTATTACAAGTAAAAGCGACCAGCCGTATAAAAATGCCGTTAAATCGTTAAACATTTTTTTTAAAAACATATACTGTCCGCCGTCTTCTTTAATATTTAAGACCGGTTCTGCGTACGCAATAGCTCCGGAGAGCGAAAATAACCCTGCAATTATCCACACTAAAAGCAAGAACCATGCATTTCCCACCTGACGGGCAATATCTGCCGATACTATAAATATACCGCAGCCAACCATTGACCCGACAACAACAGATATTGAATCTTTTAAATTTAATGTCCTTTTTAAATCACTGCTCATCTTTAAACCATACTTTATTTAATTTAAAAATTAAATTGTATCTTTTGCAATATGATATTAATTCTGATTTTACGTCTTTTAATAAAACAAAAATTGTAATCAGGTTAGGAGCTGCCATAACAAGATATGTTGCATCGGTAAAATCTATTACACTTTTAATATTCATACAAGAACCGATTATGATGAATAAGCAAAATATGATTTGATAAATAATAACTCTTTTGCATCCTTCTCCTGCAAGAAAGCACCAAGCCTTTTGTCCGTAATAAGCCCAAGATACTATTGTTGAGAATGCGAATAAAATAATAACCACAGCAAGGATATACGGGAAAAATGAAATAACGCTTTCAAAGGCGGAAGAAGTTAATTGAACACCGGTGATACCATTTGTATAGTTCAAATATTCACCGGTTAAAACTATAACAAATGCTGTCATGGAACATACAATAACGGTATCAAAAAACGGTTCGAGCATAGAAACAAAGCCTTGAGAAACAGGTTCATTGGTTTTAACAGCTGCATATGCAATGGGCGAAGAACCTATACCTGCCTCATTAGACTGAATTGAACGTCTTAAACCTATAATAATAGACCCGATTACTCCGCCTGCGACAGCTTTAGGAAAGAATGCCTCATGAACAATCGTGTATATTGCGTGCGGTATTTGATTAAAATGCAGAACAATTATTGTAATACACGCGAGCATATATATTATGCACATAATAGGAACTATTTTAGATGTAACGTTAGCTATGCTTTTGATACCTCCGACAATAACAAGAGCAACCATAAAAGCGATGAATAATCCGAAGAGCCAAGTATGTTGAGCAAAGAAACTGTTTTCACCGCCCGTTATAACAATAAATTGCTGTGCTGCCTGATTTGTTTGCAACATACATCCGCCCCCGAATGTTGCGGGAATGCAGGCTATTGTGAAAATATATGCCAATAATTTACCTGTTTTGGGCATATTTTTTTGAGCAAACCCTTTTTCCATATAAAACATCGGTCCGCCCGAGATTGTTCCGTCTTCGTTAACGTTTCTGTACTTTAAAGATAATGTAACTTCGCAAAATTTAAGTGCCATAGCAAAAATAGCACCGGTTGCCATCCAAAACATTGCCCCCGGGCCTCCTATTGATATTGCTATTGCAACACCCGCTATATTGCCGATACCGATAGTGCCTGATAGTGCAGTAGCTAATGCCCCAAATGAGGTTACTTCTCCTTTGTGTCCGTGATTGCTTTCACTTTTTCCAAAGATTTTTGTTAATGCGTGTTTGAACCCCCATATTCCTATACATCTTAAATAAAATGTACAAAATATGCTGGCCGCTATCATAAGTAATATCAGAACAGGTACTTCCGCTCCGAATATTTTTATATTTGCAAATATAAATGTTGAAAATTTATCCGAAAACGGTGCAAAATACTGCTCTATATATTCATCTATTCCCATTTATTTTTCTCTTTTATTTCGGCTCTAACTCTTTTTCAAGAATAATAAAAATAAGTCTTGTATACAAGTAATATAACCGTTACGCTTACAAAGTGTTACATTATAACTTTAATTAAAACTTTTATTTATAATGGAATTATGTCAAAAATATTTCAATCTAAATTTAATATTATTCTATTAATTTTATGGTTATTTATAACGCTGATAACTATGTTTCACCATGAAATATGGCGTGATGAAGCTCAAGCGTGGTGTTTGGTTAGAGATTTAAATTTTTGGGATATTTTTAAAGCTTCACGTATTGAGGGGCATCCTGTTTTGTGGTATTTAATTCTTTTCCCTTTCGCCAAATTTCATTTTTCTGTTTTTTCTATGCAAATTATCAGTTTAGTTTTAGTTTTTTTATCGGTCTGTTTATTTTTATTCAAATCTTCTTTTTCAAATTGGTTTAAATTTTTTGTTGTATTTAGTGCCGGCTTAGTGTATTATCTGCCTGTTATTGCCAGAAATTATGCTTTAGTGCCTGTATTTTTGTTTGCTTTAGCATATATTTATCCTAAAAGGTCAGATAAACCTTATATTTTTACCTGTATTTTAATATTACTTGCAAATACTCATTTGTTAATGTTTGGGTTTTGTTCCGTTGTTTCTTTAATATTTATTATTGAGCAGATTTTAGAATTTAAAAAATCAAAAAAAATATTTTTATTAATTCCTCCTGTTTTAATTATTATGAATAATTTATTTTTGATTTTTAATTTTTTAAGTACTTCACAAGTAAACAGCAGTGTAAACAATTACAATTCTTTTGCAAAAACTCCTTATGATATGATTATTGATTTTTCAGATATGTTTTATAATAACTTTCCTTTATTTAATAATGTTACAGGTGCTGTAATATTTTACATAATAATTGGTTTGCTTGCTTTTTATTTATACAAGTATTCTAAAAAAATGTTTACTGTAATGGTGATTTCTTTTGGTTGGTTTTTGTATATTTATTGTTATATATGGTTTGGAGGTATTCAATACCAAAAAGCATTTCTATTCTGGCTTATTTTATTATTTTGTTTTTGGAACTGCGATAATGAAAAATATAAAACTTATGCTCAAAAAATTATGGGAATTTTGTTTATAATAAGTTTTTTGGTTGGAATAACTGCGGTTATGGCAGACATAAATTTCAATTTCTCTTGTTCAAAACAGACTGCAGAATTTATAAAAAATAACTTAAAAGAAGAAAAAGTATTTCTTTTTAACGGAAAAGACTATGCAGTTTCACCTTTAAGTGCGTATTTGCCCGATAAAAAGTTTTATTCGGTAAATAATGGAAATTACCTTACTTGGCTGAATTTTTCAAATTTAGAAAATACAGATAAAATTGATATACCGCAAAATGCAAGATATTTAATATTGCAAGAAGCTCAAAATCATATTTCAAACCAAAAAGGCGGGGCGTTAATATTTTCTTCCGAAGAAAAATTTTTCAGGAATAAAGAAAATTATTCAATATACGATTTAAATCTGCTTTAAAAAGAAAAAAGCTATGAGAAATCATAGCTGTAGATTAGGGATATGTGTATCATCGTTTTTTCCAAGGAATATAGGTTAATCTTAGCAGTACAAATCAGTTTTTAAATCATACATAATTATGAATAAATTCATTTTGCAATTTGAAAGAATCGTATAAAAGAAGTATGTACGAAATGAAGGTATAATATTTTAACTTATTTGTTATGCTGCTTTTATTCTTTTTTTGTAATTTTCATTCCGTTTAATAATAATTATTTTCTTAAATTCAACAAAAAGCACGGCAAACTCGGCAAAATGCCTCAAACAGTGCCGTGCATTGCTATCTGTTTAATTAAAGAAAATTAAATTATTATTTCAAGTCATTTAAATTTCAAAAAAAGAGTATTAATGACAGAATAAAATTATTTTTATTCTTTTTTTGTAATTTTCATTCCGTTCAATAATAATTATTTTCTTAAATTCAACAAAAAGCACGGCAAACTCGGCAAAATGCCTCAAACAGTGCCGTGCATTGCTATCTGTTTCATTAAAGAAAATTAAATTATTATTTCAAGTCATTTAAATTTCAAAAAAAGAATATTAATGACAGTATAAAATTATTTTTATTCTTTTTTTGTAATTTTCATTCCGTTCAATAATAATTATTTCAAGTCGTTCAAATCACAAAAAAGAATATCAACAACAATATAATAAGAAGTTTTATTTAAAAAAAACTCATTTTGTGATATAAAATAAGTCATTAGGGATAAAGGGAATAAAATGAGTAATAACGGTACTTTAATGCAGGCACAGATGCTTATAGATGATGAGCAGTACGAAAAAGCATACGAAATGCTCCAAAATGCTTATGATAACATGAAAGATGATGCAGAATATCTTGAAAAAATCGCACTAGTGGCAAAAACTTTGGAGAAAAACGAAGATGCTTCAAAATATTGGGAAGAACTTGTTAAAGTTAACCCCAATTCTTTAATAGGCTATTCTGAATTGCTTGATGTGTATATTAATACCGATAAATACAAATATTACCTTACACGTGCAAAATATAAAGTGCTAAATCAACAGGTTGTACAAGCGGTTGATGATTATAAAAAAGCTATAAACTCTACAACAGAAGAAAATGAACTTATTAACGCAAGATTTTTACTTGCAAAAGCCTATGAACATATCGGCAAAACTCAAAATGCCATTGATGAATACTACAGAATAATTGAACAAAAAGACGATATGGCGATATATTACAAGCTTGCCGACCTTTATTGCGAAACAGATGACAGGTTTTCCGCCATTAATGTATTGGAACGCGGGGTTAAAGCTTTCCCTGAAGTAAAAGAATTGGGCGAATATTTAGCAGGGCTGTATATTAAAGAGGGGCAATATGATAAAGCACTTGAAAGTGCAAGGACTCCTTATACAAAAGTAAAAGCTTATCTTATGAATGGGGATAACGCCCAAGCCCTAACTCTTTTAAACGATAATAAAGATGAAAAAAATGCAAACTATTTTGCCTTAATGGCGGAATATTATTTTAACACTAAAAACTGGGTTAAATGCCGTGAAAATATAGATAAATTTGAAACTCTTTCGCCTCAAAACCCTTTGGTTTATCAAATGAGAGCACTTGTTTGCGACGCTAACGACGATTCTTACGGATACCACTATAATATGGGTAAATGCTATTCATATAAGCAAGATTACGAGCTTGCTTTAAATGAATACCTTAACGCTCACAGGTTTAACCCGAATAAAGCAGAAGCAATAAAAGAAATAATAAAAATAAATGAAGCCTCGGGCGATAAAACAAGTTTGATGGAGTTCTATGAAAAACTGGTACGCCAAGAACCCGATAACACTTTTGCACTTGCAGGCTTAGGGGATGTTTATGCCGATTTATATGAGTTTAAAAACGCACTTGAATACTATGAAAAAGCAATAAAAACAGGAACCGCAAGCTATGAAGTATATTATAAAACTGGGTTATGTTATGAAAAACTAAAAGATTTATCAAGTGCAAAAGACGCATATGAAAAATATCTTGCAAAAGCTCCGTTATCTCCCGATACGGAAAAATTAAAAGAAAAATTAGCTAAAATGGATACCTCATCTTCAGTTGCAGTAAGTGCCGACGAAGGGTTTATTGATAAAATTATGAAACTTTTCGGCAAATAAGTTTTAATCCAAAGTATATAAAAATTGCCGATAATGCAACGAATACAAATATTGAAAGGCTGTTATTTGAGGTCAAATATACTCCCGAAAAATTAGGCATTGCACCTATAATAAGTGCTAAAGTCGTTAATCCGAATGCAAAACCCTCCCTGTTTTTTTGCATATTTGCTATGGCACTGAGAGTTACGGGCATGGTATAGTTAAAGAAATAAATCCCTATAATGTATAAAATAGGGTTGTTTATCCCGAAAGCAATTAAGGGTGATGATATAATAAGTGCCGTAACCGTAACTTTCAGCCATCCGAATTTATCCGCTATAATTCCGCCCGTCATTTTGCCAAGAACAACCGCTAAAGTAAGCATAAATAAAAGGTTCAAATTTTCTTTCCACGGAAGAACCACGCTTAAGCCGATAAAAGACCTTATTGCAATAGCCAAAAGCAAAAGATTTAATATAATAAAAAATTTGTTATATTGTATTTCCCTATATATTGTTTGAGGAATTTCTTTATATTTATTAACCAAAATTAAAACGGCACACAAAAGTAGTATTATTGCACAATATTCAGGAGATATCAGTTTTTTAACAGCTAAAGCACCCAGAAATAACCCCATTGCCCCCGGGGCTACATAAATACCCGGTATTGAAGCCTTATTGTCAGAGAGTTTAAGGCATATTATACCGCCTCCGACGTGGAACATTGCATTACCCAAACCCGATAAAATAACGGCAACAAGTGAAAATTTCCACAATATTGCCCCCAGAGCGGTTAAAATACATCCCATAAAAGCACATATATGAGGCTTTTTATTCTTATCAAAAATATCACCGAAAAAGCTCTGCAATCCAAATGCAAGTACGTTATAAAGTACAATCAATAAAAACGTAAATACTTCATTAAATTCATTATATCTTATTCCCGAAAGTACGCTTATAACACACGCCATATCAATAAGCATGTGAGAAACGGAATATAAACCGACGGTTTTAATTTTGTTTATCATCATTATTCCTTTTAATCTCCCGTCTAATTGACCGAAATGCCATAAATACTAACAATACAAGAAAAATTAATGTGGCATATACAATATTTGTTTTTGCTGTTTCCGTTTTGTTTTCTTTCTTTTGTCTTATGTCATACTTTATATCCGCATAAGCAGCATTGGCGTTATTTAATTCTGATTTTGTATTTTCCTGTTGTTTTACTTCTTTTTTCGGCTCATTTTTTTGTATATGTTTTTCCGTTTGTACTTCCGTATTATTTTTATATTTATTTTCAGGTTCATCAGTGCTCATGGGTTCTTTAATTTTAGGTTTTCCATGAATTATAATAAATTCGGGAGGAATACTGTCTGCATAGGCTGCATTGCCGTTGAACAAAAATGTTTTTTTATTTTCATAATTTTTTTGTTTTTCGGGTTTTTCTTTTTGTTGTTTTTTATTTTGTTTATCCCAATCTTTAGATTCCTGTCGGCTGCTTGGCACATTAATAGTTAAACGTCTTAAAAGTCTGTCATTTCCTTCAGTATCAAACGAAGCACCTTGTGAAAATTTTGGTGGGATGCTAATAATATCTGCACTGGCGGTTTGTATTGATATAATTAATGTTAAAACGGTTAAAACTATTAACTTTTTCATATTTATATCTCCATAATTATTAATCCGATTAAAAAAGAAACTGCATTCATTAAAAAAGACAGCTTAAAAAACGGCAGTTTAAACTCTTTTAAAGTGAATTTTAAAAACAAATATTCAAATAAAACTACGATAAATTCACAAAACACAATGTAATAAAACCCGTAATCTCCCACTTTATCTATGGTTTTTGATAACGTAAAATTTAATGCGGGGTTAGAAATTACATTTGCAATAAGTGCAAATAAATAAACTTTTTTATCTTTTATTCCGACAAGGCGAATTAGTGCTAATTCAATTATTACGGTATAAATTAATGCTTTTAAAAATAACATTCTTCGCCCTCAAAGTGAATATATTAATTATACCCCCCCCCATCAAAAAACAACAAGTAAAAATCATAAAATTATTTCATTGATTTTGTAATTCTGAATAATAAATCTAAGTCAGAATCCGTAATAATTTCAAGACTTTTAACAATATAATTTTTCTTATATTTTGCATCATATTTAAGGTGCTCAAATTCAAACAATTCGGGCAGAGAAACATTTAAGGCTTTTGCTATTTCTTTTAAAAATTGGGAAGGAAATGTAACACCGCATTCAATATTGCTTATATGTTTTTGGTCTGTTCCTAAAATATCTGCTAAATCTTCTTGTGTTAACTTTTTAGCAGTTCTTAATTTTTTAATTCTTTTCCCTAAAAGTTTCTTAATTGTGTTCATAATTTAACAATAATATTTTTTATCAAATTATGTTATTGATAATATTTTCTAAATAATTGATAATTAGAATATTTAAAGGATAATAAAATGATTTATAAAATGTTTAAAAAATACTATATGCCTGAATTTGATTTACCAAAATCATTAAAAATAAAATTAGTAAAAAGCCAAAAAGAACTTTTACTTGAACTTGCAAGCGGAAAAACAATACCTGCAATCGCTGAAAAACTTAATAAAACACCAAACAATATAAAAAAACGAACCTTAAATCTTTATAGAAAATTTAATGTCCATTGCCGTAAAGAATTACTATTAAAAGCTATTGAGCAAAAAATAATCTCTTATAAAAATATTTCTCCAAGGTGCAGAAAAAGATTTTTAAAATCTGACAATATACCCGTTTCTGTTGAAGTGAAAACACCAAATAATCTTGAATTATCAGAAAAAGAATATAATTTTTTATTACTGCTGTCTCAAAGTTATACAAGAAAACAAATTATGAAAATATTAAACTTCTATAATATGCACGATTGTAATTATTACTATCATTGTATGCTTAATAAATTAAATGCAAAAAATGCAATTCAAGCAGTTGTGGTGGGAATAAAATACGGCATAATAAAAATTTAATTATTACCCTTTTTTATTTTTTTAATATGCTTGAATACTAATACTTATCGTATTTAAAGTAATTTTTATTTTGTAAATATAAATCAAAAATTGCCTCAAAAAACAACAAATTTAATTTGTATATATACAAATACAAATTGTTAGATAACAAAACAAAAATATTATACCCTATTGTTATGAGTGCATTTCTTAAAAGTTTTGGAAAAAAATTAAAAGGTTATAGAATTAGCAACGGATTAAGTCAAGAAAAACTTGCGGAATTATCTAATGTCTCAACTAATACTATAAGTATGTTGGAAAACGGTAAAACATTTATTAAATATAAAAATTTATGTTCTATATGTAAAGTTTTAAAAATTCAAGAAATTGATTTATTTAGTTTCTCTATGCCCAAAAGTCAAAATAATTCTCTTATGAATCAAATAATAGCAAAAATTAAGTTACTTGAACCTAATAAACAAAAACAAATTTTAGATATTATCAAAACTTTTGAATAATACTAATTTTTTATAAAATTAAATTCTTTTAATAATTTATTGCAATTCTTTTGAACTGCTGAAAAAATATCTTTTCCGATTTTATTTTCAAAACTGTTTATCACATTATCTACAATATCAGGGAGAATTTTGCACTGATTTTTTATAATTTTTTTTAGCTGAGTAAAGCTGATATCGTTTTCATTTGCTAATTTTTCAAAATGTCTTAATAAAATTTCATTATGATTGTAATACCCGCCAATTTTCATCGCCATTTTGTCGGATAATTCAGGATAAACTTGAGAGCATAAAATATCGTATGCCGGTGCAAATTTTATTTCTCCGTTGTCATAATGCAGAATTGAAAAATTCTTGCCATGAGCATCATTATTTCCTATTAAATAATTAAAAATCATTAATTGAATAAATTGATTAATGGCTACTGCCGGTTGAGATACCTTTCTTAAGATTTCAAAACATCTTTTAAAATCAACTCCGCCTTCTGCTTGATATTTATATGCACTCATAATATTTGAAGCCTGACAAAAATCTTCCTGATGAATTCTTTTTATTTTTTTATCAATTATTTTTCTGTCATATCTTTGAATTAATAAATATTTTGTTTTATTTGCGTAACCGATTTTTACCTCGGGAACATTTATTCCTGTTTTTTCCGCTGTTTTTATACAAATAAATTCATTTTCAATTGTTTCATTGAACCCGTTTATTGCAGGTTTTACAATATGGCTTGTCGGAACATTATCTTTTGGTATTCCGATTTGACCGTCAATAACAATTACTGATGTTTTATCCTGAGCTCCGGCTAAAGATAACCTCATACCATCTATCCCGGTTGCTAAAGGTTTTTTTTGAAGTTCATGAATGAGTTTTTCAAGTTTATCTTCCGATAATGGTTTATAATCAATTTCGTAACTTTCCTGCAAGTATTTTGAATGAATTTCTTCATCAAAACTATCAAAAAAAGAAACAGCACCCGCACAATCATAGCCTATAGCCTGTAAAATTGAAAAATCATTTTTAGGGCTGATTCCATATTTTTTACCGATTGCTATTCTTGTATTTTCGCTTTCGGGTAAAAGTCCGTTGAAAAAACCTCTGCATTGTCTGTTATCAAAAGGTGCATTTTGTTTTGGCAAGCTTAAAGATAATATTCTGTCCGTTTCCTCCAAATACTGAAAATTTACTCCGCCGTTGCCATCTTTTCCCAATACTCCGATATGTTTATCATTTAAAAATACATTCAAGAAATTACCCAACATTTACCTCTTAATTTTTTTCATTAGGAGTTTTTACATCAATTATAATCCCTAATGCACGGCAAACATTAATAACTTTTCCGATGTGTGCTGTGTCCTTACCTTTTTCTAAGTCAACAATAAATCTTACACCGACATTTGCAGCAATCGCCAAATCTGATTGTTTAAGATGTTGAGATTTTCGGATATTTTTTATATATTCTCCTAATATTTTAGTATCTGTTATATTCATTTTTTACCTATCGGTAAAATTTTATAATAATTTTATAAAAAAATCAATATTTTTACCGTTCGGTAAAAATAAATGTAATATAAATAAGTCTTGGTTTATAGTTTACCGTTCGGTAAATTTTAGTACATTAAAATTAATCATAGTAATTATCTAAACTTTTTAGTAATAATTTTTTTTATGTTTCGCTTATAATTAATATATAGGATATTAAAAAAGGGAAACATTATGACAAAAAGAGTTTTGCTTTG
>CANRMD010000040.1 GCA_947631645.1 Candidatus Gastranaerophilales bacterium
CTTTTAGACCTTGAAAATAATATTGCATTGCACCCTAAGGCACAATGCAGTAAATGTTCTTTTCAAATTAAATAATTTTTAATTTTGTTTTGCAGGCTTCTTTGAATATAAAGTAATTCCAAAATTTATTAACAGATAATCTGTATTAGCTTGAAATGTTGTTATATTTATTTTTGATAAAGAAGTTAAATAATCAAAATTATTATTTATACCGGCTAAAAATGCTTGGAATTGTTCATACGTACCTACAAGGAAGAATTTTAACTCACATACATTATAAATATCTGAATATTCAGCTAAAATAGGGTCAGATGTAGGATTCATATCATATTCTATTGAACGAATTAATAATTTATTTGATTGTGCAAGGTTTATAATATCATCAAATAAATTTCCAAAAACACTTAAATTATCAGTAGAATTGTTTTTAGCTTCATATATATGTTTTATTGATTTTAATTGTAATTCTTCTTGTTCTTGAGCAGTCTGAATTTCTCCGATTCTTTTTTCTAAATTTTGAAATTCATTATCTTGTCTTATTTCTTTCTTTGTTAATTCTTGATACTCTGCAATCGGCTCTTTAACTAATAATAAAATTAAGCCTAAAAAAATAACTATAGATGTAAAAATACAAATTGGAACAAGTAGTGTTTTATTATTATTCATAGTTTCCTCTAACTTATATTAACGGTGATGGTGGTGGTGTTATATTGTTACTTGCATATGGCATTGGATTAATCATTTGTGGTTGAGCATTTTGTTGTGGTATAAACAAAGTGTCTTCATTTAAGTTTATATCTGTTTTAGATGTCTTTATTTCAAAAGTAAAGCCGTTTTTAATAATAGACGGAACAGGATCATCTTCCGAGTTTATTGATATTTTATCAAGCATCAAATCAGGGTTAATTTCTCTCAATGATTTAACAAATTCCTGAACTGATTCACTGGTTTTTGCTTCACCTATAATACCAATACCTCCGTAAGAGTTTGTAACGAATTTTTTAATATAAATTCCTTCAGGTATTTGTGTTGATAATCCTGTATATACATCAACAATTAATTTATTGTGATCTAAAATTTGAGTTAATACCGGAAATACGTTACGTTTTTTTGTATTATCATTTTCATTTACTTTTGTTTTAAATACTTCAATCTGGTTTTTCTTATCATTGTTTGATTCATTTAATTGATCATTTAAATTTGTGAAAATACCTTTAACAATTAAACCGATTAATAACCCAAATGCAAGTGCCGAACCTATTAAGATTATAACAAGTCGATTAATCTCAACTTCATAATCACCTAACGGAACTAAATTTTGATTAATTCTTTCAAGCGGCATAAAGTTGATGTTTAAAGGATAATTATCAAAATCTGCACAAGCTGCACCAACTGCTTCAATTGTCATAAATGAAACCATATTTGCATCAATATCTGAGCCTATTCCGGATACTTCTATGAATTGCTCATTGGTATTGATACTTTTATTAATACAATCCAAATCACCTTTAAAGTTTAATCCTTGTGCCAAAACTTCAGAATTTACTTCATCTGTTTCGCTGATTATTAATAATGTTTGCGGATTATTTTTTGATATGGAATTTGCAGCCATTTTAGATATGGTTGCATATACTTCTTCACTTGAAAATGATTTAACTGCTAACGGTTCTTCCACACAATCAACCAAAACATTGCCGTGTAAGTAGAAAGAACAGCAACTGTTTGGAGTTATAAGAAGAATAGTTGTTTTTTCTTCTTTTTGTACGTACTTACTAAACCTGTCGCAATATTGAATAGCTTTTAACATACTGGAGTATGAATTATCTATCCTTACTAATTCTATTTCCAGCGAATCAAATATTTCTATAAGTTTTACTATAACTTTTGATTGAATGGCACTGTAAACAATATTTTTTTGACTTCTTTGAGATGCACCATCCAGTATTGAATATGAAATAACCGGTTCATTTCTTTTAAATATGTATAAGTCTTCGATTTCTGATTGTAAGTTTTCTACTATGTATGGGGTTTCTGAAACATTTTCTAAAGAAGTTATACCGAAATGAACATTTGGTAAATTTAATGTAACACTGCATTCGCGAGGTTCTAAACCCGCATCTTCAAATAAATCCTGTAATACTTCGGTAAATTCATCAAAATCTATTATTTCTCTAATTGCATTGTTATATTTAATATTTCCTGATGAATATTTTATAACACTTTTTGTACTTTTATCTATGCATACAAGTTCTATAAAATTGTTTGCCGATAATGAAATACCTACGTGTGTTTTCTTTTTAAATCCCAGATTTTCTAACATATTTATATTAACCTATTTTTAAAGACATTATTACTTTATTATTAATAATATTTGATAATTAATTTTTTGGCAAGAAATTTACGAATGAATTTCTTGTTTTTAATATACCATTTAATGTAAAATAATGGAAGTTTTTAATATATTTGTATGGGAAGTTTATGGAAAATTATATTTTCGGAAAAAATAATGTACTGGAATTACTTAAAAACAGTGACAGAAATGTCAGTAAAATATTGATAATGAAAGGGATAAAAGAGTCCGGTAAGATTGATGAAATTATTAAGTTATCAAAACAAAAAGGAATAGTATTTCAATTTTTACCGAAAGAAAAGTTTACACAATATAAAGAATATTTACACCAAGGGGTTATTGCATATGTATCTCCCGTAAAATATATACAATTTGAAGATTTTTTAAGCAAAGAAAAAATATATAAAAAAATAATTATTACAGATGGAGTTGAAGACCCTCACAACTTGGGTTCAATTATTAGAACTGCTGTTTGTGCGGGTTTTGATGCAATTATTTTCCCGTCCAGAAGAAATGCACTTATAAATGCTACTGTTGAAAAATCTTCTCAAGGAGCTGTTAACCATATAGATTTAATAATGGTTAATAGTCTTTCGTTTACAATTGATAAACTAAAAGATAACAACTTTTGGATAATTGCAACCGATATTAATGCTAAGGATAATTACTATGACATTGATTATTGCAATATGAATTTTGCAATAGTTATGGGCTCCGAGGAACAAGGCATTTCGTCCACTATATTAAAAAAATCAGATTTTAGAGTTAAAATCCCGATTTTAAGTAAATTTGATTCTTTAAATGTAGCTAATGCCGCAAGTATTGTAATTTATGAAACCGTTAAACAAACAATACAAAAATCGGGGAATGTTGTATAATTAATTATTAATGGAGGCAAAATGTCAGAAGATCCCGATAAATATTCTTTTAATGATGAAGATATTCAAGAACCTGATTTGGATGATATTTCTATAGATGATGATGATATCATGCTCAGTGTTGAAGAACCAAAGCTAAACGAGACCCAAAACAGTGCCGTTGCTGATGATTCGGTCAAAATATATTTACAGCAAATCGGGAAAATTAAATTGTTAAGTTCTGAGGAAGAATTGGAAGTAGCAAAACAAATTAAAGAAACCAATTCAGATGAAGCAAAAAAAACTTTGGTTAATGCAAATTTAAGACTTGTTGTGAGTATTGCAAAAAAATATATAGGCAGAGGTCTTTCTTTTCTCGATTTAATTCAGGAAGGTAATATGGGTCTTATGAGAGCTGCCGAAAAATTTGATTATTCTAAAGGATATAAATTTTCAACATATGCGACTTGGTGGATACAACAAGCAATAACAAGAGCTATTGCTGATAAATCAAGACTTATAAGACTTCCTGTTCACATGATTGAAACTTTAAGTAAAATTAAAAAAATTTCCATGGATTTAACTATTGAAAACGGAACTGCTCCTACAAAAGAAGAAATTGCTTATAAAATTGGCATGAGTGTTCAAAAATTAACTCAATTGATTGAATCTGCTCAAGGTACTATCAGTATGGAGTCACCTGCTAACCAGAAAGATGAAAATACTAAATTGTCCGATTTTATTGTTGATGAATCTACGCTGTCTCCTGATTCTAAAGTTACTCAGGATAATTTATTTTGTGATATTAAAAAAATGTTAAATCATTTAAGCGAAAAAGAACGTAATGTTTTAATAATGCGTTATGGTTTAGATGATAACGGAGAAAAGAAAACTTTAGAAGAAATCGGGAGCTACTATGGTGTATCAAGAGAACGTATAAGGCAAATTGAAAACAGGGCCATGAGTAAACTCAAAAAACTTTGCCGTAACAATAATATTAATATGAACTTAAAAAATTATATTTAATATTAAATATGTGCTATAATTCTTGCTGTACAGATGGAGATTAAACTTTGAAAGATATTTCTACGGACAAATTTGCAAGTGTTATAGCACGTATTTTAGATGATAAGCAGGCTAAAGATATTAAAATATTAAATATTTCCAACATTTCGGTACTTGCAGATTTTTTTGTCATTTGTTCATCTGATTCAACTACACATGTTAAAGCTTTAACCGGGTATGTAAGGGAAAAAATTAAAGAATTTTTTGACCGTATACCGATCGGAGAAGAAACTGATGCTAAAAACAGGTGGAATTTACTTGATTATGGTGATGTTATAATTCATATTCTTCATAGAGAAGAACGAGAAACTTATGCACTGGAAAGATTTTGGAACCATGCTTTTTGTATGGAGGAATCTGAGTGGAAAGAAAAATCTAAAGAATTTTCCGATTACAATTTATAGAGAAAGGGTATTTTATAATGAAAAAGATGGCTTTATTATTGATGATTTTCGCTTTTGGAGCAGTATCAAATTCTGCTTTTGCCGAAATGTTTGATAATCTTGAAAATTTAACTTTGGAACAGAAACTTAAACTGACTAATATTTATCAGGAATATAAACTTGAAAATGATCAGCTTGAAAATCGTATTATGCAATATACAAATAAAATAAACAGTTTGAAAAATGATCCCGATAAAACACCTGAGCAGGTTTCTCTTTTAACCGGAGCTTATGAAAGAAATGTTCAAACTTTAAAATCACAGCAGCGTTTACTGGAAAAAACCACTGATGAATTATATAAATTAAATATGTCTGCTGAACAATACCAGCAATATAGTGCTCAAAAAATGCAAGTTCAGGACGCTTTTAGTGATTTTCTTAAAAAATAAGGAGGGTATTCATGTTTAATAAAATTTTTACTTTTTTATTGGCTGTAGTTTTTTCTTTATGTACATTTGCACTTACTGCCAACGCACAAATTAGTTCTATTAATGATATGATTTATAAAAAAAATCAGCTTCAACAAATATATAATACTGATTTTTTGTCTTTTATTAATAAAAATGAAATGATTGGTTATCGATTAAATTCTTTTAATATGGATACTCAATTTTATAAAAATAACGTCAAAGGAGTTATTGAAAAAATTGATAATTCAGTTAGACAAATTCAATTAATCCAAAACTCAGCCGATATATCTGATACTGAAAAATCTATGCAAATCGGACAAATTTATCAAGATATAGATATATCACTATATGATTTAGATGCAAAAACCATAACATTTATTTCAAATTGCAGACATTCAATGCCTACGATTACTTTTCAAAGATTTTCCAAAAAGTTTGAAAATTTCTATAATTCATTCCGTATTTCAACAACTCAAGTTAGCGTTTATTAAAAATGAACTTTTTTTATAAGCATCTCGTTATAACATATGTAAGAGGAAAAAAATATGAATAATGAGAATCAATGCGATAAATATGAAGCTTACTTCGTTTTTCAAAACGAAGAAGCTTTTAATGAACATTTAAAGAATTGTCCTGATTGCCAAAAAGAGCACGAAAAATATATGAAAGTTTCTCAACTCGTAAAACAGGCTGCTCCCGAATATCTTAAACAACAGGAAAGAAAAAAAGTATCGGGTTTAAAAAAATTAGCTTGTTGTTTTGTTTTATTTATCGGACTCAGTGCTTTTACAGGTTACCAATTTTACGACAATTATTCTTATCAGTATGATTATGATGATAATTCTTATGTTAGTGCTTTGGGTCTGCCTATAGATGACTATGGCTTCCTTGATTTATAAAAAGGTTATATTTTGAAATCTATAATTAATAAATATAAAAATAATATACGAAAAATAATATCCAATATGACAGGGGCTAATAATGAAGATTTAGAACAGGAAGTTTATATTAGAACCTGGAAAAATTTGGATAAATATAAAGAAACCGGCAAATTTAAAAGCTGGATAAATACTGTTACCGCAAATATCTGCAGGGATTATTTAAAGTCAGCTTATTTTAAAAATTCACAAAATTATGTTACCGATGAGGACATATTAAATGAAGTAAAAGATAATAAAGAAACAGTTGAATCTGAATTAATACAAAAACAACGCAATAAACAAGTAATTGAAGCTATAGATAAATTAAAACCAAAATTAAGAGAAGTTATAGTTATGTATGAAATGCAAAATATGAATTATGAAGAAATTGCAGAAAAGATAAAATGCCCTGTTGGGACTGTGCGTTCAAGGTTATTTAATGCACGAAAAGAACTTAGTATTACTTTAAAAGATTTAATTTGAAAGGAGATAATAATGAACAAAAAATTATTTATTTCAACGGCAATTATTGCTCTCATTGCAGGTACAGGCATAAATGCAGCAATGGCTGATGAGGTTAAAGCACCTGTTGCGGATAATGAATATGCTATTCAAAAACCCATGGCACACCATTATATGGGGGAAATTCCTAAAGGTGCAAAATATTTCGGGCCCGGACCTCAAATTGATAAAAATCATCCCATGAAATTTAACGGACCAAAGCATTTTAACAAAGCGGAAATGCAAGCTAAAAAAGCGGAATTTGAAAAACGTTTAAATTTAACTGAAGAACAGAAAAAACAAATTGAAGAAAACAGAAAAAATGACCACGAAAAAGTTAAACCTGTTTTTGAACAGATTAAACTTAAACGTCAGGATATAAGAGCAGTCGTTGAAGATGCAAATCTCTCCGATGAAGAAAAATCTAAAAAAACGGCGGAACTTTTAAAAGAATTGGATGCTTTAAAATTGCAAGCAGATAATTTAAGAAAAGAAAATATGAAAAATTTTGAAAATGTTTTAACTGAAGAACAAAAGAAAGAATTTTCAAAAATCAAAAAAGAACAAAAACAAGAAATGGAAAAACGTAAAAAGCAGTTTGAAAAATCAAAAAGAGGACAAAGAAAATATATAAAACCTGTCCAACCAACCCCACAACCCGTTAAAGAATAACAAACAATAAACGCCTCAAGTTATTGAGGCTTTTGTTTTACCCATTTAAAACTTTGTACATAGCCTGAGGAGTTTATATCTCCGTTTATTATTGCTTGGAATATTCTTGATTCATAATCACCGTTTGTAAATGACGGAATTTTTTCCACATCTTCAATAAAATCTTTTCTGCCGAAATCTAACATTGAAATACCGGGAATAAGTTTAAAAAATGTATTAAGTGATGTATTTCCGATTTTTCCGAATATTGTTGATATTCTTCTTGAGAGTTTACCTAAAATTTCCATATCAGCATTTGTATTTGCAATATCGTATGAACCGTGGATATATAAGCTCAAATTTTCACCTTTGGAGAATATTTCTATATTGTTTGCTATTCCGTTATCAATTTTGCAAGAACCGCTAATATTTGAAAAATAACCTGTCTTTACTAAGTTCAGCAGTTCTAAAATGCTGTTTAAAGTAAACCCTGTAACTCCGCTTTTTATAATATTACTTGCTCTTAAAAGATATTCAAGAGAACCCAATTTGGGCATTCTGCCGTCTGATATATCAAAGAATACCAAACCCGAAAGGTTTTGAATGATTTCTTTATCCGTTAAACCTTGCGATGACAATATAACCTTTCCGCTGGCATTTCCGTATATTTGGTTTTTACCGTCAAACAGTGTTTCTGCTACGTAATTTGCATCAACATTTTTTAATTCAAAATCGCCTTGGAATTTGCTGTTTGTCAAATTATATAATATTGAACCTTGTATATCTCCTTCTCCCACCTGAACTTTTATATCATCGGCTTTAAAAATTCCGTCTTTATCTACTGAAAAATCGCTTGTTAAATTTTCTGCTTCCAGCGATTTTATTATAATTTTCTTTATTTCTAAATAGCCTTTTTCTATGCTGAGTGCTGATAAATCGGTATTTTTAATTTTATTGTTATTTGTCATTGCATTATGAGCTTTGGAAAAACTCCTGAGAAGTTTGTCGTTATCTATTTGGTCGGCATATATTTTTAGAGCATGAACTTTTGGTTTTTCGTACAGGTTATTTGCAAGGATTGAATTTATTGTTATTTTGGACTCATTTATAAAGCCGAAAATGTTTATATTTATATCATCCGAGGTTGTTTTTAGTTTTATATTCTTTATAATAGTATCAAATAAAGGTATATCAAGGTTTCTGCAATCCATTGTCCCTTTTAATTTTGCTGTTTTTGTTAATTTATCGAATGTATATTTTAAATCGCAATTTAAAGTTCCTTGCTGGAATACAGGACTTTTTAAAAGGATATTTAATACTTTTGCGGATATATTTTTGTTTGTTTTTAAATATATTTCTTCAGGCTCTATTATATTATCTTTATTTATATTTAAAATACCGTTAAGGCTTGCAAATATAAGCGGATAATATGTGTTATTTTGAGTTGCTATATATTTTACATAATCTAATTTTTTTATATTTATTTTTTTATCTTTAAGATAAATATTTCCGATAAATTCTCTTTTATCGGTTACTTCTCCTAACCCCGAACCGTCAATTGTTATATCCGCATCGGGATAAAAGGTTAATTTAGGTTTTATATTTATATCGTTTATACTTCCCGAAATATCGGCACTAAAGTTTATATCTCCCTCAAGTATTATTTTTTGTGCATAATCTTTGGGAAGATAGTTTTTTATAAAATTATTTGTTATTTTTGAAGTTAAATATCCTTTTATTTGCGGTTCTTTATTTAGATTTGATATTTTAAAGTTGCCGTATACAGGCATGTCATCTGCTTTTGCTGACAAATTGTTTAAAATAAGTTTGTTATTATCAAATAAAATATCTATATCATCAAATTGAAGCGGAGTCTTTGAATTGCAATGCTCCATTTGAGGTTTTATAAGTTCTGCTTTTCCGCTGAAAATATTTTTTGTGATTTTTAAATTAACATCCGCAAAACCTTGATAATTGTGGAATTGTTTTAATATATTTTTTATTTGTTCTGGCAAAATGGTTATTTCTTGTGCATTATCTAAGTTTGCCAAATTAAATTTATTTGTATTTATATCTAAATTATAGATAGGGTTTAAAGTATCGACTCTTTTTATTTCTCCGTTGATTTTTAAAAAAGAATCAAATAAATCCGCATTAATATTTTCAACTTTTACATTAGCGTTTTCCATTATAATTTTTCCTGATTTTGCCTTGATAGGGTTTTGAGTATTATCAGGTATAAAGTTCATTACCGCATAAGCTTTATTTGTAACAAAGTCAATGGCTTTAGCCGTATATTTAAAATATAAATCATGTTTTGACGCAATATTATATAAAGGAGATAAATCGGGATAATTTTTAGGATACAGGTATGATTTTGTTAAAAATTTAATTGTATCTTTAAGGTTAACACTGTCGGAGGTTACTAAAATATCTACAAAAGGTATTTTAGTATCTAAATCATTAATTATTTTACCTGATATTTCAATTGGAGATGTTCCCGAAATTGCACTAAGATTATTAATGGTTACAAGAGTTTCGGTAAAATCAACAATCCCTTTTATTTTACTTATGGGAGTATAAAAACCCTCAATAAAGCAATCATCCGAAAACAAATATAGAGAGCCTTTAACTTTCATATCTTCAAAAGCTTCTTCAGGCGGCAATGGAGGTTGTCCGAACGGAACAGGGACTATTTTTGCCGTTATATTAACAGTCAATTTAGTTAATCCTGATGCTTTTGTTATTATTTTTAATCCCGCTTTTACATCTTTTAAAAGGTCGCTTTTGTTAATAATTTCAAGTAAATCTTCTGCTTGAGCTTTTGATGATGAAATATTAAAATCTAAATCTTTGTTAATTCGGACTTTTCCGTCAATAGAGAGCGGATTATTTTTAACAAAAGCACGTTCTGATTTAAAATAAACGGTATCTTCCTTAAAATCAAGTCTTCCTTTTCCGTTTTTAACTTCGCCGAACAGCCCGTTATATGTAAGCTGTGCTTTATCAAAACTGCTGTATCCGTTTAAGTTTACGTAATCAATAGAACCTTGAACATTTACATCAATTATCCCTTTACCTGAAGTAATATTCATTTCGGGTATCGGCCCTAATTGAAAGTTAAATACTTTGCTGACAGGTACTACAATTTTTTGTGCAAGAGGAAAATCTATATTATCCGTCGTTTTAATTGTTACGTTGTTTATTCCGTCTCTAAACATATACACGTAACCTTTGATATTCGCTTTTTGGTTATCAAAAAGATTAACCAGAATATCCATATTTAATATTCTTTTATCAAAATTAATTTTGACGGTGCCTTTATGCAGATTATGAATAGATTTATCAAGTACTTTAACGTTTTCCGCTATAACATAACCTGTTATATCTGGCTGAGGAACAATTCCTTTTATATTAACTTTTGCGTTTAAATCTCCGTATACACCGTATGTCTTTACTTTTTCTATTGTCATATATTGCGGAACCAAATTGGGAGGCAGTATTGAAGCAATATTTTCCGCTCTTGAATCAATTACTTCAGTTTGAATATCGAGCTTGGGCTTTTTATCAAGTTCTATGGTTCCGTTTGCTTTTATGTTTATTTTATCCGCATTGTAACTGAATGATTTTATATTTATAATATTATCTTTTAATGATATTGCAGAATTTATGTTATTTTCGCCCGAGGCTATTATATAATTTTTCCAGCCTTCTTTATCAAAAATAACATTGTTAAATTTGGTATTTAAAACAAGATTATTTTGTTCTTCTTTTTTTGAAGAAGATAATTGTATGTAATCAATAAAGCCTTCCAGTTTTTTTATATTTTGATTTTTTAAATACGGTAAAAACTGCTTTAAGTCTAAATTGTATATAAAGCAGCTGCCTTCAAGGTCATCTTTATTAAAATCTTTAAAGGATATAGGATATTTTGCTTTTAAATCTATATCAAATTCACTTTTATTATTTGAAAAAACAATTCCTTTTGTTTTAATAAAAATAATATTTTTCTTTTTATTACCTTTTATTTTTAAAGGTTCCGCGTTTAAAAGATTTATTTTATCAAGTTTCTTATCATGCTCATGAACGGATAAGGAAACGACATTAAAATTTATATTGTTATATTTTAGTTTAAATAATTTTTTATCTTTTTTAGGGAACAATTTTTCAAAATTAAAACTTCCGTCTTCATTTTTTTCAACATTAATATATATTTTATCGGCGTTGAAAGACTTTATATTAACCCTTTTAAGTAATAAAGGCAGAAGCAAGATTTTAATTTTAGGATTTTGAGTGATTAAAAAAGTACTTGCAGTATTTTTATCGTCAATTTCAAAAGAATTAAATTCTATAGAAACCGAAGGAATAATATGAGTTTTGATTTTCGGTTTAGAATATTTGATTTGAGCATTTGTATTTTTTGAAACAATATTTTTAATATAGTTTGTACAAAGCACTTTTTCTATTGCAATTGGTGTTAAAAACAAATAAATACACTCAATTACGGCAATAACTGTAAATATTTTAATAAACGGTTTTATAAAATTTTTAATTTGCATATTTTAGAAAAAACGATTACTCACATTAAGTTAATTATATTATAAATTTGCAAAATGAGCTAATTGATGTAAAATTAATTGATAAATAAGTATGCGGTATAGTTATGAAAAAAATTGATATAAATAAAAAAATAGAGGATATTAAATCACCGAAATTCTTAATAAACTTTGCATTAATATTTTGTTTTGCATTGTTAATAACCGGAATTTTGGTTTCAAAATATTTCTTTTTTCAGACGATAGTCGGAAGTGATAATACAAGTAAAGTAATGATTACGGCACCAAAAGATATAGAGGTTATTGACAGTTTTAAAACCGAAAAAAGACGAAGAGAGGTTGCCCAAAAGGTAAAACTTGTTTATTCTACCGCTGATGATGTTTACATTAAAAATAATTTAAATGAAATTATTGAAGAAATAGAAAATATTCGCTTGGATAAAATTGACGAACAAGCTAAAGTTAAAGAACTTGATGTTATTTTGGATATTTCCGATAATTCCGTAAAAAATTACGTAATAAGTTATTTTATTAATGCATCTGAAGACCAATTAAATAAAGTATATGCTCAATCGGATAAAACTCTTACACAGGTGTTAAACGAAGGAATAACCGAAAAAGATTTTGAAGAAAATACTTTAGCTAAAATAATAAGAAGAAATATGGAGCCTAATACTCCAAATAATCAGAGTAAAGTTATAGTTGCTCTTTTGGAACAGGTTATTGTTCCTAATATGATTGTTGATGAAGAAGCAACAGCACTTGCAAGAAAAAATGCAAGAGAAAGTGTTGCACCTATTAAAGTTAAGTTTGCAAAGGGTTCCGTTATAGTTAATGCGGGTGAGCCTATAACCCAAGTTAAAAAAGAAGCTTTAAGTAAAGCCGGTTATAATATCTTAAGAAGAATTAATTACTTCGGAGTATTGGGTATATTTTGTTTGGTCGGGATTGGTATTTTTTCCGTTATTAGTTATATAAAACTTTTTGAACCAAAATATTTTGATAAAAGACATTTGTTGATAGTAGCAACATTATGTGTTCTTATATCAATACTTGCGGTATTATTGCCCTCTACTTGGTCGGTATTTATACTGCCGTTCCCGTTCTTTACAATAACATTATCCGTATTTTTAAACCCGCGAAGCTCGTTTTTTATAACCGTAACGTTGCTGACTATAATTATTTTGTCGCTTCAATTTTCGGCATTAGCAATGTCGGTGTTTATTTTATCTGCAATAATTTCAACTATAGGAATGACGACAATAAGGTATTCAAGACGATTTGATTTAATAAGAGTAGGGTTATATTCATCTTTAATGATGTCTTTAATTATTTTATGCGTATATTATGATTTAGGCTTCGGAAGATTGCTTCAGGATATAACCGCCGGTGTATTAAACGGCTTTTTCTCGGGTATATTTGCTTTGGGAATGATACCTATATTAGAGGGTACATTTAAAGTAATAACAACTTTTGGTTTGGCAGAACTGGGTGATTATAATCAACCGTTATTAAAGAAACTGCATGAAGTCGCCCCGGGTACTTTTGAACACAGTTTGAGAGTTTCTAATCTGGCTGAATCAGCGGCGGAAGCTATCGGGGCTGACCCGATTTTAGCAAGAGTCGGTGCACTTTATCATGATGTGGGTAAAATAGTAAGACCTCTGTTTTTTGTTGAAAATCAAACATACTCGGGAATAGAAAACCCTCATGAAAAGTTAACACCGCGTTCAAGTAAAATGGTTATTACTTCGCATACAAAAGACGGTATAGCTTTAGCTAAAGAATACCATATCCCCGAAATTATACAAGATTTTATGACTCAGCATCATGGTGATTCTCTTGCTAGTTATTTTTATAATCAAGCGGTTGCTCAAGAAGGTGCGGAAAATGTTAAAGAAGAACAATTCCGTTATACAGGCCCCAAACCAAATACTAAAGAAACTGCAATTCTTATGATTGCTGATGCTGTTGAATCAGCTTCGCGTACTTTAAAAGACCACTCACAAGAAGAACTCGACGCGTTGATTAATAAAATTATTAAAGACCGTTTAGATGATAATCAGCTTTCGGAAAGTCCTTTAACTTTAAAAGATATTAAAGTTATTGCCGCTACACTCTCAAGAGTCTTAAGAAGCGTATTCCATAAAAGGATTAAATACCAAGAATCTATTGAAGAAATTCAAAACAAGGAAAATCAATAACGGATACTATTATGACGGAATTTAATATTTTTGTGGAAAAAATATACGAAAATTTTGAAATCGATGAATTAAAAGTTCATTCAGATACCGTTAAAATGACCGAGTATATTTTTAAAGATAAAAATATAATTGATAATTCTTGTCTTAAAAATTATAAATATTCTGTAATCAGTTTTGACATAGTACTTGTAAATAATGAAGAAATTCACAGAATAAATAAGGAATACCGTAAAAAAGATGCTCCGACTGATGTTATAACATTTGCAATATTCGCAGACTCGAAAGAAGATGAAAAATTTATCTTCGACGGAGAAATTAATCTTGGTGAAATCATTGTTTCGCTTGATAAAATTCAATCTCAGGCAAAAGAAAATAATACTGCCTTTACGGATGAATTGTATTATATTTTATCTCATGGTATCTTGCATTTGTTAGGTTATGACCATCAAAATGAAACTGACTTTAATTTTATGGTTGAAACCCAAAATAAAATAAAGGCTGAGGTATTATGACAAAATTTAAATCTTCAAGTGTCGCAGAAAGTATATCAAATGCTATTCATGGATTAAAATTAGCTGTTTCTTCACAAAGAAATTTTGTTATAGAAATTTTTATTTCAATAGCAGTAATAATAGGAGCTTTATTATTCAGGTTTACTATAACCGATATATGTATATTAATAGTAATGATAGCGTTAGTTTTAATATGTGAGCTTTTAAATTCTGTTATAGAATTTACACTCGATGCTGTTTATAAAAATAATTATTCCCGACTTGTAGAGATGGCAAAAGATATGTCTGCAGGTATGGTGCTTTTGATAGCCTGTATTAGTGTAATAATAGGGCTTTTGCTCTTTGGAAAATATTTTATAAAATTGATTTTTTAAATTTTTTAATTTGTTCGGTTGCAGCTCCCTCGGGGGTGCATAGCACCTCTAGATTTGGACTGACTTACTATATTTAAGCCCAACTATAAACCCGCTCTGCGGGCGACCCTGCGGAAAAACCGCTTCTTGAAATTCCTTTCGCTCGAACTTGACACTCCTTCGGCTTCGCCTGTCGTCATTTCAGTTCTCGCTAACCGGATTTTGTCCGTACGGAATTTCGCTTCTTGGTTTTTCCTGTTCGCACAACCCTTGCAACCTCGCTTTCAAAAACCTTTCGGTTTTTTCCGCTCGGTTCGGTTGCTGCTCCCTCGGG